>NZ_CP046675.1:0-332419 GCF_018243235.1 Ralstonia nicotianae
GGGCCAACGGGGTGCCGGTGCACGGCCACCGCCGCCTTGAGGCGGTCAACCACCGACAGCGCGGTCGCCAGGTCGCAATCCGGCAGCAGTACGGCGAACTCGTCGCCGCCCAGGCGTCCGAACAGGTCGTGCGGACGCAGCACGCCGGCCAGCGCATCGGCCAGCGCCACCAGCGCATCGTCGCCGGCGGCATGGCCCCAGGCATCGTTGATGGACTTGAAGTGATCGACGTCGATATACAGCGCGCACAGCGGCTCGCCGTGATGCCGGGCGCGCTCCACCGCAAAGGCGCCGAGCTCGAAGAAGCGCTGGCGGGCCAGGCGCCCCGTCAGGTGGTCGGTGTTGGCGCGGTCGGCCAGCTTGGTCTCGGCGGCGAAGTGGCGCGCCATCGCGCGCAGCAGATAGCTGTGGATGACCGCGGCGGCGGCGATGCAGATCGGCAGGTACAGCGCGAGCCCCAGCCACGCATGCCGGACCACGGGCGCCGGCTCGTTGGCGGTGAGCAGCGCCGCCAGCGGCCCGGCCGCGCACAGCGACATGGCGATCACGAAGTCGCGGCGCGTCAGCCACGCCGGGCTGGTCGCCAGCGGCATCAGGTAGAAGGCCGGCAGCACCCAATGCAGCCCGGCCTGGTGGCCGAACACGATCACGGCGGTCTCCTGCGCCAGCAGGTGCATCAGCGCCAGCCGCTCCCACGCGCCGTTGTGCTGGCGGCGGTGCGCCATGGCCGCGATCGTCGTCAGCAGCGCCAGCAGCGCCAGCGGCAGCGTCAGCGAGTGCAGCAGGCCCGCCGCCCGGCCCAGCAGCACGGCAAAGCCGAATGCCAGCACGCCGCACTTGCTGAGCGCGAGGATCAGCGGCACGAAGTGGCGCGCCTGGTAGTCACGCGAACGTGCGCGCGCATCGGGCAGGACGGAAAGGGGGGGAGGAGTCGCGCTCAAGACAGGGGTCGGTGTTCAACCAGCGTCCTGGCGCGGACAGATGATTCGGGCGCCGGGGCTTTGGCCGGGGTAGTGCGCTAACGAAGGGCGCATTCTAACGGCGGCATGCCACGGTGTGCGGGGTTTTTTGAGCTTTCCCCACCACTGAGGGAGTCGGGCCGATGCGCGCGCCGCGCCGCCGCTATCCGGGGCGCGTCAGCCTGCCAGCACCTGCCACACCAGCCACAGGTTCGCCACGCTGATGACCGCGAACAGGCACCACGCCACCGCCGATGTCAGCCGGCCGTTGGCGAACGTGCCCATCAGCGCGCGGTCGCCCGTCATGCGGATCAGCGGAAACATCGCGAACGGCAGCTGGAAGCCCAGCACCACCTGGCTGATCACCAGCAGCCTGCCGATGGCATGGTCGCCCAGCATCGCCACGCCGACGAAGGCGGGAATCAGCGCCAGCGCCCGCGTGGCGAGCCGCCGCTGCCAGCAGGGGATGCGCAGCTCGAGGAACCCCTCCATCAGGATCTGGCCCGCGATGGTGCCGGTGAAGGTGGAGCTCTGCCCGGCCGCCAGCAGCGCGATGCCGAACAGCACGCCCGCCACCGCCGTGCCGACGATGGGCTCCAGCAGCCGATGCGCGTCCTGGATGTCGGCCACGTCCTGGTGGCCGTTGGCGTGGAAGGCCGCCGCCGCCAGCACCAGGATGGCTCCGTTGACCAGCAGCGCCAGCGACAGCGAGACGATGGTATCGAGCCGCGACAGGCCGACCGCCTCGCGCCGCGCCGGCTCCGTCTCCGAGACCACGCGCGTCTGCACGATCGACGAGTGCAGATACAGGTTGTGCGGCATCACCGTTGCCCCCAGGATGCCGATGGCCAGGTAGAGCGGCTCCCGCGCGCTCAGCGCCTGCCACGACGGCACCAGCGCGCCGGCCACGGAGGGCCAGTGCGGCCGGATCAGCGCCAGCTCGACGAAGTAGCACAGCCCGATGGTCAGGATCAGTCCGAGCACGATGGCCTCGAGCTGGCGGAAATTCTTGCCCTTGAGGCCCAGCACGATCAGCGTGTCCAGCGCCGTCAGCGCCACGCCGCCCAGGATCGGCACGCCCAGCAGCAGGTGGAAGGCCAGCGCGCAGCCCAGCACCTCGGCCAGGTCGCAGGCCACGATGGACAGCTCCGCCAGCAGCCACTGCACGCGCACCGCGCCGGGCCGGTAGCGCTCGCGCGACAGCCGCGCGAGGTCCTTGCCCGTGACGATGCCCAGCCGCGCCGACAGGCACTGCAGCACCATCGCCGCCAGGCTGGACAGCAGCACCACGAACAGCAGCGAATAGCCGTAGCGGGAGCCGGCCTCGATGTCGGTCGCCCAGTTGCCCGGGTCCATGTAGCCGACCGACACCAGCAGTCCGGGCCCGGCAAAGCGCAGCAGCTTTTTCCACAGCGGCAGGTCGGGCGGGATGGCGACGCAGCCGCGCACCTCGGATGGGCAGAACGGCGCGGTGGGGATGCGGGGCAGGGCAGGCAGGCGGAACATGGAACGGGCGGGCGCGCTCGGGCGCAATCAGGATCGCCCAATGATAGCCAAGCCCAGCGCGCCGCGCTGCCTATGGCCCGTGGCAATTCGGCGACGCCCCCACTTCGTGGCATGCCCGCCGCGGCCCGCTTTCGGTAAGCTGCGCGGCATGCCCGGTCGCCGCGCATGCCGGAAGATTCCGGTCCGCGCGCGGCCGCTTTTCTTTTGTTTCCGTTTCTTCATCTGACCATCGTGATCGTCGGTATCGACCTCGGCACCACCAACAGTCTCGTCGCCGTGTGGCGCGACGGCGCGGCCCGCATCGTGCCCAATGCGCTCGGCCATGCGCTCACGCCGTCGTGTGTCGGTTTCCTGGACGACGGCACGCTCGTCATCGGCGAGGCCGCGCGCGAGCGCCTGCAGACGCATCCGCAGCTGAGCGCTGCCCTGTTCAAGCGCTACATGGGCACCGACCGCAAGATCCGGCTCGGCTCGCAGACGTTCCGGCCGGAGGAGCTGTCCTCCTTCGTATTGCGCGCGCTCAAGGCCGATGCCGAAGCGCTGCTGGGCGAGCCCGTCACCGAGGCCATCGTCACCGTGCCGGCCTATTTCAGCGATGCGCAGCGCAAGGCCACGCGCGTGGCGGGCGAACTGGCGGGCCTGAAGGTGGAGCGCCTGCTCAACGAGCCGACCGCCGCCGCGCTCGCCTACGGCTTGCAGACGCGGGAGGAGAGCAAGTTCCTTGTGTTCGACCTCGGTGGCGGCACCTTCGACGTGTCGATCCTGGAGCTGTTCGAGGGCGTGATGGAGGTGCGCGCCAGCGCCGGCGACAACTTCCTCGGCGGCGAGGATTTCGCCACGCTGCTGATGCAGGCTTTCCTGCAGAAGACGCCGCTGGGCCAGCGCGTCGGCACCAGCGTCGAGCACCTGCCGGCTGCCGTGGCCGAGCGCCTGCGCGCTGCCGCCGAGCGCGCCAAGCGCACGCTGACGGACGCCGCCGCCGCCACGCTGCGTGTCGATCACGAGGGCGAGACGCACACCTGGGAGGTCACCGCCGACGCCTTCGTCGGCCTCGCCGAGCCCCTGCTGGAGCGCCTGCGCGCGCCCGTCGAGCGGGCCCTGCGCGATGCGCGTATCCGCCCGGCCGAGCTCGACAGCATCGTGCTGGCTGGCGGCGCCACCCGCATGCCGATGGTGCGACGGCTGGTCAGCCGCATGTTTGGGCGTTTCCCCGTGGTGGACCTGAACCCCGACGAGGTGGTCGCGCTGGGCGCGGCCGTCCAGGCCGGCCTGAAGATGCGCGACGCCGCACTGGACGAAGTGGTGATGACCGATGTCTCGCCCTATTCGATGGGCGTCGAGATCGTGCAGCAGGTGTCGGCGCAGCGCTTCAGCGAGGGGCACTTCATGCCCATCATCGAGCGCAACAGCGTGGTGCCGGTCAGCCGGGTGGAGCGGCTGCACACGGTGGCCGACAACCAGGCCGCGATCAACCTGCGCGTCTTCCAGGGCGAATCGCCGCGCGTGGCCGACAACGTGTTCCTCGGCGAGCTGCGCATTCCCGTGCAGCCCAGGCCGGCGGGACAGGTGCAGCTGGACGTGCGCTTCACCTACGACGTCAACGGCATCCTCGAGGCCGAGGGCACGGTGGTCGAGACCGGCGAGACGCACGTGCTCGTCATCGAGGAGAACCCCGGCGTGATGACGCCCGACGAGGTGCGCGAGCGGCTGTCGGCGCTCGCCGCCATCAAGATCCACCCGCGCGACCAGGCCGAGAACCGCGCCGTGATGGCGCGCGCCGAGCGCGTCTTCGAGCAGTTGCTGGGGCCGCAGCGCGGCGCCGTCGGCAACGCCATTGCCGTGTTCCAGGGGGCGTTGGACGGGCAGGAGTCCGAGCGCATCCGCGAGGTGCGCACCGCCGTCAAGCGCCTGCTGGACCAGGTCGAGTCCGGCGCCATGTTCGACTGACGGGCCGCGCATGACTTCCTCCTTGCAGGGCCCGTGGGCGGTGCTGGACATCGCGCCCACGCAGGATGCCCGCCAGATCCGGCGCGCCTATGCCGCCCGCCTCAAGGCGGTCCGCCCCGACGAGGACGCGGCCGGCTTCCAGGCGCTGCGCGAGGCCTACGAGTGGGCGCTGGCGCAATGCGATGCCGCGCCGGCCCGGCCGGTGGTGTTCCTGCAGGTCGGCCCGGTCGCCTCGCCGCCGCTGCCGGCCGAAGCCGCACCGCCCGCCGAACAGCAGGCCGAACAGCAGGCCGAGGCGGCAGCGACCACGCCGTCGCCCGACTACTCCCCACGCCGGTCGCACGAACAGCGCATCGTCTATCGACACGCGCCGCCGGCGGTGCAGGAGGTGCCGTCGCCCGCGCGCGGCGCGGCGCTCTGGCGCGCGTTCCGCGCCGCGCTGCCGCCGCAGGATGGCGACGATGTCTCCGACGACAGCGCGGCACGGATCGAAGCGCAACTGCGCGAGGCGCTGCGGCATCCCGATCTGGTCAATTTCGAAGCCCGCGAAGCCTTCGAACTGGCCGCGCTGCAAGTCTGCGCGAGCGAGCGCGCGGTCGGTGCGCTGCGCCTTGCTTGCGATGCGGTGTTCGGCTGGAGCCGGGCGCCGATGCCCCTGCGTCCGCACGAGCGCCAGCGCTGGCTGGCGGCCACGGAACAGGCCGCCGGCGACCGGCAATACCAGGCCGTGCAGCGCCTGGCCAGGCATTCGGCCGCGGTGCGGCACATGCTGGCGCCCGGGCAGCCGCGCATCGCGCGCCTGCGTTTCTTTGTGCCGAGTTATCTGGCAGACGTTCGCCGGTTCCTTGACCAGTTGCAGACGCAGTGGCCCCAGGTCCTGCAATACCGGCTGGACGGCGCATCCCTGCGCGCCTGGAGCGATGCCGCGCACCGCGCTTGGCCGACGCTCAGCGGGCTGGCCGGCATGGCGGTGGCGGGCGTGCTCGGCGCATTGCTGTTCTGGTCCACCGGCAAGCGGCTGGATGTGCCCGAGTGGTACCGCGATCTCGGCGACACCCTGGCGTGGTGCGTGACGCTCTCCATTGCCGTGCTGCCGGTGGTGCAGCGGGCGCTGTATCCGCTATGGCCGCTGGCCGCCGTGCGGCGCTGGCAGGCCCGGCTCGGCGGTCGCCCCGTCAATGTGCTGATCTGGTATGGCGTGCGGGTGGCCATGCCGGTGCTGGCCTTCTTCGCGGCCGCCTTGCCGCCCTGGTATGCCGAGGCCGTGACGGCGGCGCTGGTGCTGACCGGCCTGATGCAGGCGATCCTGCTGCTGCTGTTCGAGCGCGGCCGGATCCTGATGGTGTTCCCGCTGGCCGGCATGTTCTATGGCGTGCTGATGTGGCAGGCGTTCATGCCGTTCTATGCCCGCGGCTTCCTGGTCCTCCTGCTGACGGACACCGTGTTCTTCGGTCTGCGGGACATCCTGCACCGGGTCTACCGGCGTGACTGGCAGCACACGCGCGCCAGGCTGATCCTGCTGGCTTGCGGTGCCGCCCTGGTGCCGGCGCAGCTGCTGCTGGCGCGCGATCTTCCGGTGCTGGCCGCCGTGTTCCGGCTGGGGCGTTCATCGCCGGATGCGCCGTGGTGCATATGTTCGGCTCCGCATTGGCGCGCAGCAAGACCTTCGGCATGAGCTATGTCTGGCTGATCGGGATGGGGCTGCTGATGCTGTATTCGGTCCTGATCGTGCGTGGGCTGGCGGGCCCGGACAGCCCCATCGTCGGCATCCTTGCGCTGCAGGCGGTGGTTGGCGTGCTGACAGTGCTTGCCTTGGCCGGCACGGGCTGGCAGGCCGGGCTGGCCCGCCTGCGGGCGGCGCGGCAACGGGTCTGATGCGCCTATATATGTTTGCGCGTGCATAAAATTCTTACGTAACCTTAAAGCAGCGTTCAGATCCTTACGGTAAATTCTTACGTTTGCCGGCGTGCGTCGCCGGTGCTTTGTTTTTGTAGCCTGGGTTGCCCCGCATGAATGCCATCCTGTTGATCGAAGATGACCTGCCCCTCGGAACGGCCCTTGCGCGGGCCCTGCGGCAGGCGGGCTACAACACGACCTGGGTGCGCCGCCTGATGGACGCACAGAAGTGGATGACCTCCAACACCTTCGACGCCATCGTGCTGGACCTCGGCCTGCCCGACGGCGAAGGCCACCTCTTCCTCGAAGCGCTGCGGGCAGCCCAGAGCGACGTCCCCGTCATCATCGCCAGCGCCCGCGACGCGCTGTCCGAGCGCCTCAAGGGCCTGGACGAGGGCGCGGACGATTTCCTCGTCAAGCCCTTCCCCGTGGATGAACTGATCGCCCGCCTGCGCGCCGTGCTGCGCCGCCATGCCGGCCAGAGCACCAACCGCTGGAGCGTCGGCTCGCTGGTGGTGGAACCGTCGCAGAAGCGCGTCACGCAGGATGGCAACGTGGTCGAGCTCACGCCGCGCGAGTACCAGCTGCTGTTCGAGCTGGTGCGCCGCGCCCACCGCTGGGTCACGCGCGAGACGCTGATGGACGCCCTCTACCGCGAGGGCAATCGCGTCAGCGCCAATGCGCTCGAGGTGGTCATCCACCACCTGCGCGGCAAGCTGGGCGACGGCGTCATCCAGACCATCCGCGGTGTCGGCTACATGATCGGGGGCAACCGGTGAAGTTTTCGGTGCCCGCGATCCTGCGGGTCCGCTCGCTGTCGTTTCGCCTCTATGTCCTGATCCTGCTGGCGCTGGTGCTGATGCTGCTGGTGCAGCTCGCCATCGCCTATCTCGAGATCTCCCGCTCCAACAGCCGCCAGGTGGTCAGCGACCTGCGCATGTCGGCCCAGGCCTATGCGGACCTGACCACGCTGAACATGGATGACGAACCGCGCCGCGAAGAATTCCTGCAGCGGCTGACCGACATCCGGCTGGGCCTTTCGCAGCCCGATCTGCTGCCCGGCGAATTCCGCTACGTGCTGTGCGATCACGCCGGCAAGGTCGTCGCGGCGCTGCCCGGCGCACCCACCATGCCGTGCGGTACGGCACATGGCAAGGTGGTCGAGATCATGCTCGAAGGCGTGCCCTGGCGCGCCTACACCGTCGACAGCATCGACGGCAAGCTGACCGCCACCGTCGCGCAGCCGATGTCCGCCTACGAGCGCGCCATCCGCGACCTGTACCGTGAAGTTGCCCTGACCATCGCGTTCCTGGCGGCCGTGCTGATGGTGATGGTGGGCTGGGCCGCGCACCAGGGCCTCAAGCCGCTGCGCGCGTTGACCCGTCAGGTCGAAGCGCGCGACACGGCCGACCTGGAGCCCGTGCAGAGCGTCGCGCATGCCGAGCTCAAGCCGCTGGTGCAGGCGCTTAACGGCCTGTTCGAGCGCGTGCAGCGCAGCATCGACGCCGACCGCCGCTTCTTCGCCGACGCCGCCCACGAGTTGCGCACGCCGCTGGCGGCGATCCAGGCGCAGGCTTACGTGGTGTCGCATTCCGATAGCGAGGACGACCGCTCGACCGCGCTGCGCGAGTTCGATCGCGGCATCTCGCGCGCCACGCAATCGCTGTCCAAGCTGCTGGCGCTGGCGCGGTTGGATGCGCGCAGGGTCGAGGCGCATCTGGCGCAGGGCACCTTGTCCGACCTGGCGGGCTGTGCCCGCAGCGGCGTGATCCAGCAGGCGTCCCGCGCGGAGCGGCGCAATGTCATCCTGTCGTACGACGGGGCCAGCCAGGCGTGGGTGCCGGTGTCGCACGAGGATGCCGCCACGCTGGTGGAGAACCTACTCGACAACGCCGTGCGCGAGACGCCCGACGGCGGCGAAGTCCAGGTCGGCGTGCGGCGGCTCGAGGTCGGCGGCAGGCCGATGATCGAACTGCGCATCGAAGACACCGGCCCGGGCATCCCGCCCGAAGAGCGCGAGCGCGTGTTCGAACGCTTCTACCGGCCGCGCGGCAGCCAGTCGCAGGGCAGCGGGCTCGGGCTGGCCATCGTGCGGCGCATCGTGGAGCTGGGCAAAGGCGCGGTCGCCATCGAAGACGGGCGCGGCGGCAAGGGCTGCGCGGTCGTGATCCGGCTGCCCGCCCTGACCAGCGTCCCGGAGCCGCTCGACCCGCAGGACGAGCCGCCGGGGACGGCGGATGCGCCGACACGCTAGCCCCGAGCGGCACCGGGATGCGCCATGCGGTGATCCCGATCGGCCCCCGCGATGGCGCTACGCGCCGTTCAGCGGGCTCCGCGGGGAGACCGGCTCGCGCGGGCTGGCCGGTCCGGTGCCGTCCCTCCAATCAATAGGCGACCGTGAAGCGCTGGCGCGAATGCGCCGGGCGCTCGGTTTCGTCGAGGAAGGCGATGGCGTAGTCTTCCATCGAGATCCAGCTCTTGCCGCTGGCATCCGCCAGCAGCGTGTCCTTGCCCAGCCGGAAGTGGCCGGTGCGCTCGCCCGGCTCGAAGAAGGCGGCGGGCGAGACGAAGGTCCAGTCCAGCGCGCTTTCCTTGCGCAGCGCATTCAGGAAGTCGCGGCCGGCCGAGGCTTCGTCGAAGTATTCCTTCGGGAATTGCGGCGTGTCGATCAGGGCCACACCGGGCGCCACTTCCAGGCTGCCTGCGCCGCCCACCACCAGCAGGCGCGGTACGCCGGCCTGCTTGACGGCGCCGACGATCTGGTCGGCGCTGGTCTGCAGGAAGCGCACGGTGCTGAACACCACGTCATGGCCCGCCAGCGCGGCGGCCAGGGCGGCCTGGTCGGCCACATCCGCGTCCTTGGCCGTCAGTCCGGCACGGGCCGGCAGCTTGGACGTCGTGCGCGCGATGGCCGTGACCTGGTGGCCGCGGCGCAGCGCTTCGTCGATCAGTCGGGTGCCGACGCGCCCGGTGGCGCCGATGATTGCGATCTTCATGTTCAACTCCTATCGAACGGTCTACAAAAGGGCGCCGGGATGCCGGCGCTGTGTTTTCCGAATATGTAATTGAGGTGGTTACATATCAGGGCAAAAAAAGGGCTACGCCCGCCGGCGCTGGGCACGTCCCACTTCCGCCAGCATGCCGGCGATGGTCTGCGCGGCCAGCTCGGCTTCCATCGCGGACTGCGCCCGCGCCGTCACGCGCTCCAGTACGCCGGTGATCTCGCGGCCCACTTCGCAGGCCGGATTGGGCTGGCTGTGCGGCAGCGCGATCAGCACCGGCGATTCCACCGCGCGGAACACATCGAGCAGCGTGATGCGATCCGCCGGTCGCGCCAGCGTCGAGCCCCCCGAGGCGCCCATCTGCGAGGTGACGAAGCCGGCCTCCGCCAGCAGCGCCACCAGCCGCCGGATCAGCGCCGGGTTGGTCCCCACGCTGCCGGCAATCAGCGATGACGGCACGGGTTCCCCGGCGCTGGCGAGCAGCGTCAGGATGTGCACGGCGACGGCGAAGCGGCTGCTGGTGGACATGGGGTGGTCTGGCACAAACTGTAACCAGTATGGATACAGATTCGATGCGCGTCAAGCGGCGTGGGCCGATCGCGTCTTGCTTTGCGCATCGAAGCGGTTCGCCCCGATGCGCAGGCATTCGCAAGCCTGGCTTGTGCGGGCGCAGCATGATCCTGCTAGTATTCGTGCCCATGTCCGCCCCCATCCTGTCTCCGTCGCTGCTGTCGGTGCGCGCGTTTGCGCGCGGCACGCGCCTGCGCGGCGTGCGATGGATCGTGGTGGTCTGGTGCCTGCTGTTCACGGTGTCGGTGTTCTCCGCCACGCATTTCCCCGATGGGCAGGCCGCGGACGATGCGCTCGAAACCATCGAGGCCGTGTTCGACGGCTCGCTGGGCGACCCGACGCAGCCGGCCGTGTCCAAGACCGTGTTCGAGCGCACGCTCGCCGGCACCACGATCAAGCTGCCCGGCCAATGCGCCGATTCGCATCCCTGGTTTGCCAAGGCGCAGGCCGTGCCGGATGCCCCCTCCAGCAATGCCGTGACCTCCGACGCGCCGAGCGACGCGCCGGAGCTCTGGCTTCCGCCGCCTGCCTTGCCGCTCGCGCCCGCGCTGCGCGTGGCGCGTGCCCGTCCCGCGTTGCCTCTCTTCCGGCCCGGTCCCGCACCGGAGCCGATGCTGCGCCCGCCCGCGCACGCCTGATCTCCGGCCCGCGCCGGAACCCTTCCCCTTGATCGCCTAGTGCAGCACCGGCCTGCGTGCCGGGGTGCTGGCGCTTGTCTGTTCCCTTTTCTTTTCAGGATGGTTCGGATGTTGTCTTTTCAGGAGGCGGCCTCGCCGTGTTCCGTGGCGCGCGTGCGCGTGCCGAAACGTGTCTTGCTGGCGGCCATGCTCGCCTGGATGGCGATGCCGGCGACGGCCGCGCCGCGTGCCGCGGATCCCGCTTCGCAGGCGGCACGGGCGGTCGCGCCCCGTGACGAAGCGGCACCGCTGCCGCGCTATTCGCTGCCGCAGTTGCTCGAACTGGCGCGGGCCGGACATCCGGCACTGGCGGCATCCCGCGCGCAGGTGCAGGCGGCCCAGGCCGGCATGATCACCGCCCAGGCATGGCCGAACCCCGAGGTCGAAGCGATGACCGGCCGCCAGCGGGCACGTATGCCAGGTGCGGCGGAAGGCCGCACCAACAGCATGTCGATCACGCAGAAGCTCGACTTGCCGTGGCAGCGCACGGCACGCATGCAGGCGGCCGATGCCGCGTTCGAGGGCTCCCAGGCACAGGCGCGTTCGTCCGCCCGCGATCTGGAGGCGCAGTTGAAGCTGCGCTTCTACGACGTGCTGCGCCGCGAAGCCGAGCAGCGCAGCGCCCGCGAGGACGTGACGCTGGTCGAGCAGATCCGCCGCCGTGTCGCCGTGCGCGTGGAGACGGGCGAGGCGCCGCGCTACGAGCTGATCCGCGGCGATGCCGAACTGCTCAATGCGCAGCGGACCGACCAGGCCGCGGCGCTGCGCGTGCAGCAGGCCCTGGCCGAGCTGCGCCGCGCCGTGGGCGCGGAGCTGCCCGCCGCATTCGATGTGGACGCCGGCCCCGATGCGGAATCCGCCGCCGTCCACAACCTGCCGCCGCTGGCCGATCTGGTCGGCAGCGTGCTGGCCACGCATCCGGACCTGGAGGCCGACCGCGCCGCCGTGCGCGAAGCCGAGGCGCGCCTGGCGCACGAGCGCAGCCAGCGCTGGCCTTCGCTGGCGCTGCGCGGCTCGGTGGACCGCCAGCCCGATCTGCAGGACAGCCGCGTCGGCCTGGTGGTGTCGATCCCGCTGTTCGACCGGCGCGAAGGTCCGGTGGGCGAAGCCGTGGCCGCGCTGGAGCGTGCCCGTGCCACGCTGCGCGACCGCGAGCTGCAGATGCGGCAGGCGGTGGAGTCGGCGTACCGCCAGTACGAGATTGCGCAGTCGCAGGTCGGCGCGCTGGAGTCCGGCGTGGTGAAGCAGGCCGAATCGACCCTGCGGGTGGCCGAGGCCGCGTACCGCCACGGCGAGCGCGGCATTCTCGACTACCTCGACGCCCAGCGCGTGTTCCGCCAGGCCCGCAACGACCTGATCGCCGCCCGCGCCGACCAGCGCGCGGCCGCCGTCGAACTCGACCGCCTGCGCGCGGAGGCCCCGTGAGCCGCCCGACGTTTTCCCGAATTCCTGAACCTGGCCTGACCATGACACATCGTTCTTCTTCTCTCTCTTCCTCGTGGCGACTGGCGGTGGTGGCCGCGGCAGCGGTGCTGCTGCTCGGCGCCTGCGGCAAGGACGGCACCGATGCCGCCCGCGCCGCGCAGCAGGCGGCCGACCCGAACGTGGTTGTCGCCCCGCCCGCGCTGACCGCGCGCCTGAAGGTGGCGCCCGCGGGGCAGCAGGCGGTTTCCGAGCGCCTGCGCGTGCCGGGGCAGATCGACTTCGACGAGCAGCGCGTCGCCCGCATCGGCGCATCCGTGACGGGCCGCGTGACCGAGCTGCTCGTGGTGCCGGGCCAGCAGGTCAAGGCCGGCGACATCCTGGCGCAGCTGCACAGCACCGAGCTCGGCACCGCGCAGCTCGCCTACCAGAAGGCCGTCGCGCAGCGTGACCTGCAGGCCCGGGCGCTGGAGCGCGCCAAGCTGCTGCTGGCGGCCGACGTGATCGGCTCGGCCGAGCTGCAGAAGCGTCAGAGCGAGCTGGCCATGGCGCAAGCCGAAGTGCGCGCCGCGGTGGATCAGTTGCGCGTGATGGGCGTGTCGCCCGCCACGCTCGCCAAGATGCGCACCGGCGGCATGTCTTCGATCTCGCCGGTGGTGGCGAGCCTGGGCGGCACGGTGGTGGAGCGCAAGGTGACGCGCGGCCAGGTGGTGCAGCCGGCCGATGCGCTGTTCACCGTGGCGGATCTGTCGCGCGTGTGGGTGGTGGGGCAGGTGCCCGAGAGCGCCGCGCCGCTGGTGCGTGCCGGTCAGGCGGTGGAGATCGAGACCGGCGCGCCGGGCGGGCGCATCGTCGGCAAACTGATCTGGGTGTCGGACATCGTCGATCCGCAGACGCGCACGGTGACGGTCCGCACCGAGGTCGACAACCCCGAGCGCGCGCTCAAGCCGTCGATGCTGGCGACGCTGCTGATCGAGTCGCGCCCCGAGCAGAAGCTGGTGGTGCCGACCGCGGCCGTGGTGCGCGAAGACAACCGCGACTACGTGTTCGTGCAGGTCAGCCAGACCGACTATCGGCTGGTGCCGGTGAAGCTGGGCGACGAGTCGAACGGCGTGCGGCCGGTGGCCTCGGGCCTGCAGGCCGGGCAGCCCATCGTCGTCGAGGGCGGCTTCCACCTCAACAATGAGCGCAAGCGCGCCGAGATGGAGGGCGCATGATCGACGCATTGATACGCGGCGCGCTCAAGCAGCGGCTGGTGGTGGCCGTGGTGGCCGCCGTGCTGCTGTTCTTCGGCATCGACGCCGCCCGCAAGCTGTCGCTGGATGCGTTTCCGGACGTGACCAACGTGCAGGTGCAGATCGCCACCGAGGCGCCCGGGCGCTCGCCCGAGGAGGTCGAGCGCTTCGTCACCGTACCGGTGGAGATGGCGATGACCGGCCTGCCGGCGCTGACAGAGATGCGCTCGCTGAACAAGCCCGGCCTGTCGCTGATCACGCTGGTGTTCAGCGACGAGACCGACGTGTACTTCGCGCGCCAGCTGGTGATGGAGCGCATCATCGAAGTGCAGTCGCGCATGCCGGTGGGCGTGACGCCGGTGCTGGGGCCGGTGTCCACGGGGCTGGGCGAGGTCTACCAGTACACGCTCGATCGTCCGGACGACGGCAGCCGGGAACTGTCGGCCGACGAGCTGACCCGCCGCCGCATCGCCCAGGACTGGGTGGTGCGGCCGCTGCTGCGCTCCATTCCGGGCGTGGCGGAGATCAACTCGCAGGGCGGCTATGAGAAGCAATACCAGGTGCTGGTCAATCCCGAGCGGCTGCGCCACCACAACGTGACGGTGCAGCAGGTGTTCGAGGCGCTGGCCGCCAACAACGCCAACTCGGGCGGCGGCGTGCTGCCGCATTTTGCCGAGCAGTACCTGATCCGCGGCGTGGGCCTTGTGCGCGACATCAACGACATCGGCGCCATCGTGCTCAAGGAAGTGGGCGGCACGCCGCTGACCCTGCGCGACGTGGCCGAGGTGAAGATCGGCACGGCGGCGCGCGCGGGGGCGGTGGTCAAGAACGGCGTGACCGAATCGGTCGGCGGCGTGGTCATGATGATGCGCGGCGGCAACGCCAAGGAAGTCGTCGCGCGCATCCAGGCGCGCGTCAAGGCCATCAACGACAACGGCATGCTGCCCGACGGCCTGAAGATCGTGCCGTATTACGAGCGCTCCGAGCTGGTCGATGCGGCGCTCGACACGGTGGTCAAGGTGCTGCTCGAGGGCGTGGTGCTGGTGGTGCTGGTGCTGCTGCTGTTCCTGGGCGACATCCGGTCTTCGCTGATCGTGGTCGGCACGCTGGTGCTGACGCCGCTGCTGACCTTCATGGCGATGAACCGGCTGGGCATCTCGGCCAACCTGATGTCGCTGGGCGGGCTGGCGATCGCCATCGGCCTGATGGTGGACGGCTCGGTGGTGGTGGTCGAGAACGCGTTCGCGCATCTGGCCAAGCCGCGCGACCCGAACGAGAGCCGCGTGCGCGTCATCCTGCATGCCGTGACGGAGGTGGCCACGCCGGTGATCTTCGGGGTCGGCATCATCATCCTGGTGTTCCTGCCGCTGATGACGCTGCAGGGCATGGAGGGCAAGATGTTCGCGCCGCTGGCGTTCACCATCGCGATCGCGCTGTTCATCTCGCTGGTGCTGTCGCTGACGCTGACGCCGGTGCTGTCGTCGTACCTGCTCAAGCCCAAAGCGTCGAAACATGCCGGGGGCGATCACGCAGACGACGCGCATGCGCAGCACGATGCGCACGACACCTGGCTGATCCGCAAGCTCAAGAAGCCGTACCTGCGCCTGCTGGAGCTGAGCCTGAACAACGGCCGCAAGACCGTGGCGGTGGCCGTGGCGGTGTTCTTCGCCACCGGCGCGCTGATGCCCTTCCTGGGCACGGCGTTCATCCCCGAGATGAAGGAGGGCTCGATCGTGCCGGGCATCAACCGCGCGCCCAACATCTCGCTGGAAGAATCGGTCCGCATGGAGATGGAGGCGATGCGCCTGGTGATGCAGGTGCCGGGCGTGAGGTCGGCGGTGTCGGGCGTGGGCCGGGGCGAGTCGCCGGCCGACCCGCAGGGCCAGAACGAATCGACGCCGATCGTCTCGCTCAAGCCGCGCGACCAGTGGCCGAAGGGCTGGACCCAGGACGACATCGCCGAGGGCATGCGCCGCGCGCTGCAGGCGCTGCCCGGCGTGCAGATCGTGATGGCCCAGCCGATCTCCGACCGGGTCGACGAGATGGTCACCGGCGTGCGCTCGGACGTCGCCATCAAGGTGTTTGGCGACGACCTCGCCGTGCTGCGCGAGAAGGCCGAGGCCATCGCGCGCGTGGCGCAGGGCATCCAGGGGGCGCAGGACATGCGGGTCGAGCGCATCACCGGCCAGCAGTACCTGCAGATCGCCATCGACCGGCAGGCCATCGCGCGCCACGGCCTGAACGCGTCCGACGTGCACAACGTGATCGAGACCGCCATCGGCGGCAAGGAAGCCACCGAGATCTTCGAGGGCGAGCGCCGCTTCGGCGCGGTGGTGCGCCTGCCCGAGGCGTACCGCGGCAGCGTGGAGGCGATCCGCAACCTGATCGTCGCCGCGCCCAACGGCGCGCAGGTGCCGCTGGAGAGCCTCGCGCGCATCGAGGTGACCGACGGCCCCGCGCAGATCAGCCGCGAGCTCGGCAAGCGCCGCGTGGTGGTGGGCGTGAACGTGCGCGACCGCGACCTGGGCGGCTTCGTTGCCGAGCTGCAGGCCGCCGTGGCGCAGAAGGTCAAGCTGCCGGAAGGCTACTACCTGGAGTGGGGCGGCCAGTTCCAGAACATGGAGCGCGCGATGGGGCACCTGAAGGTGATCGTGCCGATCACGGTGGCGGCGATCTTCTTCCTGCTGTTCCTGCTGTTCAACTCGGTGCGCTACGCCACGCTGATCATTCTGGTGCTGCCGTTCGCCTCGGTGGGCGGGATCCTCGGGCTGTTCGTCACCGGCGAGTACCTGTCGGTGCCGGCTTCGGTGGGCTTCGTGGCGCTGTGGGGCATCGCGGTGCTCAACGGCGTGGTGCTGGTCAGCACGATCCGCAGCCTGCGCGAGCAGGGCATGTCGGTCGACGAGTCCGTGCGGCTGGGTGCGCGTCTGCGCTTTCGCCCGGTGATGATGACGGCTACTGTTGCCATGTTGGGCCTGATTCCGTTCCTGTTTGCCACCGGCCCGGGCTCCGAGGTGCAGCGCCCGCTGGCCATCGTCGTCATCGGCGGCTTGCTGACATGCACGCTGCTGACGCTGGTGATGCTGCCCACGCTCTATAAATGGTTCGATGAGGAGGCCAGATCGTGAAGGAAATCCGCATTGTGGTGCGGCCGCAGTTGCTCGAGCGCATGCATGAGGCACTGCGCGGCTGTGCCGGGTTTCCCGGCATGACCGTGGGCGAGGTGAGCGGCTATCCGCCGACGGCGTCGCTGGCGGGTGCGCACTCCATCAAGGAAGATCTGACGGAGTTCGTGCCGCGCGTGCGCATCGAGATCGTGGCGTCCGATGTGCTGGCGGGTCAGATGTTCGATGCCGCCGTCAAGGTGCTGGAGCACGGCCAGACCGGCGACAGCGCCATCTGGATGACGGAGGTGGTGCAGGCCACGTTCCTGCACCGTACCGGCTGACGCAGAAAGAAAAAGCGGCGGACACTGTCCGCCGCAACCGCCATGACAGCGGGCCGCCCCGGAAGGTGCGGCCCGTTTGCATTGCGCGCGCCTATTGCGACAGGTCGCTCAGATGCTTCATCACGCCCTGGTACTTGATGCTGTGGACCGGCGTCTCGAGCGGCGGCACCTGCTGCGCGCCGATGCCCACGCCCACCGATTGGGTCCGCAGCGTCTGCAGCACCGGCTGGAAGGCCCGGATGCCGGTGATCTGGCTGTACAGGGCCTGGCTCATCAGCCCGGCGTTGTACAGCTGCGTCGCGTCCCCCGCGATGTTGGCGGCGGTGGCCTTGTCGGTGATCGCACCGGCCTGGGCCAGCAGATCACTCCACAGCGCCGGACTGTAGTTGGTGACGTAGTAGTCTAGGCCGGTCGGGTTGGCCAGCACCGCCGAGCAGGTCGGCAGCGAGATCTGCGTGCCGGCCTGGTCGAACATCAGGGTCTGGGTTTGCGAGAAATTCTCGCCGTACTTCAGCACCAGCGGAATATTCCACCGATAGCCGGGGTACATGTTCTTGCTGGGGAAGGCGCGCTGCGAGATGGTCACCACGTTCTGGTTGGTGACCGGGTTGCAGCGCGCGTCGATGGTGACCAGCGGCACGCCCGTCTGGCGCACGAAGCTGTCGCCCACCTTGCTCACCGGCTTGTCGCTGGCGGCTTCCAGCTCCGCCCACAGGCGCGTCGGCGTGCCGTTGCCGAACTTGTATTTGTTGAGGTATGCCTGCAGGCCGCGGCGCATCGCATCGTGGCCGATGTAGTTCTCGATCATCTGCAGCACGTGCCCGCCCTTGTGGTAGGCGAACCGGTCGAGGAAGTCGTTCGAGCCGGTGTCGCTCAGGTTGTGCTGCACGGGCACCGCCGTCACCGCCAGGTCGAGCGTGTAGATGCGCTGCTTGGCCGCCGCATAGCCTTCCCACGAGTTGCCCGTGAACTCCGGGTGCAGCTCGATCTTGGTGATGTTCTCGAACCAGTTGGCGAAGGATTCGTTGAGCCAGATGTTGTCCCACCAGTCCAGCGTGACGAGGTCGCCGAACCACTGGTGCGCGAGTTCGTGCGAGACCACCGCGAACGAGCGGGCGTTGCCCTTGGAGTGGATCGAGGTCTGCGCGCCCTCGGGCGGCACCAGCACCTGGTCGGCGAATTCGAAGATCGCGCCCCAGTTCTCCATGCCGCCGAAGCCGGCGTTCTTGTTGTTGTAGCTGTCGTTGGCGGCGATGGTGTCGATCTTGTCGAGCGGCAGCGGGATCTGGAAGTAGTTGTAGTAGTAGTTCAGCGCCTCCTTGGTGTACTGCATGCCGGCGACGGCCGAATGGGCTTCGCCGGCCGGCACCCACCACCGCAGGGGCAGGGTGCTGCTGGTGTCCAGCGGGCTGGTGAACTGGTCTTCCAGCACGTCGAACTTGCCGCCGCCGAAGAACATCAGGTACGACGGCATCGACGGCGTCTTGGCGAACGCCACGCGCTGGTAGCCGTCCGGCAGCTGGGTCGCGCTGTTCTGCTTGCCGTTGGCGATGGCCTTCCAGTCGCCCGGCACTTCGGCCGTCAGCTCGAAGGTGTGGCGGAAGGCCGGCTCGTCCCAGCAGGGGAACCATTGGCGCGACAGGTTGGCCGCGCCCTGGGTGATGAGGGCGTCCGACTTTTCGCCGGTCGCGCCCTGCAGGCCCAGCTTGAAGAGGCCTTCGGCCTTGGTGAAGTTGACCGTGCCGGTCCACTCCATGTGCAGCATGTAGGTGCCGGGCTTGATGTCACCGGTCGGGAGTCGCAGATCATAGAAGTCGCCCTGGGACTGCGGCACCGGCACCAGCATCTGCGTGGTGTTGCTGCCCGTGGCCGTGAGCGTGACCCGGGCCGGATCGAAGCGGAGGTTGCGCGCGGCCAGGGTGATCTCGCCGGTCTGCTTGGTGACCTTGATCTCCACGTCGGCGCGGCCCGAGAAGCCCGTCAGGTCGGCATTCGGGCGGAACCACAGCTTGTAGTTGACCGGCTTGATATGCGCGGGCAGTTCGAGCGGGGGAACGGTTGCATCGACGGCGGGGGGCTGGGTGCTGGCTCCGGTTGTGCTGGTTCCTGTGCCAGTGCTGGTTCCCGGGCTGGTGCCGGCGTTGGCCTGCTGCTGCGAGCCATCCGCGCTCAGCGTACTGCTGGACGAGGTGGGCGAGCCATCTTCGCCGCCGCCGCATGCCGCCAGCAGCATGACCGCCGCCGCCTGCGCGAGCAACGCCAGCCGCCATGGACGCCGGCTGCCAGCGCTTGCGCGCCGTGCGATGGCCGTATGGCGGATGGGTGTCGAGTACCGCATTGCATTTCTCCCGAGATAAAAATGGAAAAGAGTCGCCGGCCCCCAAATCACCGGAAAGGTGGGGGGTGAGGCCGCCGAATCAGGACAAGGAATGGACCCGCGATTGCGCGGTCCGAAGCAATGCGCCGCGCATGGGGAGCACGGATTCTGGGGGAAAAATTTACCGGACAGAGTTGAAGTTTTTTAAATCAGGATGAGAGGTTGACGAAGGTTGCGTTGCGGTTCTTCGCATAATGTCCTGCCGTTGGGCATCTGGGCTGATCGGGAGAGGCCTGTTCTTCCAGTGGAAATTGAAAAAAGTACGAAGGCGCTGGCATTTTCTCGGATTGCCGAGGGATGTGGCGTGTGTTTTTTGCAAAACCCGTCAGAAGCAAGATTGAACGCGCGGGCCGCTATTTGTTAAAAAACATTCGAGGACGACGCGGGATGGAAATGGCGTTAATGCTGGGGGTAATCGTTTGATTTTAAGCAGGGTAGTTATTTTGGATGCGCTGATCCACCCGTGCGTGCAACATTAAATCAAGGTGTTTGTGCTTGACCGATTCGGCACGGGCGCACGCGCCTCCGGGTGGGGCCTTGCCGACCGGCGGGGACGATGTTGTCGCCCCGCGTGCCAGCCGTCGATGGCTTCCGGTTGCCCGATGGCCCGTTCCCTCCGGCGCTCAACGTCGGCATCCGGCCATCAGCCAAACATACGCCGCTGCGGCGCCGGCCAGCAGGACGAGGCACGCCGCGCTCGCCATCCACCGGCGCGTCCGCGTGAGCTTGCTGTTCAATCGGGTGCAGCCGGCACAGGGAGGGTCGCGCCGCACGGGAGCGGGAGCGTCAGTCGGGTCTTCGCGCACTTCGGAGATCCATCGGCCCAGTTTTTCCATGGCGGGCTTGAACTGGTCGCGCCGCAGGTCGCCGATGTCGGCCAGCCCGAAATCGGCCAGGATGACCCCGTACAGCTCCCGCTCATCCAGGCGGGTGGCCTGCTTGAGTTCGTGCACTTTGGCTGCGATGCGTCCGCGCTGCAGATCGGAGATCTTCCGGATCGGCTCGATGGCCGGATCGCCTTTCCCGTTGTGGATGGTGGTGACGCTGCTGAGATGGTTGGCCATGTGATTGCTTGGCGTACGTGGCGGCCGGGGCCGGTGGTCGCCCGGCGGCGGCCAGCCCGGGACATCGCACCCGGCGGCTTTGTTGCGCCCAAAAAAACGCCCACGGGTGACGTGGGCGAGGGAGCCTCGCCGGGGGGAGCGAGGTGGATGGACGCGCACATTCTCACAAAATTTCTCGCATTACGTGCGATTGGTGAGGAAATTTGAGGCTTAAGAATCACATGTTGACGGGCCTTGGCTGACGCGTCGGGCCCCGAGTCTTGCGCTTCGGGGCGCCGCCTGCAGCAGCCCTTTGCCGCTTGCGGGGGCCCGGCGCTGGCCGGTGGCGGGCGACCTGTGGGGTTTGCCTGCAGGCGGTAACACGGGGGGGCCTGCCTGACCGGAACCCGCCGGCATGTCATCCCGGCTCAAGAGGATGGACGCGGCGGATGCTGGCGGCCGATGCGTTTCATACAATCCCTGCTGGTTTTGAATGAAGGCGATGCCGCATTGGACAGAGCAATGGTGGAGATGACCGCAGCAAGAGGGAACAAGACCGTCACCGTCGTGCAGATCACAGACCCGCACCTGTTTGCCGACCGTGACTCCGAGTTGATGGGCTATCGCACGTATCCGATGCTGTCGAAAACGATCGACGCAATCCGCGGACATGACTTCAGGCCGGATGCGTGCTTTCTGACAGGCGACATTTCGCAGGACGAGTCCGCCGATTCCTACGAGCTGGCGCGGTTCGAGCTGGAAAGGCTGGGCATTCCGGTGTTCTGGATTCCCGGGAATCACGATGATCGCGGCAGGGCGGAAGCCGTGTTCGGACAATCGGAGCGCATCCATCGCCTGAGCAAGCTCACGACGGCGGACTGGGACTTCATCCATCTGGAGACCTGCCGGCGTGGGGCCGATGAGGGATACCTCAGCGATCCGGATTTTGAGCGCTTTGTCTCGGATGTGGAGGCCTCGGCCGGGGCGGGGAAACAGATTGCGGTCGTCATGCACCATCATCCGGTGCCGACGCAGACGCCCCTGCTGGATGGCTACATGCTGCAGGATGGCGAGCGCCTGCTGAGCTTCCTTGACGACCAGCGGCAGGTGAGGCTGGTGATCTGCGGCCATGTCCACGGCGATTACCAGCTTCAATACGGCAGCCAGACGATCGAAGTCTGCCCGGCCACCTGCTTCCAGTGGGAAAAGGGTACCCGCACCGCGAAAGCCGAAGACTGGCGGGGATTCAGGATTTTTGAATTTTCATCGGCCGGTTACCAATCGGCATTGATTTCTGTGTAAATCCGCTACCGGCGCCGGTTAGGCGCCATGTCGAGCGGATGGTTGCGCCTGCAGTTGAGCCTTTCTTAAGACTGAATTTCCTAAGATGTAACGGCTCGTCTTTACGTCTGATTTAAAGTGCCGGGCATTCTGCGTTAGAAGAATGTAAAGGTATGCGAATCAGCCCGCTTCCCCCTCTCCAATGCCTGATCGCATTCGAGTCGGCCGCAAGACATTCCAGCTTCACGCGCGCGGCAGCCGAGCTCAATCTCACGCAAAGCGCCGTCAGCCGGCAAATCGGGCAGCTGGAAGATTTTCTCGGGCGCCAGTTGTTCCTGCGCGAGCCGCGCGCCTTGCAGCTGACGGTCGCGGGCCAGCGCTATGCGGATCGCGTGCGGTCGCAACTGGAAGCGTGCTCCGATGCCACCTTCGATGTGATGAAGCGATACGGCGATCTCGATCTCGCCGTCGCCTGCTCGTCCGGCGTCGCCACGCTTTGGCTGGCACCGCGCATCGGGCATTTTTACGCCAGCCATCCCAATATCAACCTGCGCATCATCGTTCGCGACAGCCTCGCGTCGCTCGCGCCGTCCGAGTTCGACGTGGGGCTGTATTACCTGCGCGACGCATGCGGGCCGCAGTTCAACGCCCAACCGTTGATCGATGAGGAGGTCTTTCCCGTGTGCTCGCCGGACTATCTCGGCGGGAGGCTCGTGACGCCGGCGGAGCTTGCGCATCAAACGCTGCTGATGCAGGACGACCGGCAGCTGACCTGGATGTCGTGGGAGGAATGGTTGGGCCTGAACGGTGTCGGGATGCCGAAGAAGCCCCGGGCCATTGTCTCGAACCACTATCCGCAACTGGTGCAGATGGCGCTTCACGGTCACGGCGTTTTACTCGGCTGGCGCCAGATCATCGATTGCCATCTCGAAACAAAAGCGCTGGTGCGAGCGACCAGCGAAACCGCGACATTCGGCGGTGGTTACCACATCATCACGCCGAATGAGCATTCCATGAATCGGGCGGCGACCGTGTTTACGAGCTGGTTGCTTGAGCAATCCGTTTCAATGAATGCATTTGCATAGGATCGGCATTCATGCTTCCAGCGCATGGGCGGATGCGTATTTTTCGTTGTTCGCCGCCGTTTGATTCCACTAGCATCCACGCCGAGATAAACGGCGATTTTCAATCAAAGCCCGAGCGCAATTTCAAGAATGCGCCAATGGTTCAAATACGAGGAATACTGTCGATGCATGGCACCTTATCCCCCAGCCTGGCTGGCCAGACATCGCTGCCGCGACAGCGGCATGCCGTTGCCACCGCCATTCTCGGCAATGCGTTCGAGTGGTTCGATTTCACGCTGTACGGATTTTTCGCACCCGTCATTGCGACGGTCCTGTTTCCGTCGGCGAACCCGTTCACCGCGCTGCTGCTGGCCATTGCAACGTTCGGCGTCGGGTTCGTGACGCGGCCGCTGGGCGGAATCGTCCTCGGCATCTATGCGGACCGTCGCGGCCGCCGGCCGGCGCTCGCGCTGTCGGCCTTGTTGATGGCGCTGGGCACCGCGCTCATCGCCATTGCACCGACGTACGCGCAAGCCGGCATCGCGGCGCCGGTGATCGCGGTCATCGCCCGGCTGCTGCAAGGGTTCTCGGCCGGCGGAGAAATGGGCGGGGCCACCGCCTACCTCAACGAGATTGCGCCGCCCGGCAAGCGGGCGTTCTACACGAGCTGGATTCAGGCGAGTGTCGGCCTGGCCATCGTCTGCGGTGCCATGCTCGGTACGCTCGCGACGTCGCTGCTCGATGCCGAAGCGCTCCGCGCGTGGGGGTGGCGCATTCCGTTTGCGCTCGGCGTTTTGATCGGTCCGATCGGGTATGTGATCCGCAGCCGGCTGGACGAGACGCCGGCATTCGCCAGGGCCGCCACCGAGGCGCGCGCGGATTCTCCGCTGCTCGAGGTCGTGCGGCGCCATCGCCGCGCGGTGCTGATCGGCGCGTCCATCGTGATCCTGTGGACGGTCTGCACCTATGTGTTGCTGTTCTATATGCAGACCTATGCGATCCACGTGCTGAAGCTGCCGTCGTCCGCCGGCTTCGCGGGCAGCATGGCGAGCGGCGTCACCATGATGCTGACGGCGCCGCTGTTCGGCTGGCTCGCGGATCGTCTGGGGTACCAGCGCGTTTTGTCGGGGGCGGCGCTGGCGATCCTGGTCCTGGCCTATCCGCTGTATGCGTATCTCAATCATGCGCCGGCCGCCGGTACGCTGATCGGTGTCCAGATCGTGTTCGGCCTGCTGAGCGCCGCCTACACGGGGCCGATTCCGGTGGCGTTCGCGGATCTGTTTCCAACCAAGGTGCTGTCAACCGGCCTGTCGACGGCCTACAACCTGACCGTCATGCTGATCGGGGGCTTTGCGCCGTTCTACCTGACCTGGCTGTCGCATGCGTTTGATCCCATGCTCGCCCCGGTGCTCTACGTCATGGTCGCGGCGCTGGTGAGTCTGATCGGCACGCTGTGGCTGCGCGCCGCCGCCGCCCACCGGAGTGTGACGCAGGCGCGGGGATCACGCTGAAGGTGGCGCCCGGATGCGCGGCACCGCGTGTCAGGGGGCCTGGCGGGCGCTCGATCCGCACGTTCCCGACGTGTGGCCTGTTCTTTTGCCACGACACGCGTCCTTCGCTGACGGCGCGCCGGCGTTGCCCCGACCCTATTCAAACCTGTGAGGCTTAAATGGTTGCTGAAGTCATGGCGCCCGGCCGCGCTTGCCGGTGCGCAATCCGATTGAACGCAGGCGGCCTGTTTCCGATCGGGGAAACGGCTCGCGTGGAGCTGCCTGCCATTGGGCGCTTTTCCCGTATCGCGCGCTTGTCGATGCGCAGCGGCGTGCAATCGAGCGCGGCGCCATGAAGCACGAAGCAAGCGCGGACGCCTGCCAGGCCCGGATGCAACGCATGGAAGGCGAGCACGCCGGCTGGCGCGATGCGGGTGTTCACCATCGTGCCGCGACACCGATGCTTGTCCACGCGCGCGGCAAGCGCATGCGAGGCGCGGCGAACAGCCATGTGATTGGCGCAGCGGGCACCCGCGACTACGTTGCGGCGCAGGGCCACGCCTTCGGGATTGTGTTCACGGTGCTGAGCCTGATCCTGGCCATCGCCATCCTCGCGACGAAACGTCCAGAGCGCGTGGAGCGGGCCGTTTGCCGGGCGGTCGGCATCCTGGTCGATTGGCGGACGTGGGCGATCGTGACGATGGGATGCGTCGTGATGGCGCTGGCGTACGTGCTGTGCCGGCCGCGGCGCTAGACCACAGCGCAGCCCGACGCGCAGGTGGGGGAACCCTTGCCGTCACCCACTGAAGGATGCCTCCGTTGGCTCAACCCGATCCAGTCACAGGGTGCCTGGTGCTGAAGGGAATGGATGCCTGCCGTGCCCGGTCTGCGAGCCCGGTGGCCCACCCCCGGCCATGCCAGCGCCGCCGCCGCCGGCGTTGAGCGTTGCGGTGCCTGTCGCCATGACCCGACAGAACCTCCGTTGCCGGCGCGGGCCGGCGCATTTCGAGTGCTATTCATGATGCTCAAGCGCTTTGCGATCCTGGTGGCCTGGGTCGCCGGTTTCGCGATGCGTGCCGTGCACGCCGATGTCATCACGGTCGCCCAGGTGCTGCCGGAAGGCTCCGTGGAAATGTCGATGCGCGCCACCACCGAGGCGGCGGAGTGCTATCTCCGCAAGGTCAGCGATGCCGGCGGCATCAACGGCCACACATTCAACGTCGTGACCGTCGACGCCCCCGGCAGGCTGGACGCCGCCACCCAGCGCGCGGCGGAAACGATTCGCCAGTATCGTCCGGCCGCATTGCTGAACTACTCCGGGTCGGCACGCATCGCGGCGCTGATCCGGCGTGGCGTCCTTGACGCGACCCGCACTCCGGTGATCGGCGCGAACGTCGCTTCCACGCGGGTGCGGCAAGACCCGAACAACCGCTGGGTGTTCCATGTCCGCGCGGGCGTCCGGGCCGAAGCTGCCAAGATGGTGAGCCAGGCCGTGTCGCTGGGCGGCCGGCAGGTCGCCATCCTCTACCGGGACGATGTGTTCGGAGAAGACGGCATGCACAGCAGCGTTGACGCGCTGAGCGCATCCGGGCTCGAACCGGCCGCGGTCCTTCCCATGCCGACCGACATGATGGACAGCGCGGCCTTGACCCAACTGGCGGAGGATGTGCTGCGCGTGGACGCCGGCGCCATTCTGATGTTTTCCGACAGCGTCAACATCGGCGGGTTCTTGCGCGCCTATCGCGAGCGCGGCGGGATTGCCGTGGTGACGACGGATTCCACGCCGTCCGCCGATGAACTGGTGCGCGCATCGAGCGTTGAGCTTGCGCGGAGCGTGCATCTCACGGAGGTGATGCCGCCGATCGGCAAGCGCAATGTGCGCCTGGTGCGGGCGTTCGTGGCCGACATGACCGCCGCCGGCCGGCCCGACCTGGCCAGGTCGGCGACGGCGCTCGAGGGCTATGTGGCCGCCCGCCTGTTTGTCGAGGCGGTGCGCAGGATCAGCGGCCCGGTCACGGGCGAGGCGGTGCGCACGGCGCTGCTGCAGCGCGGCCCGTTTGACCTGGGGGATTTTGAGATCCGATTCGGGCCCGCTCAGTACGAGGGCTCGCGATACGTGGGCATCGGCATCATCGGCCACCTGGGACGGGTGTTGAACTGACGATAGGGGGAGCACATTGGGCTTGAGTCGATGAGGTTTTTTGAGGGTTTGGCGCAAGCCACGGCGGCTTCCGGCAATTTCGCTGTCTGGCTACCTCAAATTGAGTAGTTTTCTTCACTTTGTGCAGTAAAGTGCGCTTAGAATCCCGGTCTTGGTAGAAATTACAAAGTCTGGGTTGTCATGAACGCGAAGTGCTATCGAACCGTTTTCAACGCTGTACGCGGCATGTTGGTGGCCGTAGAGGAATCGGCGAGAAGCACAGGCAAGGGGCGTCAGACCGGCGGGCAAGCCGGCACGTCGGCCGCATCGACCTCCACCGCCGCGCGCTTCGCCGTGCTGCCGGTGGTGTTCGGGGCATGGTGCGTATTGGGCGTGTCCTATACCGTGCAGGCCCAGGTTGTCGCGGCCCCGGGGTCGGGCGCCCATGTCATCCAGACGCAGAACGGATTGCAGCAAGTCAACATCGCACGGCCGAACGGAAGCGGTGTTTCGCTCAATACCTATACGCAGTTCAACGTTCCCGGTCAGGGAACCATCCTGAACAACGCCCCCGGCATCACGCAAACGCAGCAGGCCGGCTACGTCAACGGCAACCCGAACCTGCTGCCCGGCGGCTCGGCGCGCATCATCGTCAACCAGGTCACCAGCACGTCGCCGAGTACCCTGCAGGGGTATCTGGAGGTGGCCGGCCCGCGTGCGGAAGTGGTGATCGCCAACCCGAACGGCATCCTGGTCAACGGCGGGGGCTTCATCAATACGAGCCGGGCGACGTTGACGACCGGGGTGCCCGTTTTCGGCGGCAGCGGCAGCCTGGATGCCTACCGCGTGACCGGTGGGCAGATCACGGTGCAGGGCGCGGGCCTGAACGCCAGCAACGTCGACCAGGTGGACCTGATTGCGCGGGCGGTGTCGGTCAACGCATCTGTGTACGCCAACCAGCTCAACGTGGTGGCGGGGGCGAACCAGGTGGACCGCGGCACGCTCAACGCGACGCCGATTGCCGGTGATGGCACGGCCCCGGGCAACGGCATCGACGTGAGCCAGCTGGGCGGCATGTATGCCAACAAGATTCTGCTGGCCTCGACCGAGAAAGGTGTTGGGGTTTCCCTGCGCGGTGTTGCCGCTGCCCAGGCGGGTGATCTGACGCTGACCTCCCAGGGCAAGCTGCTGCTCGCCGGCCAGACCAACGCGAGCGGCAACCTGTCCGTGTCCGCCCAGGGCGGCATCGACAACACCGGCACCACCTACGGCCGGCAATCCGCCTCCCTCAGCACGTCCGGTGACCTGACGAACAGCGGCACGCTCGCCGCGCAGCAGAACCTGGGCATCAACGCGAATAACGTGGCGTCGAGCGGGACGCTGGGGGCGGGTGTCAACAGTGATGGTTCGTTCGCGCATGCGGGCGACCTCTCCGTGGTTGCCGGCGGATCGATGTCCGCGACCGGCCAGAACGTGGCTGGTGGCAATGCGACCCTGCAGGGCGCGAGCGTCAATCTTGCCGGCAGCCAGACCTCGGCCAACGGCAACCTCAGTCTGAACGCCCAGGCCGGCAATCTGGATCTGACCGGTGCCACAACAAGCGCGGGCGGTGCGTTGAGCGCCAACGCCCAGGGCGCGCTGATCAACGACCGCGGCCACCTCTCCAGCCAGGGCGCCGCGACGGTGACCGCCGGCAGCCTGTCCAACCAAGGTGGGCAGATCGTCTCGCAGAATGCGCTGTCGGCCAACATCGCGGGCGCGCTCTCCAACCAGGGCGGCACATTGCAAGCCGCCGGAGCGCTCAATGCCAACGCCGGCAGCCTGGACAACACGGCCGGCCACATCGCCTCGCTCAATACCGACGGTCTGAACCTCACCACGACCGGGCGGCTCAACAACGCCCAGGGCGGCACGATTGGCGGCAACGGCAATGTGACCGTGCAGGCCGGCCAACTGAGCAACGCCGGCACCATCAGTGCCGTGCAGAACCTGGGCGTCAGCACGGCGCAGACCCTGACCAATGCCGGCACGCTCGCCGCCAACGGCAATACCACGGTCTCCGCCGGGACGACGCTGACCAACGGCGGTGGCACGATTGCAGCCGGCCAGCGGACAAACGTTTCGGCCGCGACGCTCGATAACAGCGCGGGGACCCTCACCGGCAACCAGCTTGCGCTGGCCGCGGCCAACCTGATCAACCGCAACGGCAGCATCACGCAGTCCGGAACGGGGCCGATCACGATCGGCGTGTCCGGCACGCTCGACAACACCAACGGTTCCATCCAGACCAACAGCGCGGACCTGACGCTCGCACCGGCGACGCTGATCAACGACCACGGCACGATCACCGATTCCGGTACCGGCACGCTATCCGTGACGACCGGAAGCCTGTCCAACAACGGCGGCACGATCGCGACGAACGGTGCGCTGGATGTCCAGGCCGGCGCCGTGTCGAACCAGGGCGGCAAGCTGTCGGCGCAATCGCAGGCCACACTCAACGTCGCATCGCTCGACAACAGCGCGGGCGGCTACGTGGGCGCGCAAGGCGTCGCCATCACGGATCAGGGCGTACTGGACAACGCGGGCGGCACCGTCGCGGCAAGCGGCGCGCTGACCGTATCGGCGGGTTCCATCGCCAATGCCGGCGGGGCCATCAAGAACGCCGGCACCCAGGCAACCCGCGTGAGTGCAACCCAAGCGCTCTCCAACACCCGGGGCGGCCTGATCGGCGGCAATGGCGAGGTGTCGGTGTCGGGCGGCAGCGTGGACAACTCGGGTGGAACCGTTGCCGCAGGCGGTGCCGTCACCGTGCAGTCCGGCAGCACCCTGGGCAACGTGGCAGGGCTGATCCAGGCCAAGGGCAACGCCTCGGTCACAGCCGGGGGGGCCATCGACAACACCGGCGGCCAGATCGAGGCGGACGGCACCGCATCCACGCTTCAGGTGGCTGGTGCGGCTGTGGACAACACCAACGGCCGGATCGCCAACACTGGCACCGGTGCGACCCAGGTCACGGCGGCCACGGTCGTCAACGCCAATACCGGCGGTGCGGCCGGCGCTGGCACCATCGGCGGCAATGGCGACGTGACGGTCTCCGGTCAAACGCTGTCGAATACCCAGGGCGGGCAGATCGTCGCCGGCCATGACCTGACGCTGGCCACCACCCGGTCGGTGAACAACAGCGGCGGCACGCTGTCGGCGGCGAACAATTTCACGGCCAACGCAGCGGGCGCTGCCGTCGTTAACCAGGCCGGCTCGATCCGCGGCAACGGCGCGGTGAGCCTCAATGTCGCCTCGCTCGACAACACCTCGGGCAAGATCGGCAACGACGCCGGCAGCGGCGGCAGTGTGGCGATGACGACCGGTTCGCTGGCGAACCAGGGCGGCGCCATCGGCAGCGACCGCAATCTGAGCGTCACGACCGGCCAACTGAGCGGCGACGGCCGGATCATCGCGGGTGGCGACGGCGCCATCACGATCAACGGCAACTACACCCACTCGGCCGCCAACCAGATCCAGGCCAACCACAACCTGACCTTCACCACCACCGGCACCCTGACCAACCAGGGGACGCTGGCCGCCGTCAACGCGCTGACCGTGAACGCGGCCAACGTCGACAATCGCGCCGGGGCCGACCTGAACTCGGCGTCCACCGCGGTCAACGCCGGCGGCGCGATCACCAACGCCGGGCGGATCGAAGGCGACACGGTCTCCACGCAAAGCGGGTCGTTCGCCAATACGGGCACCGTGATCGGCAACAACGTGACGCTGAACGCCCGGGCCATCAGCAACACGGGGGCCTCGGCGGCGCTGGCCGCGGCGACGCAATTGAACCTGTACGCGTCCGACAGCCTGTCCAACACGGGCGGCGCGACGATCTTCAGCCTGGGCGACATCAACATCGCCGCCAATGGCGCGCGGGATGGGAACGGCCTGCTGGCCAACCGTTCGAACCTGGTCAACAACGATCAGTCGACCATCGAAGCGCAGGGCAACCTGGAGATCGCCACCCAGACGCTGAACAACACGCGGCCGGAGCCGATCGTGCAGACCGTGACGACGGGCACCAGCACGGCGCACGAAACCAAGCGCGGCAAGTACATCGCCTGCGCGACCATGAACGCCGCGCCGCACGGCGGCTGCACGCAGGCGGTCTGGAACAGCGGCTACAAGACGCCGATCGATGCGACCTTCTCCACGTCGCAGATCGTGTCGCAGACTTCCGGGCCGAATCCGGTCGACAACGTGCTGGTGGTCAACGTCAACGGCCAGAACCAGACGATCTACTACAACGCGGTCACCAACAACGGCAACGGCACGGTGAGCGTCAACTACTGGGACGCCTACGACCCGCATACCAACTACGTGCCCTCCACGGAGTATGCGACGCGCAGCGACGGCCACAACGGTTACCAGCGTGTCGAAATCGCCCGCGACACGACCACCACGACCCAGCAGGATCAGGTGACCAGCAGCGCGCCGCAGGCCCGCTTGCTCGCCGGCCGCAACATGACGCTGGCCAACGTCGGCACCATCAACAACAACTACAGCGCCATCGCGGCCGGCGGCTCGATCAAGATCGGCAGTTCGCAGCAAGGCGGCGCGGTCGGCAGCGGCAACTACGGCGGCACCACGGTCAACAACGTCGGGCGGACGCTTTATCAGTACCAGACCCGGAACATCGTCTCGACCTATGCATGGAACGAGGGGACGAACCAGGATGTCGGCACAGTGGCACAAGCGCCAGTGGTGGCGGCACCGGTGGCGATCGGCGGCACGGGCGGCACCCTCATTGCCAACAACGCAATCCAGATCAACGCGACGAACCTGAACAACACCAACGTGGCCGCCGCCAGCTCCGCCACGGGCGCGACCGGCGGCACGCTGGGTGCCAATCAAGCCGCTTCCGGCGTCTCCGCGTCCGGCCAGCAGGCGGTGGGGGCGGCCAGCGGCCAAGCACCGTCCGTCAACGCGCCACAATCGGTGGCGGGCAGCAACGGCGCGCTCAACATCAGCCTGCCGACCAGCGGCCTGTTCTCGTTCCGCACGGCGCCCGGCCAGCCCTACCTGATCGCCACCGACCCGCGCCTGACCAGCTATACCAAGTTCATCTCCAGCGACTACATGCTGAGCGCGCTGAACCTGAACCCGCAGCAGGTCCAGAAGCGCCTGGGCGACGGCTTCTACGAAGAGAAGCTGGTGCGCGACCAGATCACGCAGCTCACCGGGCGCGTCTATCTGCAGGGCTACGGCAACAACGAAGACCAGTACCGCGCGCTGATGGCCTCGGGCGTCAACGCGGCCAGGCAGTTCAGCCTGGTGCCGGGGATCGCGCTGACGGCCGCCCAGATGGACGCTTTGACCAGCGACATCGTCTGGCTGGTCACCCAGACCGTGAAGCTGCCGGACGGCTCCACGCAGCAGGTGCTGGCGCCGGTCGTCTATCTGGCGCACACGCATGCGAACGATCTGCAGCCCACCGGCGCGCTGATTGCCGCCGATGATGTACAGATCCATGCGGTAGGCAGCGCGACCAACTCGGGCGTGATCAAGGGCGGCACGCAGACGGTCATCACGGCCACGGACATCGTCAACCGGGGCGGCACCATCTCGAGCGACAAGGCCCACGGCACGACGGTGGTCTCCGCCACCCACGACATCCTCAATGCGTCGGGCGAGATCAGCGGCAACCGGGTGGCGGCGCAGGCCGGCCACGACATCGTCAACACAACCCTGGTGGATACCGTTGGCGCGACGGCGGTTGCGGGCAACAGCCGCGCAAACGTGACGCTGGTCGGCCGTCAGGGCTCGATTGCCTCGACGGGCGATCTGCTGGTGCGGGCGGGCAACGATCTGACCGTGCACGGGGCCAACATCACCGCCGGCGGCAACGCGCAGGTGACGGCTGGGCATGACATCCTGGTCGATGCCGTGCAATCGACTACGTCGCAGTCGGTCACCAAGAACAGCCAGCATCATTGGGAAGCTGACAGCACGACCCACCAGGGCAGCACGATCTCGGCGGGCGGCAGCCTGGCCATGCAGAGCGGCAATGACACTACCTTCAAGGGGGCGACGGTCAGTGCCGGGCAGGATCTGAGCGTGATCGCCGGCGGCAACCTGACGGCGACGACGGTCACCGACACGTCGAAGTACAACAACGTCGCGGCAGACGACAAAGCACGGAAAGAGTCCAGCCGGACCTACGACGAGACGGTCGCCGGGACCACCTTCACCGCAGGCCGCGACGCCACCTTCGCCGCCGTGAACGCGAACGCCGGCGGGCAGGCGCGGACCGACGGCAAGGGGAATGTGACCTTCATCGGTTCGTCGGTCACGGCCGGCACGGCGCAGCAGGACAACACGTCGACCGCCTCCGCTGCGGGTAACCCCGAGCACATGACCGTTGGTCGTGTCGACCCGACGGGCACCAGGTCCGGCGCATCGACCAAGGCGGGCGGCGTCACCATCGTGGCCGACCGCAATGTGACCCTGGCCGAGGCACGCGAGGTGCATGACAGTACCCGGTCCGTCTCCAGCGAGAGCGGGAGTGCGCTGTCGTCCAAGTCGGCCTCGTCCAGCGACGCGATGCACCTGGACGTGGGGGCGGGGAGTTCAGTCTCGGGCAATTCCGTACGCGTGCAGGCCGGCAATGACCTGACCGTGCGCAACAGTGCCGTGGTGGGCTCGGGCGACGTCAGCCTGAACGCCGTGGGCGGCAATGTGCTCATCACGGCCGGCCAGAACGTCCGTGACGAATCGCACAGCTTCGAGCAAAAGCAGTCGGGCTTCTCCGGCACCGGGGGGATCGGGATCGCCTACGGCCACAGCGGCGCCAACGGCCGTTCCGAACTGCACGAGGTCACGCAGAGCGATGCGCGCAGCACGGTCGGCAGCACCGGCGGCAACGTGTCGATCTCGGCCGGCAAGGACGCGGCCATCATCGGCAGCGATGTGATGGCGGGCTCGGCTGGCGGCGCCACCGGCAACATCGATGTGCGCGCGCAGAACATCCGGATCGAAGCGGGGCAGGATCACGCGTGGTCGAGCTCGTCCCAGGAGGCGCACAGCAGCGGCATTTCCGTCGGGCTGGTGGGCACGCCGCTGGACACCTTGCGCAACCAGCGCGAGGCGCAGCGTGATCCCAGCAAGGTCAACCGCGTGCGCAACTCGCTCAATGAGGTGGGCGCGGGGGCGCTGGATACGCCGCAACTGGCGATCGGGTTCAACGCCCGCGGCAGCAGCAGCCGGACGTCGAGCGAATCGCTGACGCACAGCGCCAGCCAACTGACCGCATCGGGCGACATCCGCCTGCGCGCCACGGGCAACGGCGCCACCGATGCCAACGGCCGCGCCGCCAGCGGCGACATCACCATCACCGGCAGCACCCTGAGCGCCGGCGGCACAGCAGCGCTGGATGCGCAGCGCAGTGTCGTGCTTCAGGCGTCCACCGACACCTACCAGGAGTCGAGTTCGGCCAGCAGCTCCGGCTCGCACTTCAGCACGGCCGGCCCCTCCTGGGGCGATCTTGGCCGCAATGTCGGTGGCGGGCCGAACAGCAGCGGGGTGGGGCTTGCACCCTACGGCTCCGCTCACAGTGCGGACAACGCCGCCGGCAACAGCAGCCGCCAGAACGCGTCGGTCGTGATCGGCAAGAGCGTGCAGGTGCAGGCGCGCACGGGCGACATCACCGTCGCGGGCAGTGGCATTTCGGCGCTGTCGGATGTGGATCTGCTGGCCAAGCAGGGCAAGGTCGACATCGTGGCGGGCAACGACACCTCCAGTCGCCACGAGGACCATTCCGACCGCACGATCGGAGATCTGGGCGGCAACGGTTACTCCGGCACGGTGGGCGTGCGCAGCGCCAGCAGCACGTTGGACACGGCCAAGAGCCAACAGAGCACGATCCGCAGCCAGGTAAGCAGCGCGGCGGGCAACGTCACCATCGCCGCGCGAGACGACGTAACGGTGCACGGTGCCGATGTGTCGGCCGGTGGGGACCTCAAGGTGACCGGCCGCAACGTGCTGCTCGACGCGGGGCAGGACGCCGAGCGCAGCCGGCAGACGGAATCGTCGAGCCAGTACGGCGTGACGCTGGCGATGTCGGGCTATGCGGTGAGCATCGCGCAGTCGGTGGAGCAGGCAGGGCGGGCTGTCGAGCAGCACAAGGATCCGCGCGTCGCGGCGCTGTATCTGGCGCAGGCGGCGTTGATGGGTTACAACGCTGCGGGGAATCCAGGTCTGAACTCCCAGAACGGATCTGCCATCCAGGTGCAGGCAGCGGCGCAGCCGCAAGCGCAGTCGTCCGCCATCGTCAAGGCCACGCTCAGCATCGGCGGCGGGTCGTCATCGAGCGAGTCGAACGCGAACGCCACGGTCAACCAGGGCAGCACGCTGCGCGCGGGGCAGAACGTGACCATCACGGCGACGGGTAAGGACGCGTCGGGCAAGGTGGTGGACGGCGACATCGTGGCGCGCGGCTCCAGCATCTCGGGGCGTAACGTCTCGCTCGATGCGGCACGCGATATCACCCTGGAAAGCCGTCAGGACAACACGCACCAGGACAGCAAGAGCGGCGGCTCGAATGCGAGCATCGGCGTGGGCGTGGCCCTGGGCGGCAACCAGACCGGTTTCACGCTGGAGCTGGCCGCGGGCTTCAACCGGGCGCATGCGGACGGGGATGCGGTCACACACGTGAACTCGTCGGTGAACGCCGCCGACACGCTGACGCTCAACGCTGGTCGGGATGCGAACCTGCGTGGTGCGCAAGCGTCGGGCAACACGGTGAACGCCACGGTGGGCCGCAACCTGAACGTGGAGAGCCGACAGGACACGGACAACTACGCCAGCCGTTCGGAGAGCGGCGGCGCGCAGGTGAGTCTGTGCTTTCCGCCGTTCTGTTACGGGTCGACCTTCAGCGGCAACGCGAACGTCGCGGAGGGCAAGACCGACAGCACGTATGCGTCGGTGGTGCATCAGAGCGGTATCGCGGCGGGCACGGGCGGCTACAACATCAACGTGAAGGGCAACACGGATCTGGTGGGCGGGGTGATCTCGTCCACGGCGGCACCGAGCAAGAACGTGCTGCGCACGGGCACGCTGACCACGCGGGACGTGGAGAACCACGCGGCGTACTCAAGCGAGCAGAGCAGCGTCAGCGTGAGCTACACCAGCGCCAATCCGCTCAACTCGGAGGCGGTGCCGACGCCGATGCAGCAGGGGGTGAGCAACCTGGCGAGCAATGCCGTCGGCAACGCGCAGGGGCCGATCGCGGGGAATGCGTCGGGCACGACGCGCTCGGCCATCTCGGCGGGCACGGTCGTCATCACCGACAACGCGGGGCAGGTGGCGAAGACAGGCAAGGACGCGCAGGCCACGGTAGCGGGCTTGAACCGGGACACGGAGCACGCCAACGACGGCGCGATCGGGAAGATCTTTGATAAGCAGAAGGTTGAGGAGCAGCAGGAGATTGCGCGGTTGCAGGCGCAGGTGGTGCAGCAGGCCGCGCCGATCCTGTACAACAAGGTCGGTAGCATGCTGGAGGGGCAGCCTCCCGAGGTGAAGGTGGCCGTGCATGCGCTGATTGGCGGGCTGATCAGCCGGGCGATGGGTGGGGAGTTTGTGGCCGGGGCGGCGGGCACGGGTGCTGCCGAACTGGCGATGGTGACGTTTGGCAAGCAGTTGCTGGCGATCGATGGGTTGTCGGAAAAGGATCGTAAAGCGCTGGTGCAACTAGTTGGGATGGCGGTTAGCGGTATGGCTGCTGGCGCGGCGGGCGGATCAACTGCCGGTGTGGCTGCCGCAGCGGGGACAGCGCAGATTGCAGTGCAGAACAACTTCTTAGCGCACGAGCAGCGTGAACAACGCAAGAAAGATCTTGCCGCTTGTAAATCAGCTCGGGAATGCGATGCAGTTACCGCCGCGTGGGATGCCATCAGTAAGAAGCAACAAGCTGATGCACAGGCTTGTATCAGCAGCGATAGCTGCAAAGTTGTCCTCAACGTGCTCGTGTGGCCTGCCATCGAAAGCGCGCTCAATGAGGCCAAAGCAGAGTGCGCACCACCGCGGATGTGCTCCGCGCAAGCTCAGGAAGATATCAATCAGTTACAGCACCTCTGGAATCAAAAAGACGCGATTCAGAGCTTTTATGAAGTTGAGAAGTTCGTGGCAGAATTTGTGGCCGTTGGCAAAGGTATCACAGTTGCCATTGGCGCCGTCAGCAAGGCAGTGGAGATCGCCAGGGGATTGCGAGCTGCTGATGAAGCGGCCAAGCTGACTGCCGGAGATACCGCATCCACCCTCATCAAGGGCTTGCCGGACCGTTTGTTGGCGGACAATATTGCTGGTGATGGGATGATTCTGCATCCTATCAAGATCAGCCCAGAAGTCTTATCTGTTACGGCCCAACAACCGTACAAGGAAGGCCAACTCATAACAAATGCGGGCCGAGCCGTTACAAAACATCCCGAATATTTCGGGTTCGATTCAACTCAAGAGCTGAGGAAAGTATACAGAACGGATACCCAACTTAACGAACTAGCCGCAAATTCCATACGGGAAATTCTACGGGATGGTGCGCGTACGACTGGATCTGGGGGGCGATATCCGAATGGATGGGTCACATACACATTGCCCGATGGGAGGGCTGCAAGTTGGGGGGCCTCGGGTGATTTTATTGGATTTAGAGGGATTTCGAAATAAATGGACGATCTGATTTTTGAGAAAGTTGGTGATATTAATTTTACCTACCCCTATATGTGCATATACAGGGTTGGTGAAAATGATCCGTTCATGGAAATAGGAATTACGGATGAAAAAGAGATCGAAATGACGATATATCCCAATGAGCGTAATGTTGTGATTGGCGTTGATAAATGGGAGGAAATATCAAAAAGGGCGAGAATTTTCTTGCAAAGAGTGCTAGAAGATGATGCTGCTTCCTGAGGAGGGACTCAAATCTGGAGTGCAACACCTTGCCATTCGGTAAGGTGTGGTGAAAGACGAAGAAGTGCCGACAACTGCAACCCGAAGATTGAATAAATATCGAGATTTGGAGGGCGAAGCAGGTCAGTCTGAGGAATCTAATTTCCTTTGGGCGTTTGTCGGGAGGTTGAAAGTGGAAAAATTACCTGAGGGGTGGGACGATTTTGTTCGGGTCCTTGAATCTGAGTGGAAAGATAACGAAGTCACGGCGGAGCTCGTTCGTCTTGTTTCTGACCGCTGTATAACTAAGGCAATTTGGGGTTGTCTTAGAAGTGGTGCAGTTAGATGGCTGTATTGGAATGTTCCAATTCTGAATGATCAGCGTCCGATTGACTTGCTCCAGACTGAAGAGGGGCGCGGTAGTATCCGTTGGGTGCTTATTTCCAGTCCGTGGTGGTAGTGAGGCGAGACTATAATCAAACTAAAATGAGTCCGACTATGGGTGCTGATCTCATCGAAAAGAATCGCTGAGGCCTCCAGCTTTTCCTGGAGCATATGCCGCAGGTCATTGAGAATCGTTGGGGGGTAGTCATGAATTTCAAGGGGGCTGTAATCCAGGGTGGCGGCAGGGGGGCGATTTTGTCGAGCTGTCCGGGTGGCTTGTTGATAAGGAGGAGGGGTTGTTTCTTTTGGGTTATCATTGCCCAAAAGATTACAATTACCCGGATAGGGTAAAAATAGAAAATGGAAATATAATTTACCCAATACTTGCGGCGGTGCCAAGTTTGGGTGGTGGTTGGTCGCTATTGTTCCATCGGGCGAAGATTTGTGGCTACGTCTCGGATGGCGATAGTCCAAAAATAAAGGTGGTGAGCATTTTCGTTCAAGGGGATAGATCTTCTGAGGGCCTTAAGGAAATTAATATTTGCGACGAGGTTGTTGGTGGATATGTTAGTAGGTTTGGCGATTACGATTTTAGCGGTCGCCCAAACCCAACGCGTGATTGGCTTGATGATGTTTAAGGTTGTGTTTGTATTTTTTAATTATGAAAATAAAATAATTGTTTAATTTATTTGTGAGGCAGGGTTGCCTGTGAAGTTCAGGTGAAAAATTGGCTGCGCTGTTCGGTTGGGGGCGGAAAATCAGTGGCCGATTGATTTTTTTCCGTGCTGCGTAGTTGCGTGCAGGCATCCGTTGGATATTAATCTCAGCCCCGGGTCGAGTGTGATTGTCGGGGAAATTGGCGCAAGGATTTTGCGCCGAAAATCGAACATGCAATACAAGAAAAAATCACTGCCGCTCGCACTCGGTGCGGTCGGTTTTCTGATGTCACATCTTCCAGCCGACGTCTTCGCCCAAACACCCCCCACCCAGTCGGCAGCCACTGCAACCGCCAACACAGAACAGGAACAACGGCTGCGCCAACAGCAACAAGCCCGCGAACGCGAGCAAGCCGTGCAGGCCCCCGCAGTCCGCGCCCAGCAAGCCGCCCCGGCCGAGTTTCCCGAACTCCCCACCGAAACGCCATGCTTCCGCATTGACCACTTCGCGCTGGAGGTCCCGCAGGACTTGCCCGAGGCCGCCCGTATCAAGGGCGCCTCTTCGTTGCCGCAGGACTCCTTCGCCTTCGCCCAGGCATGGCTGAACCACTACAACGGCACCTGCGTCGGCAAGCAGGGCGTGGACGTGCTCACCAGGGGCGTATCGCAAGCCGTTCTGAGCCGAGGCTATGTGACCACGCGCGTGCTGCTGCCCCAGCAGGACCTGAGCACCGGCACGCTGCGCTTCGTCCTTGTGCCCGGCATGATCGGGCAGATCCGTTTCGCGCAGGCCGATGTGCGGGGTACCTGGAAGTCTGCGTTCCCTTCGCGCCCAGGTGATCTGCTGAACCTGCGCGATCTCGAACAAGGCCTGGAGCAAATGAAGCGCGTCGCCAGCCAGGACGTCGACATGCAGCTCGTGCCCACGGACGTGCCGGGCGTGAGCGATGTGGTGATCTCGGTCAAGCGCGCCAAGCCCTGGACGGTCGTGGCCGCGGTGGACAATTCGGGCACGCGCTCGACCGGCAAGCTGCAAGGCAACCTGAGCGTCAGCGTCGACAACCCGCTGGGCCTGAACGACCTGTTCAACGTGGGCTACAGCCAGGACCTGGATTTCAGCAACAAGGATCATGGCACGCACGGCTGGAACGGCTTCTACTCGGTGCCGTGGGGGTACTGGACGGCGACGGTGTCGGCGTATTCCAGCACCTACTTCCAGCAGATCGCGGGCGTCAACCAGACCTTCGTGTCGAGCGGCAATTCGCAGAACTTCGACGTCAAGCTGCAGCGCGTCATCGAGCGCTCGCAGAACGATGTGCTGGGTGTGCAGTTCCGCCTGTCCAAGCGGTTCGGCAAGAACTTCGTCGACGACACCGAGATTCCCCAGCAGCGGCGCAACAACACGGTGGTGGAAACCGGCCTGACGGATCGCCACTACTTCGGGGCCGCGCAGTTCGACGGCAGCCTGATGCTGCGCCACGGTGTGGGCGACCTGGGCGCGCAGGACGACACGCTGGCCGACGGCGGTGGCCCGACCTGGCACTATCGCATGCTGGTGGCGGATGCCAACCTGTCGGTGCCGTTCAAGGTGGGGGCGCAGCCGCTGCGGTATGTGACCACGTTCCGTGGACAGTTCACCAACGACCACCTGTATTCGATCGACGCGATCACCATCGGCAGCCGCTACACCGTGCGGGGCTTCGATGGCGAAATGTCGCTGCTGGGTGATCGCGGCTTCTATTGGCGCAATGAGCTGCAAGCGCCGATCGGCAACACCGGCCTGTCGCTCTATGGCGGTCTCGACTACGGCCATGTCTATGGCCCGTCAACGGTGGGCCTGGCCGGCACCCAACTGGCGGGCGCCGTGATCGGGCTGCGCGGTGGATGGGGGACGCGGGCCGGGTCGTTCTCTTACGATCTGTTCGCCGGTACGCCGGTCTATAAGCCTGCGGCGTTTCAAACTGCCCGGGTGACAGCGGGCTTTCAATTGATCTATCAATACTGAAGCTTCCCGCGCAATGTAGATCCACGCGTTGACGATGGAACGCTAACCGCCGCTTGGTGCAGGTTCCACAGTATGTTGCCCCCGCGCTGCGCTGCGCCATGGAAAGAGGTCAAGCTGACCCAACCAACGAAGCGCAGCGCGTCTGTCGAAGCTTCCAAACGTTGCCACCCCTTGCATGCCCACGCACCCACATAGTGGGCATGCCGAAGAGACCTCCACTCGAACTTGTTCATCGAACAGCCACTCCGTAATGGCAGGGCTATTACGCAGTGATAAACAAACCGTCTAGGCGGTTTACATCTAAATACCCCGATGCTACGCTTCGGCCGTTTCATGCATCCCCATGGGACCCGCTATAGCCGCCATTCTCTTAGCCCGGCTCGACAATCCGAGCCTGCTCCCCGGCGATGGGGGCGGCAGTGCTGGAGCCGATCCGATTCGGATTCGGCCGATTCCATTCTCGTAATGTGCTGGGCAAACTGAGGCGACCGGGCTGGGGCGTGGTTGCTTACGCCCGGGCAGGTGTCCCTATTAGGGACGAGGCATGCGCAGACCCGGCATGGCGAGGCAATCGCAACACTGGACGTGATCTTTGAGGAGGTTTGCCATATGAAGGATCGGGGCGCGGTGGCCGGCAGGCTCGGCACTGGCGGAATGAACGTGCCAAGACTGATGCGCGGCCTGGCGGTGGCGCTGAGCGCATGGGTCCTGTTGTTCGGGCAGCCGGCTTGGGCGTCGACGCTGGCGGGCGCGCGGCTCGTCGTCCAGAACGCGCTGATCTTCACCATGGCCGATGGCCAGCAAGCGCCGTTCGTCGGACACCTGGTCGTGGGACGCGATGGCCGCATTCTTGAAGTTGGCGCCGGTGCCGGTGCCAACCTGGCGTCGGAAGCCCGGCACGTGGATGCCGCCGGCATGTGGATGCTCCCCGGCTTTGTGTCGGCACATAGCCATCTCTGGCAAAGCGCCTTCGCGGGGATCGCGCCCGACCAGAACCTCGAAGGCTGGATCGACCAGCTCTACGGACAGGAAGCGCCCAGGCTGAGCGCCGGCGACCTGTATGCCCTGACGATGCGCGGTGGCTTGCATCACATCCGGCATGGCGTCACCACGGTCTTCAACCTCACTTTCACCGGTGCCGACAAGTCCGGCACCGCTGCCAGCTGCGCGGCGCGCTCGACGCCGGTGTACGGGTCGTGCACGGCTTCAACATCCGTAGGATCAGCGACCAGTGGTCCGTGGACAATGCCCGCGCACGCACGGCCCAGTTCCTGCAATGGGCAGCCGGGCAGCCCGAGCGCGAGCGCTATCTGGGGACCGCCATCGCCGGGGCGGGAGCCTACTACGATGCCCCGGAGCAGGCACGCGCGGAGGCGCTGTTCATGCGGGAATTCGGGCTGATGAACCAGCAGCATTACCTGGAGTCGCCCACCGGTTCGGCGGCGGAGCGTGCACGGTATGCGTCGTTGCAGCGGGCCGGCATGGTCGGGCCGAGCCTGATCTTCGGGCACTTCATCCACACCACGCCGGAGATCCTGGCCGATGCCGTTCGCGCCGGCGCGAGCATGACGTGGAACCCGCTGTCCAACGGCCGGCTCGGCTCCGGCACCGCGGACGTGGTCCGCTACCGCGAACAGGGGCTGCGCATCGGGATGGGGCTGGATGGCGAGGCCAGCGCCGACCGTGCCGATCCCTTCGCCAACATGCGGGCGGGCCTGTACCAGATTCGCTCGATGTACCGGTCAGCCGCCGTGCTGTCGCCCTATGACGTGCTGCGCATGCACACGGTCGGGAGTGCCGAGGTGCTGCATTTGCAGGATCGGATCGGCAGCCTGGCCGTCGGCAAGTACGCCGATTTCCTGCTGCTGGATCCGAGCGAGTTCACGCCATACAAGGAACCCTATGCGGCACTGGTGTTCGCGGCCGGCGTCGAGCAGATTCGCGCGGTGTATGTCGGCGGCCAGCCGGCCACGATGCCTGCGTCCCGGACCGATATGTTGCTGCCGCAGGCGCGGGGCCGCGTAGCGTGCTGAGTTCGGACGGCCGCCTGTGCTGCATGTCGTGACAGACGGCCTGGTTTGCGTAGGGGGTGGTCGGTGCCTCGGATGGGGTGGATGGATAGGCTTCACCGGTGCGTGAGGGCGCGGGCAGCGCCCTCACATTTCGCCGATGCCGGAACGCTTCATGGCAGGCAGCCAGCACGACCTGTCCAAATGGCTGCGTCGTGCTTAACGGCACAAACGCACGATCATGCTTCCAAGCAGCGTACCCGTGCCGCTCAATGGCGGGCGGAGAGGCTTTGTTTACGCGGCGACCAGGCGCAGGCTCACACGCTAGTCAGGCCCCGCAATCCCTGCCAGCCGACATACAGGCCCACCAGCACGATCAGCGCCCCGGAGAAGTACGGCGCCTTTCGCGCGAAGTCGCCGAATCCGCTCCAGCGCTTGGATACGTGCTTCACGCTCAGTGCGGCCAGCGCGCCGGACGCCACCATCGTCATGGCCAGTCCGATGCTGAAGCACAGCACAAGCGTTGCCCCCAGCGTGATCTGCTTGAGCTGCAGGCAGAGCAACAGCACCGTGATGGAGGCGGGGCAGGGGATCAGGCCGCCGGTGAGGCCGAAAACGATGATCTGGCCGGTCGTGACGTGCCGGTTGGCGAAGCGGCGGCGGATGTCGTTGGCATGCGCCAGTTCGTGGGCATCCTGGTAGCCCGGGGCGGAGAGGTCCAGTCCGTCGTAGTCCTGGATGGCGTGGTGAGGGTGGTCGTGGCCGTGCTCGACGAACTCGACGTCGTAGCTGTGGCGATGGCGGTCGCGCCCGAGGCTCAGGCGGGCGACGAATTCATGGGGCTCGGGGATCGTCTGCTCGGATTCGACAAAGCCATCGCGTTGCACGAAGTGGAATGACTGTCGGGTCCCGTCCGGCCTTTCCGTCTCGACGTGCACGTCGCTCGCCGACCAGGCGTGGCCATGCGGGCGCGCCTGGTCCTGGTAGAGGCGAAAGCGCGGCGGCACGCCATCCTCGAACACTTCGAGCCGGACCGTGCCATGTCCGGTGTCGATGTCCCTGGCTTCGTCGTGTCCGTGATCGTGGTCATGGTCGTGCGCGTGGGCCATCCGCTGGTCGCGCAGGGTGCGCCAGATCATCCACGCCGCCACACCGATGATCAGCACCGCGGACGCGACCTGGAAATAGGGCTCCGTCGCTTCCGCGTTCCAGTTCCGGCCGAAATACAGGCCCGCCATCGCCACGGCCCAAACGACCGCCGTGTGCGAGATCGTGGCCGACAGGCCGAGCAGGACGGCCTGCGTCAGCGTGCCGCGAATGGCGACAATGAACGCCGCCATCATGGTCTTCGAGTGGCCCGGCTCCAGGCCGTGCAGCGCGCCGAGCAGGATGGCGCTGGGAATGAACAGCCAGGCGTTGCCTTGCTGCAGAAGGGTCGAGAACTCAGTCATGCGCGGCCAAGGGCGGGTTTTCAGGAGTGCCACACTATACTCCCCCCTAGTATTTGCGTGCTACCCTCCCGTCGCCTCGAGTTACCCGAATTCCCCCATCCATGCCACATACCATTCGCGATAAAGCCAAGCTGCTGGCGCGCGTGCGGCGCATTCAGGGCCAAGCGGCCGCGCTGGAAAAACAACTCAATGAAGAGGGGGATTGCACGGAAGTGCTGCAGCAGATTGCCGCGATCCGGGGCGCCGTCAACGGACTGATGGCGGCGGTCATCGAGGGCCACTTGACCGATCACGTCGTGAAGGAGCCGACCGAGGCGCAGCGTCAGCAGGACCTCGATGCCGTCCTGCAAGTGATCAAATCGTATTTGAAGTAAGCCCACCCGCCGGGTGCCGGCCGCTTCCGGTCGGCCGTCGTGGCATCCGCGCTCGCCCGGGGTGCGGCGGCGTGAATCTGTAGCGGTCTCTACAACATTGCAGCGCTCAATACGGCGGCCTATGCTGCCGTCATGACTGCCGTCCCCGAAACCTGGCTTCTGCTGATCGTCAGCCTGCCGTCCGCCGGTGCGACCGTGCGCATGCGCATTTGGCGTGCAGTCAAGGCGCTGGGCTGCGCTGCCTTGCGCGACGGCGCCTACCTGCTGCCCGCACACGCGGAACAGGCCCGCCATTTGCGCGAACTGGCCGACGAAGCCACGCAGGAGGATGGGCAAGCCTGGCTGCTGCAAGTCCAGGCGCACGAGCCCGACGAGTCGGCCGCGGCCGCGTATCGGGGCCTGTTTGACCGTACCGCTGACTACACCGACTGGCTCGCCGAATTGTCGGCGGCGCGCAGGACGCTTCCCGGCCTGGCCGCCACCGAACTCGGCCGCCTGTATCGACGCCACGCGCGGGCTTACGATGCCATCCGCAGGGTCGACTTCTTTCCCAACGAGGCGTCCATCCGCGCGCAGGCGCAGTGGCGTGACTTTGCCGGTGCCATTGAAGCCATCCAGTCGCCTGGCGAGCCTCATGCGGCCGACGGCAGCATCGCCCGGCGCGACCCGGCCCAGCACCAGGGCCGGCTGTGGGCGACCCGCCGCCACCTGTGGGCCGATCGTGTCGCCAGCGCCTGGCTGATCCAGCGTTTCGTCGATCCGCACGCACGCTTTCTGTGGCTGGAAAGCACCGCCGATTGCCCGGCCGACGCGCTGGGTTTCGACTTCGATGGTGCCGCCTTCACGCACGTCGCCGACCGGGTGTCCTTCGAGGTGCTGCTCGCGAGCTTTGGCCTGGACGGCAATCCTGGGCTGGCCCGGATCGGCGCGATGGTGCATGCGCTGGATGTGGGCGGCATGGCGGTGCCCGAAGCCGGCGGATTCGAGGCCATCCTGGCCGGCGCGCGCAAGCGGCTGGCCGACGACGATGCGCTGTTGCGGGAGGTCGGCGGCGTTCTCGATTCCCTCTACGCCCATTTCTCCGGCAGCCGCAAACCGGGCTGACCCAACCAAAACGCCACCATGAACTCGCCCCAGCCTGCCGATACCACGACATCCCCGCCTTCCCGCGAGCGTCCGCGCTACACGCTGTGGCAACTGGTGCGGTACTTCGCGCGCCTTGGCTCGCTCGGCTTCGGCGGGCCTGTTGCCCTGGCCGGCTACATGCGCCGCGACCTGGTGGAGGTCCGGCAGTGGATCAGCGAGGCCGATTACAAGGAAGGGCTGGCGCTGGCGCAACTCGCCCCCGGGCCGCTGGCGGCGCAACTGGCGATCTACCTGGGTTATGTCCACTACCGGATACTCGGCGCCACGCTGGTCGGCATCGCCTTCGTGCTGCCGTCATTCTGGATGGTGGTGGCGCTTGGCTGGGCCTACGTGCGATTCGGCGGCCTGACATGGATGCAGTCGGTGTTCTATGGCGTTGGCGCGGCCGTGATCGGCATCATCGCCATCAGCGCGTACAAGCTCACCGCCAAGAGTGTCGGCAAGGACAAGCTGCTGTGGCTCATCTACCTGGTGCTGGCGACGGTGACTGTCGTCACCGAGTCCGAGGTCGCGTGGCTGTTTCTGGCGGGCGGCGTTCTCGTCTGGCTGTGGCGCGCACCGCCCAAGTGGCTGCGCCAGGGCGGGCTGAACGCGGTGGCTGCCGCACCGATCCCCGCCGCCGGCGGGATCCTGGGCACGATCGACTGGCCGCTGCTGACGCAGATCGGCGTGTTTTTCGCCAAGGCCGGCGCTTTCGTGTTCGGCTCGGGGCTGGCCATCGTGCCGTTCCTTTATGGCGGCGTGGTCACCGAATTCCACTGGCTCAACGACAAGCAGTTCGTCGACGCGGTGGCCGTGGCCATGATCACGCCGGGGCCGGTGGTCATCACGGTGGGCTTCATCGGTTACCTGGTGGCGGGCTTGCCCGGTGCCTGCGTGGCAGCGGTCGGGACATTCCTGCCGTGCTACCTGTTCACCATCCTGCCGGCGCCGTACTTCAGGAAGTACGGCAAGCTGCCGGCCATCCTCGCGTTCGTCGACGGCGTGACGGCCGCGGCCGTGGGCGCCATCACCGGCGCGGTGATCGTGCTGGCCAGGCGCTCGATCGTCGATGTGCCGAGCGTGCTGCTGGCGCTGGCCAGCGTCGCGCTGCTGCTCAGGTTCAAGAAGCTGCCGGAACCCGTGATCGTGGCCGGGGCCGCCCTGATCGGCCTGGCCGCCTATCCGCTGCTGCATCACTGAAGGAGTCCACGGTGTTCCGTGGCTGTATCGTCGTAAAGAACCCGGAGGCCGCTATGCAATGGATCACGCGTGAACGCCCCAAGATCGACCGGATCGCTTGTCCCTGGCTCATCACCCGGTTCATCGATGCGGCGCCGGCATTCCTCTACGTGCCGCCCGGCGACGTCCTGCGCATCGCCCGCGAGACCGGTGCGATTCCGTATGACATCCCCGGCGTGGAGCTCACGCACGTCGGCGAACTGTGCAGCTTCGATGCCTTTCTGGGCAAATACCATCTGGACGGCGATCCGGCCCTGCAGCAACTGGCGAGCATCGTGCGCGGCGCCGATACGTCGCGGCTGGATCTGACGCCGCAGTCCGGTGGGCTGTATGCGATCTCTCTCGGGCTATCGCATCTTTTTGCCGACGATCACGAGATGCTCAGGCACGGCCTGGTGATGTATGACGCGCTCTTCGCGTGGTGCCGGTTCTGTCAAGGCGAGACGCACGAATGGCCGCCAAGGATGGACGTCGGGGGCATCCCGCTATCACCCGCGACGGGCCAGCCGGGAGCGCATTGACGCAGGACGGGCAATGCGCCCATGCCGTTGGGCGCCGCATGATGTCGTGTACTGCACAGGATGCCCGCGGTGCCGCCGAGCCGCTTGTCATTGACGAAGCGACCGCAATCGGTGAGGTGCAGTACGCGGGTGCCGACGGCGCCGCGATCTGGCTCACCAATGAAGCGCGCGCCGGATCGCAGGAGTCCGGGCACGCCTCAACATGAAATGATGGTGCTTACGCCGTGGCGCCTTGCTGCTTTACTAATTCTCGCGTCGATTGCAGCACGGATGCCGCAAACTCGGGGCGTTTCCGGTAAGCGTCGTCAGTGCTGATCTTCTCTTCCAAAGGGTGAGTGCCAACCACATCCGAACCAAAGCGTCCGGGTGTCACGATTGTCGGTGTGCATGCTTTCATGCAGAGCACGAAGAATATGGGCGGTCTCAACATTCACGTAGCCCATTGAGCGATTGTTTTCAATCCATTTTTTCGTTTCGATCTAAGGGTATGTCCCGACTCGGGTTCCGTCCCGGTACGCCGATACGGTAAGCAGCGGGGCGGTAGCTCATGGGTCGAGCAGCGGCGGTTTTACCGGCGAAGGCAGGCAGGTTCAACTCCTGTACGCCCCACCAGACCTTCATTCGCTATCTGCGCGACGATGAACGCTATGCGCTCATCATTCCCGACGACGATCGGGACTGGTTGGGGTAGGCGCAGCGTCGGAACATCGTCAGCCAAACGGCTCCTTCGGCCTGGTTATGATCGCTGCGACCACGTTGGATCTTTCTGGGGGCCTCGTCGATCTGCGAGGGGGCGGCACAACCTGAAGCGGTCGTTTGCGGTTTGCATCGCAACCGTGCCGAATTTCCCCGGGTCACGGACTCGTTTCCCTAAAGAATGATTTAGCGGTGCGGTGTGGTGAGGACGATCGGCAGTTGCCGAAGAGCTCAACCTAAGCTCGCAACTGCCTTGTCTTTTCGTCGTGTAACGCCTGGTGGGCTTCGATTTCGCCTAAATGATCGAGAACCCAGTGGGCGAGCTGCAGCAGCGGCCCTGAAGGAGATGTTCCCAATTCTGTTAAGGCGTATTCCACCTGTGGCGGCACGGTGGTGGGGGGGACGGTCCACGTCACCATCCCGTCGTGCTCCAGCGCCTTGAGTGTGCGCGTGAGCATTTGCTGCGAGATACCGCCGATGAGGCGCTTCAGCTCGTTGACGCGTCTGGGTTGCTCCGCGAGCACCGAGATGGCGAGGATGGTCCACTTGCCGCCCATGCGGCTAAGGATCTGGTAAATGCGCTCTTGTGGGATGGTCAATCTATCAAGCGTAGTTGGTCATTGGAGTTGCCCCTGTAACTCAGGACACGCGAACACCGTTAGGTTGATGACGCGGCAGCACGCCTGAACTCGCGAGGCGAGCGGTATTTCAGGGCTTTGTGCGGGTGACGCTCGTTGTAATGCTCAAACGCAACAGCCAGACGCGAGAGCGCCGTTGGCGCATCGGGCTTGTCCATATAGGCGACGTAATTGTGCTTCATGGTCTTCACGAATGATTCGGCCATGCCATTGCTCTGCGGCGAACGCACGGGCGTGGTCAGTGGCTCCAGGCCCAGCTCGCGCGCAAAGCGGCGCGTGCGGTGGTCGATGTAGGCCGAGCCATTGTCCGTCAGCCATTCGATGGGCTGAGTAGCCTGCGTGGTGCCGAAACGCTGTTCCACCGCAGCCAGCATCACGTCACGCACTACGTCACCGCTATGTCCGCCTGTGGTTGCCGCCCAGCTAATCGCTTCTCGGTCGCAGCAGTCCAACGCGAACGTTACGCGCAGCGGCGTGCCATCGTCGCAACGGAATTCGAAGCCATCCGAGCACCAACGAGCATTGCTCCGGTCCACGGCTACCCGACCGTCGTGTCGCCGCTTGTCTCGACGCACGCCAGGACGGCTCAGCAGCAACTGATGCTCGCGCATGACCCGATAGACGCGCTTGTGGTTGATGCACGGCGCGCCGACTATCTCACGACTGCGTCGCAGCAGCGCCCAGATGCGCCGGTAGCCGTAGGTCGGCAAGTGCGCCACATGGGCCAGGATTTCCTCGACCAGTTCCGTGTCGTCGGTCAGCTTGGCACGGCGACCATCTTGCCAACCGGACGAGCGAACCTGCTTCACCGCCACGCCAGAGCGCGCCACGCCGAGAACTTCGCAGACCGTTTTCAATGGTCGTCCCCCGGCAACAAGGGCGAGCGCGCAATCAGGTTTTTTGACCGACCCCACTCGACGGCTTCTTTCAGGATTTCGACTTCCATCGTTTTCTTTCCGAGTAGCCGCTGCAGTTCCTTGATTTCCTTGATGGCTGCGGCCAGCTCCGATGCAGGCACAACGGTTTCGCCCGCTTGCACTGCCGCCAGGCTGCCTTCCTGGTATTGCTTGCGCCAGCCGAACACCTGGTTCGGGTTCACGCCGTGCCGCCGCGCAACGGCAGACACCGATGCGCCCGGTGCCAGCGTTTCCTGCACGATGGCGATTTTTTCCTGTGCCGTGCGCCGACGACGGCGCTCCGGCTCGGTCAGAACTTCGATGGATTCCACGTAATGACTAGGCTTACTGATAGGCACAAGACTATCCCTTATTTTAAGAGTGTCCTTGTGTCCTCAGATACGTGGGGCCGCTCCAGTCATCAAAACATACCACCCCTAACGGAGTACGCAATGAATACCAAGAAGACCATCGTAGTGGCCTGGGCGCCTCCCTCGCAGCACGATTCGGCGCGGAGGGCTATCGCGTTGCACTTGTCGCACGGCGTGCAGCGCCGCTTGACGAGCGGGTTGCCGAACTTGCCGGTGCAGGCATTGAGGCTGCCGCGTTTGCGGCGGACCTTACAAACCTTGATGGCATCCCTGAGGTGGTTCGCTCGATTGAGGCGCAGTTCGGCGCCATCGACGTGGCGGTTTATGCGCCAGTCGGCGTAACCGCGATGCCGCTCTTAACGCAACAAAGGCGTGACGACCCGTTCCAGTCGCTCTGTGGTCCAGGCGGGTTCGCGCGAGTCCCAGCCGTTGTCGACCAGCAGGCCTTGGCGGTCGATCGTGAAGTTCACTGGTAGGCGCCAGATGCGGCCGTAACCGCCCGCGTAAGGGCTGCCGAGTAGGCCCACTGGAAAACTCAGCTTGGCGCCCACCTCGCGCACCGCTGGTAGCTCGTCCGGCTCGTCCAGGCTGAAGCCGAGTACGCGCAGGCCGAGGTCGGCATGGCGCGCGGCATAGGCCGACAGCAGCGGCAGCTCCGTTCGGCAAGGCTCGCACCACGTTGCCCAGAACGTCAGCACCACCACCTGGCCGCGTAAGTCTTCGGTCGAGATGCGGCGGCCGTCCAGCGTATGCAGGACCAGAGGCGGTGCCGGGCGACCCACCTCCAGGCTAGCCGCATGTGCGGCCGGCAACCGGCTGACCAGCCCGGCGCCCAGGGTCAACGCCCCGGCCGCTTGCAGCCACCTGCGCCGCGACCGGGCTTGCGCCGAAGGCATGTCCCTATCAGAACGCATAGCTCACTCCGACTGTGCCAGACCAGCGCGGGAAGAGCTGGTAGCCCACCAGGTTGCTGTACAGCGCCTTCTGCAGGAACGCATAGACCTGCATGTTGGGCAGCACGCTCACTGTCACGCCCGGCGACAGGTAGACCACGGTGCCGGCCGTACTGACGGTGTCGGCCAGCGCCCCCTGGTCGGTGTTCTTGTGCGTGACGTTGAACTGCAGTTGCGGCACGACGTGCGGATTGGCTTCATAGCGCAGGCCGAAGCTCACGGTGGTGAGATTGCCGGGCCGGAAGTCGGCGCCTTCATCACGCAGCCTGCGCATCACGGCCGCCTGGAATTGGCCGTTGACGAAGGCATCGAAATCCTGGCTGACGGGCTGGTAGTAATAGGCGCCCAGGATCAGGTCGGTGCTGCCGGTGCCGGGCTGCAGGCTGGTATCCAGAGCCTGCCCTCCCGCCGCGTTCGGGCCACTGTTGAAGAACACCGGATTGCGCCCGACCGTGGCGCCGGTGTTCACGTTCTGGCCGCCGTAGCGCCCGGTTGGCAGCTTCACGCCGAGTTGCACGCCCAGGTTGTGCGTCGGCAGGAAGCCCTGGTAGCTGGCGATCAGCTTGATGTCGCCCAGGCCACTCGCCGTAGCGCCGCTCACGTTGTCCGGGGTGAGCTGATCGGGCGTGGCCGCGCCGTAGGTCGTATGACTGCGGTCGATGTACGGCACGATCGCGCTGAAGTTCCAGCTGCTGTTCGGACTGTAGTGGATGCCGAGGTTGATGTAGCGGTTGATGGTCTGGCGCTCGACCTCCTGGTTGCCGCCGGCCGCATTGATGCTCGCGACCTCCGCTGGCGTAATCGACCCCGTGCCGTGGCGCAGCTGGTTTTGCGGAAGGTATGTGTAATCGAGGCTGATGCGCCAGCCCGGGATCGCCGAATAGCCCATCGCGGCATCGGTGCTGAGCGAGCAGCCGCAGGTGGCGCACGCGAAAGCAAAGGTAGGAAGCAGCAAAGCGACGCCGGTGGCACCGGCGTGAAGAATCGGGTTCATGGCGGTCTTGGCAAGGCGTGGGCAAAGTCCTTGCCCACCATTAGCGTAGGAGCGCGCGCAGCACGCCCATTGATCAGATAGACGATGCGATCACGCCAACGGCGGTGCCCTTGCAGGCGCCAGGAACCTGGGAGGGTGGCGGTAAGTGCCCGCCGGAGGGAGCGCCGGCGCGGCAAACACCAAGCCGCGTTGCGCAACAAAAGCCCAAGCGGCTGGGGGTACCGCGTGGTTGCAGCCGAGGTCCGCGCAAAACAGGCAGCACAGCATGTCGCCATGGCCGGCGCCGGAGTCGTCTTGATTGCCGGATGACCACGTGGTCATCCCCTCGCTGTGCATGCCACCCGCACTGCAAATGGTCTGGCTGGCCAGCCATTCCACCTCCTGCCCATGCGGCATCGCCGGCAATGGCGCATGCAGCGCTATACCGAGCAGCGCAAGCCATACGAAAAGGCGGCGGGCGGAGGACATGGAGAGACGGGGCACGAGGGTAGCCGATTATAGCGGCGGAACATTCCGCAAAAAAATGGGGAATTCCCAGCCCAACCAGAGCGGGATAACTCCGCTCCGATTGAGGCGGGAATGTCCGGTGAATGTCGCCTTCTGGCCAAACTCGGCCATCATCCTAGCGAGCCATCCCTCCCGCTTACCTCCCCAACCCACCCACCAGCCCGGCACTGATCTCAGACCGGGGTTTCTTGCGTCTGGACCCCACAGATTCGATTTGTATAACGACTTTGACGAATCTGAGTAACGGTCTGAGTATGGAGCGGCCCCCTGAATCGCCGGACACCGTCACCCACTTAAACAAACGGGTAGGCATACAACTGTGTTCATGACTAGCGGCAAGCAAGAAGTGATGGAAGTGTTGACGGGCCCGGAGCGCCGCCGGCGGTGGTCGGTGGAAGAGAAGCTTGCGCTGGTCAGGGAGAGCTTCGAGCCGGGCAAGACGGTCTCGATGGTGGCGCGCCAGCACGGCGTGAATCCGAATCAGGTGTTCCACTGGCGCAAGCTGTACCAGGACGGAAGCCTGTCGGCGGTGAGTGCGGGCGAGGAAGTGGTGCCGGCTTCGGAGTTGGCCGAGGCGCTCAAGCTAGTCCGTGAGCTGCGGCGCATGCTCGGCAAAAATGGTATGGACGCCTCCGCCGCACCAATAATGGTGCGTCACCACCTTTCCAGGGAGAGCGGAAATGGAACCGACCATCATTGGCGTTGACATTGCGAAGCAGGTCTTTCAGTTGCACTGGATTGACCGCGAGACGGGGGAAGTGGTTGACCGGCAACTCAAGCGAGGTGCCTTCTTGGAACATTTCGCAAATCGTGAACCCTGTCTGATTGGCATGGAAGCGTGTGGCAGCTCACAACACTGGGCACGGCGGTTAAGCGAACTTGGACATCAGGTCAAACTGATGCCGGGCAAGCTGGTCAAGGCGTTTGTGACAGGCAACAAGAACGACGTTGCTGACGCGCGCGCCATCTGGGCTGCAACGAGTCAACCTGGCATCAAGACAGTGGCAATCAAGACCGAAGCGCAGCAGGCCGTTCTAGCGCTGCATCGCATGCGCCAGCAGCTAGTGATATTCCGGCGCTCTCAATCGAATTGCTTGCGTGGACTGCTGAGCGAGTACGGCGAAGTCATGGCATTGGGGCGGGCCGCGATGAGCCGAGCGATGCCCGACGTGCTCGCACGGCTGGAGTCGCGATTGCCGGCAGTCCTGATAGATTCCCTCAGAGAGCAATGGCAACGTCTGAGCAACATGGACGAGGAGATTGCCCGTATCGAGCGGCGCTTGAGGGCATGGCTACAGGAAAGCGATGCGTGCAAGGCAATTGCGGATATTCCAGGCGTCGGCTTCTTGACTGCGACTGCGGCAGTTGCCGCAATGGGCAATGCGAAGGCCTTCAAATCTGGTCGTGAGTTTGCAGCTTGGCTCGGCTTGGTGCCAGCGCAGATTGGGACGGGAGGGAAGGTGCGCCTACTTGGAATCAGCAAACGAGGCGACCGCTACTTGCGCACCTTGCTCATTCACGGGGCGCGCTCGGTCATGAAGCACGTGAAAGATGCAGAGTCATGGGCAGCAAAGCTCAGGCAGCGGCGACCGCTCAACATTGTGATAGTGGCCTTAGCAAACAAGATGGCGCGGACGATTTGGGCATTGCTTGCGCACCGATGCTCATACCGAGCTGACTATACGGCGGCAATTGCATGACGGCACCATGTATGGCATCCGGATGCCCTTGATGTTGCACTGAACGCGAACTTCCCAGGTTGCGCAAGGTATCGATTGTGATGGCAAACAGGTTAGACCGGGGCTCACCAAACCTGCATCGTCTTCTGGACATCATGGTCCGTGGCAAAAATGAGGCGTGAGTCAGCGGATTCCATAGGGGCCAGCGGGGTTCGTCCTGTATAGGCCGGATATAAAACCGCAGCCTTCTTACTTGTTCGACAACTCATCGACATCTTGCCAAACAGGAGGCGTCCATATAAAAGACGATGGAGAACGAGATTCTTCGCGAAGCCGTGGAATACGGTCGGGCAAAAAAGTGGATTGCGCGCTCGCCATCGTTGCCGGGGGGACGACCAGTGAAGCAGGTTTGCGAGGTCCTCGGCGTAGCGCGTTCAAACGTGGCGGCCATGCGTACTCGACCTGCTGACTGGCGCGACGGGCGAACAGCTCGGCAAACCGACGACGCTGGCCTGATGGACGAAATCCGGCACGTCATTGCCGACTTGCCGAGCTATGGCTACCGGCGCGTCTGGGGCCGATTGCGGCGTGAACGTGAGCGTCAATGCGAGGCCGCCGGTCAATGCCAAGCGTGTCTATCGGGTCATGCGTGTGCACGGCTTGTTGCTTGAGCACAGGCCGATACCGCCGCGTCCGCAGCGCCGGCATGATGGCAAGGTCGCTGTGGCCAAGAGCAACCAGCGCTGGTGCTCCGATGGCTTCGAGTTCCGCTGCGACAACGGTGAGCCGCTGCGCGTGACGTTCGCATTGGACTGCTGTGACCGCGAGGCGATGAGCTGGGTAGCAACGACGGGTGGCTACAGCGGCGACGTCGTGTGCGACGTGATGCTGGCGGCTGTCGAGCAGCGCTTCGGCAATGTTCCGAAAGCACCGGCGGAGATTGAATGGCTGACCGACAACGGCTCAGGCTACATTGCTGGGAAGACGCGCGAGTTCGCCACGGATATTGGCCTGAAGCCGTTGACGACGCCGGTTTGCAGCCCGCAGAGTAACGGCATGGCAGAGAGCTTCGTGAAGACGATGAAGCGCGACTACGTGGCCTTCATGCCCAAACCGGATGCGGCGACGGCTGCGCGCAACCTTGCCATCGCATTCGAGCACTACAACGAGCAGCATCCCCATAGCGCACTGAAATATCGTTCGCCACGCGAGTTCAGGCGCAGGACGGAATCATCAATTCAAGTGTGAGACGGTGTCCGGAGATACGGGGGCAAATCCAGTCCGGTAGCTCGGAAGCCTGGACGCCCGATTCCGTGGCCGCGCGTTTCGAGGAGGCAGCACGTACAGGGCGCACGCTTCCACCCGTCCGCGTGCAGGGCTACTTCCGTGTCTGGCCACACATCGTGCGCGAGCAATGGGAACGCCTGGCAGCGGACGACCAGCCGCGTCACTACTATCCGCCCAGTCCCGCGGCCATCGACTGGATGCTGGCGACGATGCGGTGGATGCAGTGGCTGGACGTGGACCACTGGCCCCTCGTCTGGATGCGCGCGCAAGGCGACGAATGGCGGTACATCGCCAAGCGCTATGCGTGCTGCGTCAAGACGGTACAACGGCGCTGGCAACGCGCGATGCAGACGGTGGTCGACCGGCTCAACGGTGGCAAGCAGGTTGGCCGTGTGTGAAATTACGCAATATTGGCAACGCCTGCGGAATATTGCGAAGGGTTGCTAACGGTTGATAAGCCAACGCAAAAAGGGGGTGTCGCATCTCCCCCGAAAAGCGGTGCATTAACGCCTATCGTGACGACATGAGCGCAGGGGCGCGAGGCCCCCAGGGGGGCGAAGGGGGCCTTCCTGGCCAAAGCGCAATACGGGAGGCACAAGCGCAAGGCTTGCCTACCGTCAGGGTGCGAACCGAGGTTTGCATGGTTCGTGGTTCGCACCCTTCCAACGGGCAACCCCGGTGTCATGACGGCTGTGTGCAAACGTCAGTGCGCCGTGGTGTCGCTCGACTCGCGCGGCAACGCTAGTCAGTTCCAGCCGTAGACCTTGATGGTGCCACCGTTAAATGTGTCCGTATTTTGAGGGACATTTCCGCCGGCAAGAGCGAAAGCGAACTGGATGCTTGATGCCAGCCCACGGATCTTTTGACAGCATCCCCCAACGTTGGCATAGCCGGGTTCATTCTTGTACGCGGTTGGGGCGAAAAGGTTGGAGGTCACAGAGGGAACTGCACTGCTCTGGTTGAGGTTCATGAGCTTGCAGGTTCCGTAGAGGCCGGTCTTGCTGCTGGGGCCGCTACGGTTTGCCGGCCAGAGACACATCCATTTGGCCTCCGAGTATCCGTAAAACCCGCCGCCGCCAAGATCATTCCCCCAGCCCGAGCCGGAGTAGTTGCTTCCGTAGACCCCGCCGGACTGCGGAGCCATCTGTGCCACCAACACGGAGCCCGAACTGGTTGGGCTGACATTCTCGAATACGAAATCGAAGTAACGATATTGAGATGGCAGTTGGATTGCAACCCACGTCTCGCCGCTCGGAATGCTGATGACCTGAACCAGAGTTTGGCCGGCATCTTGTGCTTCGATATCCACATCAGACATGTTGTACCCCCTTTAGCATCATCGTGGTAGTGGCGCAAAAATCAGGGCGCATCGCACCTGTTCGATAGATGAAGGCCGGCAATGCTCGGAGCGCGTTAGCTCCCCCGTGAGTTTGCCAGCAAGCGTTGCGCAACGCGCCGGAACCGGTCGCAACGCTCACCAAAATGCTAGGTGGAATCGACTCGTGCTTATCCTGAAAGTTGTTTCAACCAGATATGTTTTGGGGCGCGCCTTATGTGAGGTTGCCGCCAGCGCAATTCCGGCAACTTAAGCTCAGTCACATGCTTCGCCTGATGCACGGGATTGCCTGCAATCGTGTGCTTTATCCGCGCCCTGAGAGATTCAATTGCTCGCCCGTCGGCGAGTGTTTTCATTTCCACGCGGCCCGCAATGGATTCACTTCCGTGCGGGCCGCTTCTTTTTGGGAACCCGAAACAGAACCTGCCCAACGTCGAGTACCGCCAGGTCGCGGCGCTGATTCCCTACGCCAGGAACCCCAGGACCCACAGCGATGAGCAGGTGGCCAGGATCGCCGCCAGCATCGTGGAGTACGGCTGGACCAACCCGGTCCTGGTCGACGGCGAGAACGGCGTGATCGCGGGCCACGGGCGTCTGGCCGCCGCGGGCAAGCTCGGCATGGACGAGGTGCCGGTGATCGAGCTGGCGCACCTGTCGCCGACGCAGAAGCGCGCGTTGATCCTCGCCGACAACCGCATCGCGCTCGACGCGGGCTGGGACGACGAGCTGCTGGCGCTGGAATTCGCGGAACTGGCTGACGCCGGCTACGACCTGGCCCTGACCGGATTCAACGACGCCGAGATCGATGCGCTGTTGGCTGACGAGCTGGACGATGTGGAGGGCGACGGCCAGGCGGAGGAGTCTGTGTTGCCGGAAGTGCCCGAGGAAGCGATCTCCCGTCCGGGCGCCGTGTGGGTGTTGGGCAGGCATCGGTTGCTGTGCGGGGATGCGACCGTCGCGGAGAACTACGACAGGCTGTTGCAGGGCGAGCCGGCGGACATGGTGTTTACAGATCCGCCGTACAACGTGAACTAGGCCAGCACGGCCAAGGACCGGCAGCGCGGCACGAGCCGGGCCGTCCTGAACGACAACCTGGGCGGTGGCTTCTACGACTTCCTGCTGGCGGCGCTGACGCCGACGATTGCCAACTGCCGCAGCGGCATCTACGTGGCGATGTCTTCCAGCGAACTGGACGTGCTGCAGGCGGCATTCCGCGAGGCGGGCGGGCGCTGGTCAACCTTCATCATCTGGGCCAAGGACCGTTTCACGCTTGGCCGTGCGGACTACCAGCGGCAATACGAGCCGATCCTCTACGGATGGGCCGAGGGAGCGCAGCGCCATTGGTGCGGCGACCGTGACCAGGGAGACGTCTGGCTGATCAAGAAGCCGGCCCGGAACGACCTGCCCCCGACGATGAAGCCGGTGGAACTGGTGGAGCGGGCGATCCGCAATCCGAGCCGGCCGGGCGAGGTGGTGCTCGACGCGTTCGGCGGTTCAGGTACGACGCTGATCGCAGCGGAGAAAGCGGCGCGTGCTGCGCGCCTGATCGAACTCGATCCCAAGTATGTCGATGTGATCGTGCGCCGGCGGCAGGATTGGACGAGAGAAATCGCTTACCGAGAAGCAGATGGGGCGTTGCTGGATGATCTTGCTCACGCGAGGAGGCTCGTCTCTTCAGGCGAGCCTTGATGTCGGCTATGCGTTGCGTGGCTTGTACTTGCTTCGCATCCGCAAGCCATGTTCCGCCCGGATGGAGTTTTCCGTCGGTTCGCCCGTATTGGCGTGAGCGTAGGCCCCCAGGCCAACCGCCCTCAACTCCTCCTGGCCGGCTTCACTGGTTTCGTCGTAGCGATCGCCGCTCCCCCCTTTGGAGGTTCCTGCCATGACATGGTGGGCATGGATCATTTCGTGGGCAAGGACAACGAATGATTCTTTGGAATCTTTCCTCATTCGCTTTGGCGAGCCGTTTCGACTGAGCTCAATGCTTTTCTTAGGGTTCCAACTGACAATCGCACTGCAACCGGCTTCTCCCTCAAAAGTTGCGCCATTCGCCAGTTGTGCAGCGATGCTTTGATTTTGGTCGAAATTCGCGGGCCTGTACGCAGCGATTTGAGGTCGGGTCAAAACCGGCTCTGTACTGGATTCATCGTCCGAATCGATTTCGCTAATGGTCAGCTTGCGCTGTCTGGTTGCGCTCAGAGAGCTGATACCGCGAAGCAGTTCATTACCCGAGCGCCCGGACGCAATTTTCCCTAACGCCTCGTTTACTTTGCCCGCATAACGGTCAGCTTCGCGTTGATTGTCACTTGCGGTTGCAATGTAAAACCCAGGGTACTGTGTCTGTATAAGCATCGTGTCGTTATTGCTCCAAGAGGTTGAATACACAAGCCCAGGCAGCGAGCGCGCCGGGCTTTCGATGCTAGCAAGCGCCATCGCGAAGCTCTATGCTCGACGCGAAGTTGTGCGCGCCGGTGCGAACATGGGCGAGAAGGGTAGGGCGGTTGCACCAACTGATGGGGCGAGTACACCGCGCACAGGAAGCGGTTATCCGCGAGGCGGCAGACTGAGGGGGGTGCGCCAATTGAGCAGTCCCTCGGCTTCGCGGGCTCTACGCCGAAAACTCGTCGGCGATTTCGCAGGCGGCCACAAAGGCCGTCAGGTGGGGCAGGTTGCGCGGGATGCCGTAGATCTGGCTGAGCCCGCCGTTCGTCTTGCGCTGCATCCACGCGGCCGCCGTGGCGTCGATGGCGGCGGCAAGCATCTGGTCGGCGTGGAGGGCATTCAGGACCTCATCCGCAAAATGCCGCCCAAACGAACTGTCGAGAAAGATGCGCACCGCCTCTAGCGACGAGCCTGTGGCTTTGGAGACGGTTGTCATCACCAGGGGCCAGGCTTTGTCGGCGCCCCTTCATCGTGCCGTAGAAGCCCCAGCCTTCGTTGCGGGTGGCCGGTATTTGATCTGCGGTAGTCATCTTGCTTGGTTTCAACATTGTTGCGATGGGACCAGTAACGCGCTGTTCGGAGCGCAAGCCAAGCCGTTCTGGACAAGCGTTGGCGGGGTTGCAACACACCGCCCGCAGCGCGGGTGGGCGTGCAGTTGACTCTCCGATCAGGTGGCCACTTGCGGGATGGGGTAGGGTGTGCCGCCCGCACAGGGGCGGCACCGAATGCCCGGGCGATCAGGATTCGGGGTCTTTGGCGTACAGGTCCCCGCTGGTGATATCGGCGACGTAGGCGACGTCGCGGAAGGCGCCGGGCTCATCGGCGATGCTGACGCCGCCGATCGACGTGAGCGCGACGCCGTATTTGCATGTGATGGCGGTGAGCTCGGTGACGAAGGCGTTGTAGTTGGCGGTGGGGATGTCCATGTTGGTGTCCTTGGTTGATGTCGTTGCGACACCTGTATGAACGCGCTGTTCGAAGGAGACGCCAAGCTGTTCCTGGCTTCTTCTACGTCAGTTGTGATCAGTCGGCGCGGGTCACGTACCGCGCGTAGTCGCCACCCTCCGGATTGACATACAGGGTGGGGCAGCCGGGCGCGGTGACCTCGATGCAGAAGTAGCTGCCGAGCCTGCCGCCGCCCTTGCCGCGCAGCCTGTCGCGGGACACCAGCAGGCTGCTCGCGAAATTGTCGAACTCAGTCGCAGTGAGTTCCTTGGTCTCGGTGATGTAGACCTCGACGTATTCCTGGCCGCGCACCTGGCTCAGATCGGCTGGCTTGCGGGCAAAGGGCAGACGCTTGGCCAGCTTTTCGGTTTGGATGACGTTGTCGCCGGTGACCACAATGCGGGCCGAGCGTTTGATGGTGTTGCTCATGGCGTTCTCCTTGAGATTGGCGTCGTCAATCACGACAACGACATGAACGCGTTGTTCCGGCCACAAGCCAAGCGCTGTCCCCAGCTTTATGCGGGGCCGCCGCAATCGCAGTCGGCCCTGTGCGCCGTCAGGCCGAGTGGTCGCCGTCTTCGGTTTCGATCCGGTACACGCGCTCACCGTTGCCCCTTCGGGGTGGCGCAGCATCGCGATCACCTGGGCCTGCTTGCTGTTTTCGCGCGTGCGCGGCGCCTTGGCCCCTTGTTTCCGTTCGGCTTCCGCTGCCGTCTCCGCAGCTTGGACAGCGGGGGTTTCTGCTTGCGGCGGGGGAGTCCCAACGCGTTGTAGCCCTCGTCCGTCACGTGTCATTCCAGACGCTCGAAGACGATCAGGGTGCGCTTGCTGAGGCCGTCGAGCACCTTTTTGCGTGCGCCGCCTTTGATGTTGTCGGGGAACCATTCGATCTTGCCGCTGGTGTGCTGGATGGCGTAGGCGAGGATGGCGTGCTGTGCCGGGGTCAGTGGTAGCGTGGTCATGTGCTGCTCCTTCGAGGTGGTTTGAACGTGACGTGATGAACGCGCTGTTCAGCGAAGACGCCAAGCGCTATGTGCGTCGAGGGCGCAATCGGCAGGCAAAAAAAGCCAGGAAGGAAAACTGACGCCGATACCGTTCGGACTAAAAAGTCCGAGTCGAGTCATTTTTTGGGCGAATCGCGGCGATTTTTCATCATCGTTTTTCTGCCACATTCTCAACGCAAAAAAAAGCCCGCGACGGGCGGGCAATTAAAGCAAGAGTGTGATGCGATCTGCAGGCATCTAGGCCATTGGGGAATGGGTGTGTACGCCTATCGGATTAAGTTGAATGAAATCAGTTGCATGCCAGAAAATCATTTTCAAATCGTGCTTTGCAGCATATACGTCGGACTGGAATTTTCAACCGTCATTCGGAGTATTTTTGATTGGGTGTTGGTGTCTTCCAACGCAGCTTGCGGAGGCGGTTTGGGATCTCCGTCCATACCCCACGTCAGCAGTATCTGACTGTAGGTTCCCAGGGATTCCATCAGCGCCCAAGATGTAGTGCGAGGCAGGGATTGCACGCGCCCCCAAAAAAAAGAGCGCCGGACATTCAGTTGTCCGGCGCACGGCGCACAGTAACAGCAGGGAAGATGCATCGCGCCGCTTCCCCTATTCTCGTCAGGGGCGGCTGACATCTCAATCCGTGCCCGCCCCAGTGTGCGACGCGTTGCAGTGGGTCGGCGGGCAGCCCCGCCGGGCGCCTGATGTCAGGCGTTATCCTCCTCATCGTCTTAACCGTTCTCGATTTCCTCGATGATGTCCTGCAGGGAGCCCTTCGATCCGCTGCCGTAGTCGCCAAAGAGCGCGGCGGAGATTTGATCCATCCATCCACGCTTGCCGCCGATGTCGCCCGCGCTCAGCACGCTTCGCGCGTCGTCGATCAGGTTGAGCATCGGTTGCTGGATTTCGCGCAGTTCGCAGGCGGCTTCTTCTCGGGTCAGGGTGCCGATCATTGTTTGCTCCGGTTGAGGTGTCGTGTTGATGGACGCATGAACGCGCTGTGCAGCACCGAAGCCAAGCGCTATCTGCAACAGAACCAGCTAGATTCAGATGGGAATTTCGATTCGCGCCTACGCACGGCATCGGGGCGTGTCGGACGCCGCCGTGCGCAAGGCCATCGCCGCCGGCCGCATCACGCCGGAAGCGGGCGGCACCATTGATACGGACCGCGCCGACGCCGAATGGGCACGCAATACCGACGCGCCGCGCACCGGCACGCGCACCCGGCCCGTCAGAGCCGCCGTGCAGCAGGAGGGCGGCCAGACCCAGGACGGCCCGACATCGTCGCCCACAGGCGGCACGTCGCTGCTGCCGGCCCGCACCGTCAACGAGGTGGTCAAGGCGCAAACCAACAGGTGCGCCTGGCCCGACTCAAGGGCGAGCTGGTGGACCGCTCGCAGGCCATTGCCCACGTCTTCAAGCTGGCACGCGCCGAGCGCGATGCGTGGCTGAACTGGCCGGCGCGGGTCTCCGCGCAGATGGCCGCGACCCTGGGCGTCGATCCGCACACGATGCACGTTGCGCTGGAGTCCGCCGTGCGTGAACACCTGCAGGAGCTGGGCGAGCTGCGCCCGCGCGTGGATTGATGCTGGACGCGGATTACGAAGGCGCCGCCGAGCTCGAGCGGGACTGGCGAGAAGGACTGACGCCCGATCCGCTGCTGACTGTCTCCGAATGGTCCGACCGCCATCGCATGCTGTCGAGCAAGGCGTCGGCCGAGCCCGGGCGCACCAGCCGCACGCCATACGCGACATTGCCTCCGGCTGGCGACTGGGACCCGATCGTTGGGACAACCCAAATCGGTCCGAGGAACCCGTTTGACGAATCTGATGAACGCTCGGAACGTCTGGTCCCTCTTGTGGGGGGGCTGGCTTGGGTAGGCTCAGTTTGTTTAAGACGATCGTCGGGATCCAGACTTTAAAAATCCCTCTGTGGAATGCGATGTAGGTCGCCAATGCCTATTCCATAATGTGAATCGATATCATAAGAAATGGAAAGGGGATGAGATTGGTAAAGAATCTGTATATGTCTGACGCGCTTGCCACGGCGCTATTTCCGCTGCTGTGTAAGTGCAGGTGGCTTAATAATTGGAATGAGATCTTTGAAGTTAGGTGTTGGACCTAAATTTTTCTAAATTGAGAAAAAGAAAAAATCAGTATCAAGCCTTGACGTGGCGTCGTAATCTAGCCCCGGTTCCGGGCGGCGCTGACTTTGGCGAAGTAACCCTCGCGTCCGACTGACGCGAAACCAGCGCGCTACGGGACATAAACTAAGCCGGAGCCGCTGGCACGCCTTGACAGCGCGCATGCCGCCTATCCAACATTACCGAGAAGGAAGGGTGAATATTTTGCAGTCTAAAAAAAGAATCTGGAAGAAATTGGAATATGTGATGGCTGCCTCACTGCTAGCTGGAGGTGCGTTATCAGCTCCAGCTGTTCACGCCGAAGCCCATGTCGATAACCCGTTTGTTGGTGCGACCGCTTATGTGAACCCGGATTATGCGAAAGAAGTTAATTCTTCAATTGCGAAGGTAAGCAATGCTTCATTGAAAGCAAAAATGGAAATCGTGAAGTCATACCCTACATCGGTCTGGCTTGATAGTATTGGTGCGATAGGCGGTGGTGCGAAAAATGCAGGCCGTCTTGGTCTAATGGCTCATTTGGATGCTGCATTGGCTCAGAAAAAGGCGAATAAGCCAATTACGGTGGGCTTTGTTATTTATGATATACCTGGGCGCGATTGTCACGCGCTAGCTTCTAATGGCGAACTTCCTTTGACTCCAGAGGGCCTGCAGCGCTATAAAAAAGAATACATTGATGTGATTGCCGGAATTTTTGCAAATCCAAAATACAAAGATATCCGTATTGTTAATGTTATTGAGCCGGACGGCTTGCCAAACCTTGTAACTAACTTGAGTGACGCTCGTTGCGCTAAAGCGAAATACACGGGAATTTATGAGGATGGCATTAAATATGCGCTTAACAAATTTTCAAGTATTAAAAATGTGTACAACTACATGGATATCGCTCACTCTGCCTGGTTGGGGTGGGATGACAACCGGGCGGCGGCAATTCTTCTGTATACACAGTTGATTCAAGGAACCACAGCAGGTTTTGCTAGTGTAAATGGTTTTGCTACCGATACGGCAAACGTTACACCGCTGGTTGAGCCAAATCTACCTAATCCTGATATGAATGTGGGTGGGCAGCCCATCAGATCGGCAAAATTCTATGAATGGAATCGTTATTTCGGCGAAATTGATTTTGCAGAAGCCTTGTATAAAGATTTTGTCGCTGCGGGCTGGCCATCTAATATTGGGTTCTTAATTGATACTGGACGTAACGGATGGGGAGGGGCTCAACGTCCAACTGCCAGTACCGGAAGTGATGTCAATGCTTATGTAAACTCTGGGCGTGTAGATCGTCGGAAACACCGTGGTAACTGGTGTAATCAGGTCGGAGCAGGCATGGGCCTACCTCCATCTGCGGCTCCAGGCGGTCATTTGGACGCTTTCGTATGGATTAAGCCTGCAGGTGAATCTGATGGTTCTAGCAGACTTATTCCGAACAATCAGGGCAAAGGCTTTGACAAAATGTGCGATCCTAATTTTATAACAGCGGATGGCGTGTTGACAGGTGCATTGCCTAACGCTCCAATTGCTGGTGAATGGTTCCATGATCAGTTTGTCATGCTAATTAATAATGCTTATCCTGCTATAGGGGGTTCTACTCCAAAGCCGACGGCTAGTTCCTCGCCGACTCCTGCTCCAAGCAGCAATATTTCTATTCGTGTCATCGCGGACAACGAGTGGAACGCAGGTTCCTGCGAGCGCGTCCAGGTGACTAATACCGCCAGCAGTCCCAGCACATGGGCTGCCACGCTTCAGATCAAGGGCCAAGTCCAGAGCCTCTGGGGTGCAAATTGGTCACAGAACGGTGACACCCTCACCGCTTCCGGTATGGACGGGAACAAGACGCTTGCGCCGAATGGGGTGGCCGAATTCGGCTTTTGCACGGCATATTGAGGTGCTGTTTGGGTGTGCAGCTAGCAACAAGGTCACGGGATCGGGCGCGCTTTGGCAGACTTGGGGCACGCAGTTCGAGCAAGACGGCATCTACGCCGTATTCCCCCGGCGTGCAGACATTCAGGTGGGAGAGATCTACCTAACCTGCGCTTCGACCATCGCACAGAAGTTCGATGCGGCCAACGAAACAGCACGCCGGATGGTCCCGAGTCCTATGTGGGTGGCCTCCGTGCCGGGCATGGTCGATACCGCTCAGAAAGATGGCGCCCTGTCCAATCTGTATAAGACCCGTGTGCAGTTGCCGCGAATTGCTGTGCCGGCGGCTGAGGAAGGCAGCACACCCGCACCTGTTGCCGCATCGGCCGTGGTCGCAGCGAGCACACCGGTGGCAGCTCCTGCGTTCAAGACGCGAGGATGATGACGGCACTGGCCGAGCGCGGGAGGCCCGCGCTCGACGGCACCGTTGCCGGCAACAGCGGCTCCAGCGCTTTCCACAATTCGTTGGTGATCTTCTTTCGAGCCATGCCACCAATAACGCTCACGGGCCATCATGCGATGACTGGGTTTGGTTGGCGACGCTAAGTAACCGTGTGGCCGGGCTACCCCGGCCACGATTTTCTGCTTTCAAACCTTTGGATGCCGAGCGCGATAGCATCTTCTGAATGTCGCTCAATGCGTCATCCAGTTCGGGTTTGGTCTGCACCCGTCGCCCACCGCAACAGTTCGTTGCGGCGGCCTGCTGCTCAGGCTTGCGGAAATTGGTTATTTAACCGTCCAGGTTTGTGAGCCTTGATCTTGATTCGTGGTGTGCCAAACATTTCTGGTCGCTGTACCACCGCAGGCGCCACGGAAGACGGAGGCCATGATATTGAAATTTGAAACGGCCTGAAAAGACGTAGAACGAAGAGATTGGACGTCGTATTGAGCGTTGTTGAAATAGATTCGAACACAGCCCGAGGTGGCATTCTGCACGGTAAGCTGAACGGACCTTTGAAGGATCGCTGTCTGCGAGTTGGCTGTGCCTGCGGTCAGGGCCATCGCCGTCGTAGCTGTAGCGAAAAAGAATTTCTTGAGATGATATTTAGGTATTCTCATTTTATTTTCCAATGCAGATTTGATTGATGGCGATAAAATTGCCAGGGTTGTCACCCCCTCACACGATGGAATACCTTGGTTTGTCCTAGGGCGGATATCCCGAGGTACCCACGCAAGTGCATCTTCCCGTCCTTGATTGTCACCTTGCAGGTGTACGTGCGACCGGAGGCGCCGTCATAGAGTGATCCACCGGTCCATTGGCCATCCTCCCAGCGAAGACCCGAGAGAAACACGACGTTTTTCAGCGAGCGGGAACGCAGCGCGGGATTAGGATTCTTCGTGTCCAGCTTGAACGTGGCATTGTCAGATTCCACGACCTGGTTGCCATACAGGAGACGTGCCTCGAATTCCGGCCCTGCCTTGTACATGTCGAGCTTCACGCTTCCATCCTCGGCTTCCCACGCCCCGATGATCTCGTCGGCAGGCAACTGCTGGGCATGCGTGACTACTGTGAAGAACAGGCTCATAACGAAGAGCATCATGGACACACTCGATCGTCCTAATACCAAGCTCGCCTTCATGCCATTGATCCTTGTTAGAAAGGTTTCTCCGATACAACCCGCACCGAACGGTCAACTCGCACAGCACCATGCTGTATTGAGCTCGATCGGAATCACGAGACTTTTTTCCATTCAGTCACGCTCATGAGATGCGCTCACGGTTGCGATAGACGAGCAGATCGTAGTGGCTTGGGGTGAGCCGGGCAGTGGCAGATGGCGTCGATGTCATTGCGGATCGCGCCATTCTTTTCTGAGGTGGGGTGACCATCGGTACACGGTCTGCCGGGGCGGAATGTCGTGCGGTAGCATGCGCCAGTCGCAGCCCGCTCGCATTAGGTGGGGCAGGGCGTTGACCACTTCCCGTCAGTCGCGCTCCCGGCGCTGGCCGCTGGCGGCCGCGCGTGGCAGCAGAGGCTGGAGCGCTGACTATTTGATAGCCGTCTTCAACAGTCTGCCGGTTGCTCGGGGGCAGCCGCCTGATCAGCATACGATTGGCGCGATATGCAACTCGACTGACGTCGTTCGCCAGTGCGTGGGCGTCCCCAGGGGCGTAACTTTGGGCAGATCGCAATCGGTACGGAAATCATGATGTCTGACAGACGAAAGAAGACGGCGCTCGTGACTGGCGCATCCTCTGGTATGGGCAAGGAAATCGCGAAGCGCCTGCTTGCAGACGGTTTTCAGGTCTACGTTGCGGCGCGCAGCGTGGACAAGATGAGCGACATCGCGGATCTTGGGGCAATACCTGTGCGCATGGACATCTCGAAGGATGAGGAGATCACGGCGGCAGTCGATACCATGCTTCGGGCAGTAGGCCGTGTGGACGTGCTGGTGAACAACGCCGGTTTCGGGTTGTATGGCCCGATTGAGGAGGTTGGCATTGACGAGGCTCGATACCAGTTCGAGGTCAACGTCTTCGGTGCCGCCCGCCTGACGCAACTCCTGCTCCCAGCGATGCGGAAGAGCGGTGCGGGGACGATCGTGAACATCACGTCGATGGGCGGCAAGATCTACACGTTGCTTGGGGGCTGGTATCACGCGACCAAGCATGCGCTTGAGGGCTGGTCGGATTGTCTGCGGCTCGAGCTCGCGCCCTTTGGTATCAATGTCGTGGTCGTCGAGCCTGGGTTGATCGAGACGGGGTTCGGCGACGTGGTCGCCGATGGTCTGCTCAAGCGATCGGGCAACGGCGCGTATGCGAAGCTGACGCACGCGGTCGCCAAAGCGACAAAGGACGCCTATGGGCAAGGGCGCGGCACCGATCCGAGCGTCATCGCAGGTATCGTGTCCAAGGCGGTTGCGGCAAAGCAGCCGCGCACCCGCTACGTCGCCGGCAAGTACGCCAAGCCGATGATCCTGATCCGAAGCTGGCTTGGCGACCGCTTGTTCGATCGCATGATCATGAGCCAGATGCGATAGGATGGCTTCACAGTCAGCGAGCGGAGACCTATCCGTCAGATTTTCTGTGTCAGTCCAATGTCAGCAGAGTGCCAACCATGAGCGGAGCCCGGGCAGACCGCTGTAAAGTCCCGCAAGCCTTCTGGCTTACGATCGAGCGTATCGGGCTGCCGCCGGCCGCGCTGCTGCGGCAAGCCCGTCTCCCCGGAGCCTTGCACCTGAATCGGCAGGGATTTGTCACCACGGCGCAGTACTTTGCGCTGTGGCGGGCGCTTGAGGATTTGGTGCCGGAGCCCGGCATCGGCATCAAGTTAGTCGAAGCGGCCAATACGGCGGTGCTTCCGCCATCGAACCTGGCGGCATTTCATGCGCGGAACTATCGCGACGGGCTTGACCGGATCGCCCGCTTCAAGCGGTTGTGCACGCCTGAGCAGTTGCACTTTACCGAGGAGAATGGCGAGTTCACGATGACGACCGAGTGGTTATACGCGACAGAACTGGAGCCTGCTGTCGCAACGGATGTGACCTTCGCCTCTTTGGTTGAGCTTGGGCGCAGAGGCACAGGGCAGTGCCTAACGCCTCGTCGCGTGCAGTTCGTACGTCCTGACCCGAAGGTCGACATCCATCGAGCCTATTTTGGTTGCCCGGTCCGCTACGGCGCTTCCCACAATGTGCTGACCCTGAAGTCAGCTGACTTGGATCGTCCTTTCCCAGGCCACAATCCGGAGCTCCTTGAAATGCTCACGCCAGCGCTGGCCTCAGCGCTTGGCGAACTCGATGCGCATAGCTCGATCCGGGAGCAGGTCAAGATCGTTCTCAAGCGGAGCCTGGCGAGCGGCCGACCGGAGCTGCCAGACGTGGCACGCGAACTCGGAATGAGCGAGCGTACGCTACAACGTCGCATCACCGATGACGGTGGATCCTTCCGAGGCATCCTGATTGAAGCGCGACAAGAGCTCGGGCGGCAATTGTTGGCCGATCCGTCCGCTGACATCGAGGAGGTGGCGTGTCTGCTGGGCTATCAGGATACGAGCTCGTTTTATCGAGCTTTCAGAGGCTGGGAGGGTGTGACACCCAACCGGTGGCGGGAGCTCAACAGCAATGGGCCGGCGGTGTGAGCGTTGCTTTTGCACAGCCGTCGCTTCTACTTCCCCCTGAATCTCAGAGGCGCGCGAGCACAGCCTGGCCCTGCGCCGGAATTAGGCAGCGCTTGCAGGACATGGCATCTTGATCCCGTGGGAAGACCGCAACAGGCCGCCAGCGTTTTGGGCGCGCTCAGGTTTGCGCTTGCCGCCAGAGCCCGCTGGCCGAAGACGATACCGTCCGAAGATGGCGACGAGTTCCGTTACCAAGCACGGATCGTCCAGTCGTTCCGGCCGCCGCGCGGTGACGTCGTGGATGATCCCGAACTCACTAAAAAGGATCACTGGCCGCTCTTTTTTGTTGGGTAACGCCTACCCAATATAAAAACATACGGAGCAAGCTGACATGGGAATGCCATCGCGGCCACGTGTGGGAGACGTCGCCAAATTCAATGTTTGCCGGCCGCTGGTGTCCATCGTGCGCCATCCTGGACCGTATCCGGGCAGGAATCAGCACAAGCAGCGATACGAGGCCACCGGTAAGTTGGACACGGTATCGCGCTAGGAGCAGGCCGAAGCGTGTCGGCTGGCGAGAACGCAACGGCGGCAGCCGGCCATCATCAAGGACATGCTGGTAACGGTTGGGGGCCGGACGTACTCGGGCCTCGGGACAAGCATCTGGCCGCAGTTCAGTGCCGACGTGGGCATAAGCGGAATGAACTGTTTTAGGACGGCGTGGCCGCCACAAGATAGCGTCATGAAGGTCGGTCGGTGAGGAGGCTCCACTTTTTCTGTTTCGGATTTCGCCGCGGCTGGCTGCATGCCACAGATGCTTAAACTGCTTGCGGGTAACGACATCGTTGTCGAGATCAGATATGCGTCGCTGTACGGTGATGAATTCTCGTCCATCAATCACATGCGCCTAAACAACGCTGACGCGATCCATCTCGCCGATCAACTCAAGAGATCGTCTTGCATGGTCGAACCGAGCCGTAGGTCGTGCTTGGCGCAGTTGTCCGGCTGAGGCTCACAACGGACATCCGTAGATGTCTTCGAGCACGACCATACCCCGTCGGTATGGAAAATTTGGACTATTGCGCAAACCGACGGACACCAGTTCAGGGGGCAGACGCGAGTTCTGTTCAGCAAAGCTGGCTGCTTCCACACCAGTGGTGCATTGGTACGCAAAAACCCGCGACCGTTGGAAGCGTGTTTTTGCGTTCGCCTCCGTAGGCCACCACCAAAGATTCAGCGCAAAAAGCCTTGGAAACACAACGTGTTCCAAGGCCTTGAGTGCACGGAATTTCCGGACGCGCCATGCGCGATGCGGTCTACGGGCCAAGCGGCATTCCGGTGGTTGGCGGGACGTCCGCCTGGCCGCGGGTCACCTTAAAGGCCCAGGCTCTTACAGCGCCTCCATGCTGCGCAGCACCCGTGTCGGAATCCCGACGACGTCGATCTTCTGCCCCACGTCGCCACGCTGAGGGTTGACGATGCCCCCATCTACGTGACGCCCTTGTTCGGCCAGCGTCTGCAACTGTTTGACGTCGGAGGCCTGGTCGCCATAAGACGTGACAGGAACATCGGGCGGCACCGAGAGGTGCTCCAAGCTCCGCAGCAGTCGAGTGGCCCCGGGCTTCTTATCGCCACGATCCACGACGGTCGTGTCCGGATGGGCAAAAGTGGATGCCTCGCCCAGCACTTGACGCAAGGCTTCGTCATTGTCGCCCTGCAGCGCCGCGGTCAAACGGTCCTGCAGCGTTTCCGGCATCTCCTGCGGCTGTACGCCGGGTTTGGGCCGCAGTTCGAACTTCACGTTCGGGAATTCAACGTGCTGTCCGCCACATAGGGGCCGCGGGACGGTCTCACCAGGTGCACGACGCCGCCTTCGTCGCCCAGCATGTTGGTGACGTGCGGATGCAGCCGGGCAATGTATTCACCGCGAGCCTGATCGATGCTTGCCGTCGCGGCAAAGCCGCGAATGGCGCGGGTTCCGCTGCTCTGGGTACTGAGCTGCGGGCTGGTTTTCTGTGCGCCGATCCTGCTGTCGTCACCCGCAATCGGCTTGTCGGTGAACAAGTCCCGGCCGTGTTTGCCGGCATGTCGCACCGCGTAGTAGTCCTGCTTGCTCTGATGCAGGGTCTCGACCATGGAGGGTGCAGGTTGCTCCGTGGCGAATTCGCTGAAGAAGACCGGGGCTTGCGTTGCGGCCCGCTGATGGCATGCCCGTGTTTCCATCCGGTCCGTCGACCCCAGGTTTTTGGGGGGAGGCAGGAGGGACGCGCCCTTGCTGGGAGCGGCCTTGCGGCTTTCGGTGATCATTTTATCCAGTGCCCGGCGATTTTATGTCGGTCCGGCCGGCTCCGTTTTAATCGGGCCTTTCGGGCGGTTCTGGTGCGCCGCGCTCGATGCTGCCCGAGGGATCGGGCTGCTAGCGGTTGTTGTCGCGGATGAACGGCAACGATATTCGGGATGCGATGGGTGATGCTGAGGCCGGAAGATTTTATGAATTTCATGGTTTGCTTGAATGGGGCGGCGGTTAAATCCGGATTCCAATTAAGGTGATGCCGAGGTGCGTGCCACTGACTGCTTGGGGGTGCCGTTGAGAAACAGATGGATGTAACGGATCGGGAGCGGCACAAGCCGCCAGCGTATGGGCAGATCGGAGGAACGCTGATCCGATCTGCCCTGCGCGTGTCTTGGCCTGTCGCAGGTGCGACGGCCGCTGGATTATTGGGAAATGAGCATGTGTCGTTTTGGTGTTGTGGTTGGCTCATTTGGATAATTTCGACTGTTTATTTGATGATTTATCGATATTTTGTGCTTTTTTTCGATGCGAAATTTTGTTTTCAAATCGGAAGTGGGGTCGTTTGTGTTTTTGCTTTCTGGGGTAAGTGATTTTTGAATGTGTTGCTTTTAATGACTGATGTTATTTTTGTTTTGCGCCTTTGGTGTGGTTTATTTTTCTTGCTGGATCGCGTTGCTATTAGGCGCAGAAGGCCGGACAAGGAGGGGGCGCTCGTCCGTGTTGTGCCGGCACGATGCTGACACGCGAGTGCATGGACAGCCCCCATCGTGTCGTGGCCGCGTCGAATGGTGGGTTCGAAGACAACGGCGAGCCCTACAGCAGCCTGAACGCGATCGCCGACGTTCTTGGGGTGCGGGATGGCGCGAAGAAACAGCGCAAGGGGACCGGTGCATGAGCCCGCAGGAAGCGCCGGCGTTGCGCGATCGACACCCGCAAGTTTTCAGACGAGGGGGGCGACCTGGACTTCAATTCGATCGACGCACGGCGTGACGCGGGTCACGCCTACATCGCCGGCCAGTGCGCCGAGGGCTGGATTCCGGTGTCGGACGACCACGAACGAGGGGCAGGGCTCACTCGTAATACGCCGGCGCCATCTTCAGCGTGTCGCGCTGCGCTTTGTCGTGGTTGATCCAGAGCTGCGCTTTTTCCCGTACCAGCAGATCGGCGATGCGCTGCATCGAGGCACGCGTCTTGTCCTGGTCGAAGTTGATGGAGGGCACGCGGCGATTGTCCCAGTTGCTCTGGAAGTGGACGGCATCGCCCGACAGCACGAGCGCCCCCGTCTTCGGCAGCTTGACCAGCAGCGATTGATGGCCGGGCGTGTGGCCGGGTGTCGAGATGAGCATGACGCTGCCGTCGCCAAACACATCCTTGTCGCCTTCGAGCTCGGTGACCGGATGGTCGGGCTTGAAGCGCGGCGCATGGTTGGCGCCGGGCCATTCGTACTCAGCCTTCTGCACCAGCAGCATCGCTTGCGGGAACATCTCGACGTTGCCGATGTGGTCGGGGTGGGTGTGAGAGATCGCGACATAGTGGATGTCAGCGGGCTTGACGCCGAGTTGTGCCAACTGGCTCGCCAGCGTTTTCGGCCGACGCCAGTGGATCGCCTTCGGATCCGCCGGGGCCTGCCCATCCGGCAGGGCGGCGATGGCATCGTCTACGCCCGTATCCCACAGGAGCCAGCCTTGCGTGTGCTTGATCAGGTAGCAATTGTCGGCAAATGCCATCGGTTTGCCGACATTCACGCCTGGTGACCAGCGCGAGATGTCACCGGCGACGCCTTCGCCGCAGTTGAGGATGTAGAGACGCTCGACACCGCTCGTCTGCCGTGTGGGTAGGCTGCCGCACCCCGCGGCCAGGATGACAACCGACGCGAGCGCAAGTTGAGCGGCGATGCGCAGAAATTTCAGCATGACGGACTCCCATGGATGGGCGGCGAGTGCGGGCAAGGTCGTTTGCGAGGCTTCGCGTCGGAACGATGTCGGTGCCGCGTCAGGCGGAATCATGATCGTCAATCGTCCTCGCCGTCCGCTACTGTTGCTGGCGGTCGCTGACCGATGAGGCACAGGTCGTTCGTTGCCGGCCGGAATCGGTCGACCAGCCATCCGCCCTGATCCGAACAGAAGCGCATGTGCGCGGCACGCTCCATCAGCTCGGGGATCGGTCTCGGCCCAGCCGCGCTGCCTCGATCGTGGCGATATCGATCTTTTTCATCGTCATCATCGCGTCGAATGCGCGCTTGGCTGCCGCGCGATCGGGGTCGCATATCGCCGCAGTGAGGGCGCGCGGGGTGATCTGCCACGAGATGCCCCAGCGGTCCTTGCACCAGCCGCATGCGCTTTCCTGGCCGCCATTGCCGACGATCGCATTCCACAGGCGGTCGGTTTCGGCCTGGTCGTCCGTCGCGATTTGAAACGAGAAAGCCTCGTTGTGCTTGAAATGCGGGCCGCCGTTCAGCCCGAGGCAGGGAATGCCGGCAACGGTGAACTCGACCGTCAAGACATCGCCCTGCTTGCCGTCCGGATAGTCGCCCGGCGCGCGGAGGACCGCACCGACAGCGCTGTCGGGGAGGATCTCGGCGTAGAAGGTGGCGGCGTCGACAGCGCCGCCGTCGTACCACAGGCAGATCGTGTTCTTGCGGCTCATGTGTGTCTCCTGAAGCCTCAGGCACCGGCATCCGTCACGGTAGCCATGCCAATCGCCCATGTCGCAAGGCCAGGGTGTCGGATGGAGACGGATGCCGTCGTCGGGATACCCAATGTCTCACAGTCCCGCGGCAAGCGCAGATCATCCGATTCGGTGATCGAAGCCGATGGCCCACATTCGGCCAGCCGGGACGGAACCCGGGGACGGGGCATGCTTCTGGCGCGATCGACCGGTCGGGCGCGTCGGATCGCTGGCCGGGATGCCGCCGTGCGCACATTTAAAAACGGCTTCAAGTTGCGCGCCTCCATGCCGTTTACCGCCACATAGCGTGCAACAGGGGGAAGACGATGTCGCAGCAGGAAGTTGATGAACGGACCAATCTGACGAACAACAATCGCTTCGAGCTGCTGCTGTTTCGCCTGGGCGAATCGCAGCGCAGCCAGCGGGAACTGTTCGGCATCAACGTGTTCAAGGTGCGCGAGATCATGGTCATGCCGCCGGTGACGCATGTGGCGGATGCCGGCGCCCACATCCTGGGGGCGGTGAATGTGCGCGGCCAGATCATCCCGGTGATCGACCTGGCCAGCGTGATCGGCTGCAAGAACGGCAATGCCAACATCCTGCTGATCACCGAATACGCGCGCAGCACGCAGGGCTTTGCGGTGGAAGAGGTGGACGAGATCGTGCGCTTGGAATGGAGCCAGATCTTTCCCGCCGAGGCGAGCGTGGGCAGCGCCAACATCACCAGCCTCGCGCGCCTGGACGGCAGTGCCGACAATTCGCGCCTGGCGCAGGTGATCGACGTCGAGCAGATCCTGGTGGATGTGTTCCCGACCCGCCGCGCCGACCTGGCGCCCGACAGCGACGGCCGCGCCATCAAGCTGCCGCCGGGCGCCAAGCTGCTGGTGGCCGACGATTCCGGCCTGGCCCGTTCGCTGATCGCCAACGGCCTGGAGGCGATGGGGGCGCCGTTTGTGATGACCAAGAGCGGCCAGGAAGCCTGGGACACGCTGCAGAACATCGCCCGCGACGCCGCGCGCGAGGGCAAGACCGTGCGCGACAAGATCGCGCTGGTGCTGACCGACCTGGAAATGCCCGAGATGGACGGCTTCACGCTCACGCGCAAGATCAAGTCCGAGCCGGCGTTCCAGTCGATTCCGGTGGTGATCCATTCCTCGCTGTCGGGTTCGGCCAACGAAGACCACGTGCGTCGCGTGGGCGCCAACGGCTACGTCGCCAAGTTCGAGGCGAACGAGCTGGCCCAGGCGATCGTCTCGGCGCTGGGCTGAGGCCTACCAGTGCGGGCAGGGGCCGGGGCGGGTGCCCGGCCGTCTCGCACCGCCGCCGAACCGTTCTTCCGCCGTGTGCCGGGCGCATGCGTGGCCGCATCGAGGCTACGGTGCCGCCGTTTCGGCACGACTTGGGCGATGCCGCCGGCGTAGCGCGCCGGCGATCCGGCTATAGGCCGTTCTCCACCATTTCCACCACGCGCAGGGCGATGGCGCCGGTCTGCTCCGGCGGCCGGCCGCGCAGCGGTCCGTCGATGATCAGCAGCGCCAGGCCGTGCACGGCGGACCAGGCCAGGTATTCAGCCCCCGGGCGATGCTCGGCGGGCAGGACGCCGGCCGCCGTCATGCGATCGAGCGCGGCGCCCAGCAACTGGAACGGATTGAGTCCACTGTCGCCGGCCTTGTCCGGATCCGCGTCGTGCTCGACTTCGTCGGGCACGGCAAATGCGGTGCGGAACAGGCCGGTCTCCTGTTGCGCAAAGCGCAGATAGCCCACGCCGACCGCGCGCAGCGCCGCGCGCGCCTGCTCGGCTTCGGGCTGGGCGGGGTCGATCCGCGCCAGTTCGGCCTCCATCGCGCGGGCCAGTGCCGCGAGGGCCGAGGCGCGCACCGCCTGCAGCAGGTCGTGGCGCCCGGCAAAGTGCCGGTAGGCGGCATTCGGTACCACGCCGGCGCGCCGCGTGGCTTCGCGCAGCACGATCGCATCGGGGCCGCCGGCCCGCGCCAGGGCAATGCCGGCATCGAGTAGCGCGCGGCGCAGGTCGCCGTGCCGGTAGGTGGTCCGCGCGGGCGGACGGGCGTGCTGCTGGGTCATGTCATCTCCACGTGGACACGGTCGATTCTGTCTGCTATGGTTTGTGGACAGTGTTCACAATGACACCGTAGTCCCTGGCAATGTGCTTTGCCAAGCTTTTTTTCAGGAGGCGGACATGGCGGATGTGACGACCGTGGCAGACGACGAAGCCCGAATTCGTGCGCTGATCCAGGAATGGGCCGACGCCGTCCGCGCCAAGGATGTGAACGCGGTGTGCGCCACTACGCGCCGGACGTGGTGGTGTTCGATGTGATGCCGCCGCTGTTCGTCAAGGGCGCCGAGCCGTACCGCTGCAACTGGCAGGACTGGTTCGATGCCCTGGAGGGCCCGGCCGATTTCCAGTTCGTCGATCTGCACCTGGCGGTCAGCGGCGATCTGGCCTATTGCTTCAGCGTGAACCGGCTGCGCGCGCGGTATCGCGATGGCACGAAGCACGATGCGCAAACGCGCGCCACCGTGTGCTGGCGCAAGATCGGCGGCCGCTGGCTGGTGGTGCACGAACACGCTTCGGTGCCGATGCCGGTTCCCGAGCATGCCGGCGCCTGAGCGCCGGCGCTGCCGAACGCTTCACTTTCCCCACAAGAGCCGCAGCCACGCGGCCATCGCTGTTCTCGACCAAGGAGCTGTGATGCTAGTCCAACCCTATCTGTTCTTCGAAGGCCGCTGCGAAGAGGCGCTGGAGTTCTACAAGAAGACGCTCGGCGCGAAGGTCGACATGCTGATGCGCTACAAGGACGCGCCCCCGGGTGCCGAGCCGAAGGCCGAGCAGTGCGGCGGCGTGGTGCCGCCGGGCGACAAGGTCATGCACGCCGCCTTCCGCATCGGCGATACCCTGGTGATGGCATCCGACGGCATGGCTTCGGGCAAGGCCGAGTTCAAGGGCTTCTCGTTGTCCGTCGACGTGGCGGACGAGGCCGATGCCGAGCGCACCTTCAAGGCGCTCGGCGACGGCGGCCAGGTGTCGATGCCGCTGGCGGAGACCTTCTTCGCCAAACGGTTCGGCATGCTGGTCGACCGGTTCGGCGTGATGTGGATGGTGATTGCGCCCAAGCCGATGTGAGCGCGGTGAATTGAGGCGGGAGGCATGGGCGTCGCAGGCACCATGCCTTGCTACACCTGCCGGGATGCCTTCACCTCTGGCAGCCTCCGACCGTCTCAGCCAGCCCGCACTCGATTGCGCGGGGCGTTGATCACCTCCGGATCACCCTCCAGGCGCCGCGCCGCGCCGCGTACTGCGGCGCGGCGTTTTCAATCGGGCTCAGGCGCGTCGAGCCGGTTCACGCAGTCAGTACACGTGGTATGTCGCTATGCGATGCCGGTCGCCTCGGAAGGCGGCGGCATCGCTCACGGCCTGATCGGTTCGCGGTTCCGGATCAGGTTGCTGGTGCCTGTGCGCTTGTCGCAAAGGCGCCCGGCGCTTGTGGATGCCTACGATGCGTCGCTCGTGGAAAACACGATGAATCGACCGCTGACATCCACGTCAGGCTTGGTCTTGAGCACTTCCCCGGAGCATTGGGTGTCGCTTTTGTAAAACGTGACATTGGCCGTCTTGTAGTGCACGCCGAGGTTCTTGGCTTCCAGTACGACGTAGGAATCGTCCACGAAGTGCCGCGTCTCGGTTTTCCCGGACAGCAGCTTGAAGTCGATGCTGATGCAGTGCGCGCTGGCGTTGGCCACGAGTTGATCCCGATAGACGTAGCCCTCCGGAACAACCGGCGCTGACGCAGCGGCATAACTCGACGCCGATTGCCCGATCGCCAAGAGGCTGCCCGCAATCAGGGCGATTCGGCCGGCACGGTGGAATGCGTAGAGTTTCATATGGTTCCTGTGTGAAATGAGCGCGGGATGCGGGCCCCCATGCCATTAACGCCTGGGGTATGCACCTGTCCCAGGAGCACGCATCATCTTGCGCTCGTGATAAAGGGATTGATGATTGTATTCAGTGGATATTGATTTTCCAGAAAATTGAATGGCTGGGAATCAGGAAGCGGGTGATTTTCAGGAAATACGGTGACTGTGGAATGGGATGGCGGCCAGGCTTTCTTGTAAATTTCCCCACCTTTTGCGTGATTGAAGTGATTTTGAAATTAGGTGCAGATCGCTATTTAAAATCATTTTTTCAACACCGGCTCGATTTGTCAGTCATCCAGAAAAATCCTTTCAGGTCAATCGGTCCGTCAGTCCGGAAGAAAGAATGCGTGCTGAGTGACACGTTGATGCCAGTGGTTGGGGCCGTGGTCGCGCGCCCGTCCAGCAACGTGACCGGCGCGCGCAATGCGGGTCGGCGCGGCATGCCCACCCCGGCGATGTCCGACCCGCGGGCTGGCCCGAGGCCGGCACCCCGGGCCGGTCAAGCCGGGAGATCAGTCTCCCGGAGGCCGGGTGGCCACGCTCATTGTCCCGATGGGAAGGCGCCAGACTGCCCGAATGCCTGCCGGATCAGTTCACGCAGTGCGCGTTCGGGCTGGACGAAGCCGGGGCCGGTGGCGTTGTCGCGGCCGGGCGGGCCCATGTCCGTGGCCGTTTTGCGCAAGGCGTCATAGAGCTGCGCCGGCGTGGCCCGTGGCACCGCCTGGCGCATCAATGCCGCCACGGCGGCCAGGTGCGGCGCCGCGGCCGAGGTGCCGAGGAACTGATAGGGGTACGCGGGATAGTAGCGGCAGTTCAGGTTGTAGACGCCGAAGCCCCGATCCCCGTCCTTGGCCTGGCGGCCGAAAAACACGGAGCTTGCACCATCCGGGCCGACGATATCCGGCTTGCCGTCGAGCACCGGGCGAGCCAGCGCGCGGCCGTCATTGTCGAACAGCACCAGGCCACCGCCGTGCGAGGAGAAGCTCTCCAGCTGCGCGGTCTTGAGCGTCGGATCGCACATCGGCGTCGCCAGGTAGTTGGCGGCGCCGGTTGTGAGCGAGTTGGGCGACAAGCGATGCCCGTAGATGGCAGCGTCCGCCGTACCAAACTGGCCGATGACGGTCCGACTGGTATGCAGACGAAGCCGCCGTGGCGCAGCGCCATCCAGCAACCGGACCTGCAACGTGGCTTCCGCCGCGGTGCCCAGCAGCGTCCCCCACGCAATGGCCTGCTGGCCGATCACCGATGCGTCGGTGCAACTGGGGTAGGGCTCGCCGTCGACCACGACCTTGAACGGCTTGCCGTTCTTGTCGGCCAGGCAGACCTGGAGCGAGCTGGCGCTGTTGTCGAATGGCCGATCCCAGTAGAGCTGGACCCGGAACCTCCAGAACGGCGTGTCCTCAATCTGACGCAGCGCCCGCACCGGAAGCGCGTACACCTGACTTGCCCCGGACTGGTCGAAGTTCAGCGGACGTCCGGGCGTGCCCGTGCCGTTCGGATCGGTCGGCTGGTCGGCGAAGCGCGCGGTATTGTTGACGTAAGAGACGGGGGACGCATCCGCGTTGCCGTTGCCGGCGGCAGAGAAGTACGCGACCCCGCGATTCCTGACCACATTGTCGATCGCCACGCCGATGATGCCGGACTGGAACGCGGGCTCCTCGAAATACTCGACGTCATCGACGATGATTTGCGCGCCACCGCCGGGCACGCCCCGGGCGGTGGACTGGTTCTTCGGCAACGCCAGCGCTTCGATGCCCTGCGCGAAGTCGGCCTGCCCGCCGAACGCGGTGTAGAACGCAATGTCCGCACCGGGGGCCACGTCGTGGATGATCTCCGCCATGCCGCGGCCTTCGTCCCCACCGTCGCTGCAGTCGCGCAGTTCCTTCAGGATCCGGATGCGGCCGTTGCCGGGCAGCTCGCCCCGGGCGATGTCGTCTTCCATTGCGTCCTGGTGGCCGTTCTTCGCAACGTAGCGTGCATCCTGATTGCGCTCGCTATTGCAGTTGAACGAATCGGAAAGCACGCCGACGGTGATGCCTTTCCCGGTCAGTTCTTGACCGAGGTTCTTGACCGCTTGCCGCAGCGAGCGGCTCAGTTGGGCGTAATCGCCCTGTCCCTGGACCACGCCGGAATGCGTGGACCTCGCCACCTTGCTGATCCGCCGGATTTGCGCAATGGCCGCGGCCTCGTCGATGTTCGCGACGGGCAGGCAACCGCTGATGTAGTTCCCGTACACCGCGGTGTCCTGCAGGCCCAGGCGCTCCAGTTGGGCGGCCGTTTGCCGGGCGTCCGCTTGCACGGCGATGTCGACGTTGACGCAACTGCCGGGGCGGGTTGCCGCCGGGCTCTCGATGCCGGAAGCGGACCTCGCGTGCAGTGTGCCGGTGTTCTGCCGCAGGCGGATCAACGCCCCATCGAGCTTGGCGGTGTTGCCTTCAGCCTTTGCTTTGGGCGGCAGGCCCGATGGTATGCCGTCGATATTGGGGAGCGGCGAGCCGTTCGGTTTCGATGGTGATGCATTGGCCTGGGCCATCAGGTCGGCTGAAATGCCTCCGAATAATGAAATCAATAGTGCTGCCCTTAATATGTTTGATCTCAACACTGGTATTTCTCCCGAATTGAATGGAACTTCAATATAGGAAAGGGTTTTTCCAATGTTTGCTCGGGAGAGTTTTGTTGAGATTGCGGGGCATATTCAGGTGCCGGTTTTTTGAAATCGTCACCGCCTGCGGGATCTTGTGGGGGATGTTGCGCGAGCGTGGCGAATCTTGAATGCGCGGGCTGAAGCGCGTTCGAGGTCCGGATAGTGGGCGTGGCCAATCAAACCGCTCGACAAAGCGAGTGCAGATGACGGCATGGCGGGATTGAGCGGGATTCCGTGGAGGTCGGGCTGGTGCTCGCAGCGGCGCGCGGACCACCAAAGCGGGGATCAGGGTGTGCCCATGTGCGGGTGCGTGATCGTGGACAGGGTTTTCGGCGCCTGTCCGGCCGAGCTTTTTCATTGACCGACCGGTCGGACGATTTATAATCGATCCATCCCCAGCGCGGGGCCGCAGGGCGCCGCGCGCACATCGATCGAATGCGGTTGGAGGTGACCATGTACACCCAGAGCCTGGACCTTCCCGGCGGCGTGCCCACCGAGCAGGAGCCGGCCGTCAGCCAGGACGAGTCCGCGCTGCAGGCGCGCTTCGATGCCCGCATCGCGGCCGACCACAAGATCGAGCCTCAGGACTGGATGCCCGCGCCGTACCGCAAGACGCTGCTGCGGCAGATTTCGCAGCACGCGCATTCCGAGGTGGTGGGCATGCTGCCCGAGGGCAACTGGATCAGCCGGGCGCCGTCGCTCAAGCGCAAGGCGATCCTGCTGGCCAAGGTGCAGGACGAGGCCGGCCATGGCCTCTACCTCTATGCCGCGGCGGAGACGCTCGGCAGCGCGCGCGACGAGATGATCGATGCGCTGCACGCGGGGCGCGCCAAGTATTCGTCCATCTTCAACTACCCGACGCTGTCGTGGGCGGACGTGGGCGTGATCGGCTGGCTGGTCGACGGCGCGGCCATCATGAACCAGGTGCCGCTGTGCCGGTGCTCGTACGGACCATATGCGCGCGCCATGATCCGCATCTGCAAGGAAGAGTCGTTCCACCAGCGCCAGGGCTTCGAGTCGCTGCTGACCATGATGCGCGGCACCCAGGCCCAGCGCGACATGGTGCAGGACGCCGTCAACCGATGGTGGTTCCCGGTGCTGATGATGTTCGGCCCGCCCGACAGCGCCTCGCCCAACAGCGCGCAGACCATGGCGTGGGGCATCAAGCGCATTTCCAACGACGACCTGCGCCAGCGCTTCATCGACGCCACCGTCGAGCAGGCGCGCGTGCTGGGCGTGACGTTGCCCGACCCCGGCCTGCGGTGGAACGCCGAGCGCGGCCACTATGATGGCTCGCCGCTGGATTGGACCGAGTTCAAGCGCGTGCTGGACGGCCACGGACCGTGCAACCGCGAACGCCTGGCCACGCGCAAGCGTGCGCACGACGAGGGGGAATGGGTGCGCGAAGCCGCGCTCGCCCATGCCCGCAAGCGCGCGGCGCACAGCGCCACACCGGCCGCGCCGACCGAACAAGCCGCCTGAAGGAGCCCGCGATGGATCGACACGAATGGCCGCTGTGGGAGGTGTTCATCCGCAGCAGGCAGGGCCTGGAGCACAAGCACTGCGGCAGCCTGCACGCGGCCGATGCCAGGCAGGCGCTGCAGATGGCGCGCGACGTCTACACGCGCCGACAGGAGGGCATCTCGATCTGGGTCGTGCCGTCGGCCGCCATCACCGCCAGCGAACCCGACGACAAGCCGATGCTGTTCGACCCGATGGCCGACAAGATCTACCGGCACCCGACGTTCTATCGGCTGCCGGACGAAATCAACCACATGTGAGCGACGGCGATGCAGTCCACCAACGACGCCCACCTGCGCTACGTGCTGCGGCTGGCCGACAGCGCGCTCATCCTCGGCCAGCGCAACGCCGAATGGACCGGCCACGGCCCCGTGCTGGAAGAGGACATCGCGCTGTCCAACCTGAGCCTGGACCTGATCGGCCAGGCCCGGCTGCTCTACACGCACGCCGGCCGGCTCGAAGGCAAGTTGACCGGCATGCCGCGCAGCGAGGACGACTACGCTTACTGGCGCGACGAGCCCGCCTTCCGCAATTACACGCTGCTGGAATTGCCGCACGCCGGTCCGCTGTGCGGCACGGCCGCCGGCAGCCGCGACTATGCCGTCACCATCGTGCGCCACTTCCTCTATGCCGCGCTGATGGTGCCGCTGTGGGAAGCGCTGGCCGCATCCGCCGATGCGGAGCTGGCGGCCATCGCCGCCAAGTCGGTCAAGGAGATGCGCTACCACCTCGCCCACACGCGCGACTGGCTGGTGCGCTTCGGCGACGGCACCGCGCAATCGCACGCCCGCGCGCAGGCCGCGCTCGACTGGCTGATGCCTTACACCAACGAGTTCTTCGCAGCCGACGCGGTCGAGGAGGCCGTGGTCGAGGCCGGCATCGGCGTGCGTCCGGCCCAGGTGCGCGGCGCCTGGGAAGCCACCGTGCGCGACACGCTCGACGAGGCCACGCTGACGTGGCCGGATGCCGGCCCCTATGTCAGCACCGGCAAGCACGGCATCCATTCCGAACACATGGGCTACCTGCTGGCGGAAATGCAGGGCCTGGCCCGCCAGTTCCCGGGGGCGACATGGTAGCGGGGCACGCGCTTTCCGTCCGGGCCGATGCGCAGGCGGACGCCGCCAGGCTGGCGCGCGCACGGGCCGCGCTCGATACGGTGACGGACCCGGAGATCCCCGTGGTCTCCATCGCCGAGCTGGGTATCCTGCGCGACGTGCGCATCGACGCGGCCGGCACGCTGGCGGTGACCATCACGCCCACGTATTCCGGCTGCCCGGCCATGGACCAGATCGCCGATGACGTGACCCGCGCGCTGCGGGGCGCCGACGTGGGCGCATTCCGCGTGCAGACCGTGCTGTCGCCGGCCTGGACGACGGACTGGATCAGCATGGAGGGCCGGCGCAAGCTGCATCACTTCGGCATTGCGCCGCCGGCCCACGTGGTCGGGGCGGGGGGCGTGCGCCCGATCCGGCTGGTGCGGCCCGCGGAGGCGGACCGGGTAGCCTGCCCACAGTGCGGGTCGCTCGATACGGTGCTGGTCTCCGCCTTCGGCTCGACCGCGTGCAAGGCGCTTTACCGCTGCCGCGCGTGCCGCGAACCGTTCGACTACTTCAAGCCGTACTGACCGCCACGACCGCCACGACCGCCATGACGCCTCAATTCCACCCGCTGCGCGTTGCCGAAGTCCGTGGCGAGACGGCCGATACCATCTCCCTGCGCTTCGACGTGCCGGACGACCTGCGCGAGGCGTACCGCTTTACGCAGGGCCAGTTCCTCACGCTGCGCGTGCCGGCGGGCGCGGCCGGGCAGGGCGAGCTGCGGCGCTCGTATTCCATCTGCTGCGCGGTCCAGGACTACGACGCGCACGGCGAGCTGCGCGTGGCCGTCAAGCGCGTGGATGCCGGCGTGTTTTCCAACCACCTGCACGACCGCATCCGCGTCGGCCAGACGCTCGACGTGCTGCCGCCCGACGGCCGCTTCTACGTGCCGCTGGCCGCCGAGAGCGCGCGCCACTATGTCGCTTTCGCCGCCGGCAGCGGCATCACGCCCGTCCTGTCGCTGATCAAGACCACGCTCGCCGCCGAGCCGCACAGCCGCTTCACGCTGGTCTACGGCAACCGCACGGTGGACAGCATCATCTTTGCCGAGGCGCTCGAAGACCTGAAGGACCGCTACCTCGACCGCTTCGCGCTGTACCACGTGCTGTCGCGCCAGCCACAGGAGATCGCGCTGTTCAACGGTCGGCTCGACGGCGACAAGGCGCGCGCCTTTCTCGACACGCTGATCCCGCCCGACGACATCGACGCGGCGTTCATCTGCGGCCCGTCCACCATGATCGACGCGGTGGAGGCGGCGCTGCTGGCGCGCGGCGTGCCGCGCGAGCGCGTGCATGCGGAGCGCTTCGGCGTGCCGGTGGGCGATGCATCGGCCAGGCCGCGCAAGCCGGCCGCCGTCGCGGGCGACGTGGCGCTGACGGTGGTGCTCGACGGCAAGTCGCACCATGTGCCGATGGTGGGCGACGGCAAGGTGCTCGACAGCGCCTTGGCCGCCGGGCTCGACCTGCCTTACGCCTGCAAGGGCGGGGTCTGCTGCACGTGCCGCGCCAAGGTGCTGGAGGGGCGGGTGGAGATGGAGAAGAACTTCACGCTGGAGGACTGGGAGATCCGGCAGGGGTTTGTGCTGACTTGCCAGGCGCGGCCGTTGACGGAGCGCGTGGTGGTCAGTTACGACGAGCGCTAGGGTGCCGCCGCCCCGGGGGCGTCAGCGTTCAGGAAACGCCTTCCGGGTCGCCTCGATCCCCAGGCGGCAGGCGCTGGCCACCTCGCGCTGCGTCGTGCTCGACGCCCGATCGAGCGCTTGGCCGAGTCGGCCGAGATAGGCGCCGACGCCCTCCGCGGGGCGCCTGGACTCGAAGGTAAAGGTGCAAAGCTGCTGCGGCGTGGCGCCGCTTTCCGCACCCAACAGGGATAAGACTTCAAAGGGCCGCTGCGGGAGCGCGTCGTGGATGGCGTCGCCAAGATCCTCGCCGGCAGCCGCATCCGCCACGCGCCGCAGCGCTTCGTACACGCGCAGCCAATCGTCGTCGCCCGAGGCGATGCCTTTGAGAATGGCGTTCCATTGGGGCGTGTCGTAGGACGCCAATAGGGTCTGCCTTGCGCCGGCGGAAGCGATGTGTGAGAGCACGGCGCTTGGGGTCGGTGGGGCGGTTTGAGCCGGGGTTGCTGTTGCAACAAACAGTGCGGCAGTCGGGATCAGGCGTTTCATCGATCAGATAAGATACGGCCCGCCCAAGCGGCCCTACCAACCAACGGAGTGTTTTTGTGATTCAACCGAGCAACGTATTCAAGGACAACCTCGCCCAGCTGCCGGCGATCGACGGGATCGAGCGTATCGACCTGATCGACGGCAAGGGCGCCGTGGTGGCGGACATCGAGAACAAGCCGGGCAAGCAGGGCTCGCTGGCGGTGTACCGCTACCTGCAGCAGGCATTCGGCACGCTCGACGCCAAGGCGGCCGAGCATGGTCTCGCGGTGTTCGCCGAGCACACGGCCGATGCGCGCAACCGCCCGGGGGCGCACCCGAACGTCGACCGCCTGCTGGCGATCGCGGCAGGGGCGGAAGTGCTGCACATCAGCGTTGTCGCCAAGGCTTGAGTGTGTTTGCCGCAGGGTGCGGCGCAGATTGTTCGGCATCCGCCCGCACCGTGCATCGGGTTCGAGTATTTGATATCCGTCTGCCGGGCTGCTTCCGCCCAAGTCATGGGAGTCTACGTAGGCTCGGCTTCTCGGGGCTCGTTCCGCACCTCGGCCTCCGGGTTGGGTTCGCCATCTCTAGTGGCGATCAATGTCTTCGGCGTCAGCGGAATCAAGAGCAGGATCAGTGCGTAGACCACGGTCGTCGCGATCACGCAATACGTGAATCCGTGCGTTGGGCTGCTGTTGTAGATCCATGAGCCGAGCAGATCGCCGGCACGCGCCGAGAGCGCGAGAACGCCATCCACCAGCATCATCAGGGTGCCTTGCAAGCCGGGCGGACAGGACCGCATCGCGAGATCGAAGTACGCCGCCGTGGCGACACCACCCATCAGCCCGATCGGTGCCGCCAGTACCAGCGCGAGATTGGCTGAGTGAATGAAGGCGAGCGGAATCATCTGCGGCACTGCGACGAGCGTTCCCCACCATAGCAGCTTATCCAGCGATACTTTCTTGCACAGCAAGCCATACAGCAGAAATGTCGGGATGAACGCGGCGGCAAAGATCCCGTTGTAGTACGAGTAAACGGAATCCGATGCATGCAGCGCATTGGTCAGATAGAACTGCAGAGGCGTGGCGGATCCCGGCGCAAAGTTCCACAGAAAGCAGATGAGAACCGCTGGATAAATGGCCCGATGCGTCACCAGCCGCCTGACATTTCCAATGAAATCCGTGCCCCTGGCCTGTGGTTTCTCGTAGAGCTGGCCGAAGACGGAAATGGGCTTCCAGAGCCCCAGCAGGGCAATCAGCACCGTGACCGCCGCCACCAGGAAGAAGGCCCCTTGCGGGGCAAGGTGGCCGGAGATGTACCCGGAAGCGAACGCGCCCGCAACGACGGGGACGGCGCTGACCACGTTCCATAGCGCGCTCAGGCGCCCGGACATGAGCTTCTCCTGGCCCACCAGGGCGATCAACCCCTGATAGGCCGCGGCGACGAATCGCGACGACAGCATTGCCAGCAGCATTCCGACGAGCAGTCCCAGGTATGAGAACCCTGAGAACGCCATCCAGATGAGGGCCACCGCGGTCGTCGGAGCGAAAATCAGGAAGAAGCCGCGATCCCGCAGCCCCAGCGGGTTCCAGTGATCGCGCGCGAGGCCGAACGCGAACGCAATGTACACCGGGATGCCCGTCACCAGCCGGAAGATCGAGATCTGCGTCGCCGTCGCATGCAGCTGGTTCTTGAGCAGGTACGACGTCTGGATATCAAGCAGGTAACCGGCCGGCGTTGCCAGATAGATGAACAAGGTCAGCCAGCCGAAATACAACAGGGTTTGATCGCTGCCCTCGGAGCCATCATTACGACCAGAAGCGGTCAGCATGTTCGTCGCTTACACAGCAAGACTGGGGTTCGATCTGTTCCGGATTGCCGACCGGAACGGCTCGCGGAGCCACATCTACGGGGGAGGGGGGGGTCGTGCGCTTGATGCCGGCAACGCACTCAAGCCGCTAACATCAACCTAGCCGCGCGTGGTCCCGCTGGCAAGTCTTGCCGGCGCGCTATGAGCCGGGCTGCGCGGTGGCAATCCGGCCCGGCGGCGGGGGCGGTTGAGTGACCGCGGCACCTTGGAAGCGGTCGCCGGGCCTAAGCTGGGATGTCAGGCCGCTCGGGGCCGGGGCGCGCTTTCCGCAACATGCCGGATCCTTCTCATGCGCGCGGCGGAATGCGCCACCAAGTCACCACCACGACCAGCAGGAACGCCACGTAGGCCGTGGCAAACACCCAGGCCGGCAAGTCGTAATACAGCCAGGCGCTCACCCAGCGCTGCACGAAGCCTTGCGGGCCCGCGGCCCCGGTGCGCAGCCGATCCTCCAGCACGGTGAGCGGGCAGGGCAGGTCAAACAGCGCCAGCATCGCAACGACGCCGATCGCCGCGAGATGCGTCAGCCGGAAAGTGCGGTTGCGCACCCAGCCCTGCCTGAGCGCGGCGCCTGCCAGGATGGCGATCAACCCGCCGACGATGAACAGGACGACCAGTGCGTGCAGTACGAGAACAGTGTCAGCCAGCCGGATCATATGACCTTGCCAAGTGTGGCTTGCGCTTTATTGAGGGGGATAAGCCCTTTCATAGGCGCGGTCGGACATTGCCGCGTGCAGTTCCTCGCTTCCCTTGGGGAGGAGGAAGACAACACGTCGGTCGTGGTGTTCAACCTGGAAAGGCGTGCCGGACGTCTTCAGTTCCTTCCAGAAGGCGGAAGACCAATTGCAATCTTCTGACCACCGAAAATACCAACGAAAACAAGCGTCCCGAATGGAGTGGGCTACATCGGCCACCTGCGGATAGTCTTCGTCATCACAGGAGACCGTGCCATCGCTCTCCACCACATGCGCTGGGCCAGGTTTCAGTGCCTGGAGGCGTGAAATCAACATGTGCTGGAGATTCGCGTCTTCAAATCGAAGGGAGCGGTTTGTCATGGCCTAGGATTGCGTTTTACCCCCACCCAACCCATTCTCCAGCATCTCAATCACCATCTCGGCATAGCCTTCGTACGACAGCGGCCCATCGGGTTTGAGCCATGTGAACGTCCAGTTCATCATCCCGAACACCATCATCGTGACCGGCGTGCGGTTGGCGTCGTCGACCTTGCCGGGGTAGGCCGCGGCGAGCTGGCGGCCGACGGCAGCGACGACTTCGCGCTCGCGCGCCAGGATGATGTCGCGCTGTTCGGGCGACAGGTATTTCACGTCATTGAGCAGCGCCACGTGCCGCGTGCGCGAGGTGGCGTACTCGGCCAGGAAGGTGCGGATCAGCAGGTGCAGCGTGGCGCGCGCCGACAGCCTGGCGTGGAGCGCGTCGCGCTCGGCGCGTTCGACCAGATCGGCCAGGCGCAGGGTGTAGCGGTCCAGCAGGTCGAACAGGATGGCTTCCTTGCCTTCGTAGTAGTGATACAGGCGGGACTTCGAGCCGCCGCATGCCGCGGCGATCTGGTTCATCGACACGCTCGCGTAGCTGTCCGCGGCGAAGGCTTCGGCGGCGGTGTCGAGCACGCTTTCTCGGCGGAGTTCGAATTCGTCTTCGTTCTTGACGCGGGACATGTCGGGGGCACATCGGGTGATGGCCGCCATGGTAGCAGCGTTGCGGGCCGCCGGGCCCCGGGGAAAGCGCTAGGCTGCCTGCCTGAGCGGGCGCATGCAGCGGCGCAGGCGCGCGGGGTTTGTGCCCGGTGCGTCGCCCGTGGCGCAACCCGCGCCGGACGGGCGGATCAGTCAACCTGCCAGCGGTTCTCGAACAGCATCGATTCCAGCGGCTGGCGGCTGGCCCAGTGCTCCTGCTCCAGCATCGGCCGGTCGTAGAACGCATCGACATGGCCCAGGCACAGCACGGCCACCGGGCGGGCGCCGGCGGGCAGGTGCAGCAACTGGCCCAGCTGCTGCGGATCGAACATCGAGACCCAGCCCACGCCGATACCTTCCGCGCGGGCGGCGAGCCACAGGTTCTGGATCGCGCAGGCGACCGAGGCGAGGTCCATCTCGGGCAGCGTGCGCCGGCCGAAGATGTGCGGCTCGCGCTTGTCCATCAGCGCGGCGACCAGCACTTCGCCGCAGTCGAGAATGCCTTCGACCTTCAGCCGCAGGAATTCGTCTTCCCGCTGGCCGAGCGCCCGGGCGGTGCTGAGGCGCTCCTCCTCGACCAGCGCGTGGATGCGCGCGCGCAGCGCCGCATCGGTGATGCGGATGAAGCGCCACGGCTGCATGTAGCCGACGCTGGGCGCCAGGTGGGCTGCCCGCAGCAGGCGCGCCAGCAGCGCGGGCTCGATCGGGTCGGGGCGGAAGTGGCGCATGTCGCGCCGCTCGCGGATGACGCGGTAGACGGCAGCGACATCGGCCTCGGTGTAGCGGTGCGTGGTGGTCATGGCCGGAACAGGCGGGCAGCGGCGGTGGGGTTGGACGGGAAGTAGGCGTGCAGGTAGCTGGCGACGATGCTGCCGTGGCGGTAGACGGCCTCGCCGGGCGCGGCATTGCCGGCACCATGGGCGCGGCGTGCGTGCGTGGCCGGCGCGAGCGGCGTTGCCAGGCTCGAATAGTGGAAGGTGTGGCCGCGCAGTTCGCCGTCGCCCAGGTCGACCGCTTGCAGGCCGAGGCCGGCCAGCCGGGTGTGCAGCGTGGCGGCGCCGGGCAGCAGGCCGGCCATGGTGCCGCGGCGGCCGGCGGCGTCGGTCAGGGTGTCGGCCAGGTACAGCATGCCGCCGCATTCCGCGTACAGCGGCTTGCCGGCCCCGGCGTGCGCGTGCAGCGCGGCGTGCAGGGCCCGGTTGGCGGACAGCGTGTCGAGGTGCAGCTCGGGGTAGCCGCCCGGCAGGTAGACCGCATCCGCCGGCGGCAGCGCCGCGTCGGCCAGCGGCGAGAAAAAGCGCAGTTCCGCGCCCAGGCCGGCCAGCAGTTCGAGGTTGGCCGGGTAGAGAAACGAGAACGCCGCGTCGCGGGCGATGGCGATGCGCGTGCCGGCCAGCAGGGGCGGCATCGGCGCGGCGCGGGCCGGCGCGAAGGCGACTGGTGGCGGCAGCTCCGCCAGGCCGGTGGTGGCGATCCGGGCGGCGGCGTGTTCGAGCCGCGGTTCGAGGTCGTCGATCTCCTGGGCCATCACCAGCCCCAGGTGGCGCTCGGGCAGCGTCATGGCGTCGTCGCGCGCGACGGTGCCGAGGCAGCGCAGCCCGGCGGGCAGGGCGGCGGTGAGCAGTTCGGCGTGGCGCGGGCTGGCGACCCGGTTGGCGAGCACGCCATGGAACGGCAGCGCCGGGCGGAAGCTCGCCAGCCCGTGCGCGATGGCGGCAAAGGTCTGCGCCATGGCCGAGGCATCGATCAGCGCCAGCACCGGCACGCCGAAGGCCTCGGCCAGGTCGGCGCTGGACGGGGTGCCGTCGAACAGGCCCATGGCGCCTTCGATCAGGATCAGGTCGGCCTCGGCCGCCGCGGCGTACAAGCGCTGGCGGCAGTCGGCCTCGCCGGTCATCCACAGGTCGAGCGAGTGCACGGGCTGGCCGCTGGCGCGCTCCAGGATATAGGGGTCGAGATAGTCCGGCCCCGTCTTGAACACGCGCACCGTGCGGCCCTGGTTGCGGTGGTGGCGCGCCAGGCCGGCGGTCAGCGTGGTCTTGCCCTGGTGCGAGGCCGGGGCCGACAGGAACAGCGCCGGGCACTGCCGCGCGGTATCGGGTGATGTGGCCATTGTCAGTACTCCACGCCGCGCTGCGCCTTGATGCCCTGTTCGCGGTAGGGGTGCTTGACCAGGCGCATTTCGGTCACCAGGTCGGCGGCTTCGACCAGCGCCTCGGGCGCGTGGCGGCCGGTGATGACCACGTGCAGCGCGGCCGGGCGCGCGGCGAGTACCGCCAGCACCTCGTCGAGCGGCAGGTAGTCGTACTTGAGCACGATGTTGAGCTCGTCGAGGATCACCATCGCGTAGTCGCCGCTTTCGATCATGCGGCGCGCTTCGGCCCAGCCCTGGCGCGCGGTGGCGATGTCGGCGTCGCGGTCCTGGGTGTTCCAGGTGTAGCCCTCGCCCATGGTGAGGAAGTCGCAGTTGTCGAAGCGGCCCAGCAGGTCGCGCTCGGCGGTATGCAGCGCGCCCTTGATGAACTGGACCACGCCCAGGCGCATGCCATGCCCGACCACGCGCAGCCCCATGCCGAAGGCCGCGCTGCTCTTGCCCTTGCCGGTGCCGGTGTGGACGATCAGCAGGCCTTTCTCGCCGGTGGCGGCGGCCTTCTTCTTCTCGAAGCCGGCCTTGCGACGTTCGGTCATGCGCTGGTGCGCGGCGGGGTCGGTTTTCATGGTGGTGTCCTTGTGAGGTCTTGGCGGGCGGTCAGCGCCAGTCGGTGCCGGTGAGTTCGCGCAGCTGCTCGGCCACGCGCGGGCGGCTCGGGTGGTAGCCGATGAACACCAGCTGGGCCTGCCTGGGCGGCGCGGCATCCAGTTCCAGCCGGGCTTCCACCCGGTTGCGGACCGCCTGGATCAGCACCCGTCCGGCGCCGGCGCGGGCAAAGCCCTTGGCGCGCAGGATCGGTTCGCTGCGGGTGATGGCGGCGACGGCGTGGCGCAGGGTGTCGGCGTCCTGCGCGTCGTGGCTGCGGACCATGAACGACTGCCAGCCCGGATCGCGCTCGTGGAAATGCTTGTGCGTCGCCAGCCCGTGGCTGTGCGCGCCCTGGCCGCCGTGGCTGTGGCCGTCGAGCAGGCGCTGGTTGGCCAGCGGCCGCAGGTTGAGCCCGGGCAGGGTGGCCACCGGCCCGTAGTGCCGGTGCGCGGTGCCGGCCGGCTCGTGCAGACGCAGGCCGAGCGTGAGCCGCGTGTCGAGCCGGGCGTCGAACGCCAGTTCGATGAAGCGCACCGACGGCGCCAGCGCCCGCACGCGCGCCTCGGCGTCGAGCTGGGCGTCTTCGACGAGCGCGTCGATCTTGTTGAGCACGACGATGTCCGCGTTGGCGAGCTGCTGCTCGAACAGGCTGGCGATGGGGGTTTGCGTGGCGTCGTCGTCGGCCGCGCGGTCGAAGCCGCCCGACAGCAGCAGGGGCGTGTCCACCACGGCCAGCGTGGCGTCCAGCACGAAGTACGGCGCCAGCGCTTCGCTCTGCAGGCTTTCCATCACCGCTGTCGGCAGCGCGAGGCCGGAGGTCTCGATCAGCACGTGGTCGATCGTGCCGCGCCGCTGCCACAGTGCCTGCATGGTCGGCAGGAAATCGGCATCGTCGTCGTAGGCGATCAGTCCGTTGGACAGGTCGTGGACCTCCGCGCCGCCGCGCTCGCCGTCGCCGCGCAGCAGCGCGCCGTCGATCGACACTTCGCCGAATTCGTTGACGAGGATGGCCAGGCGGCGCTGCTTGTTGTCGCGGATCAGGCCGGACAGCAGCGTGGTCTTGCCGGCGCCCAGGAAGCCGGTGAAGACGGTGACGGGAATGCGTTGGGTCATGGGTTCAAGCCTCGACGTTGTTCCGGTCGGCGAGATTGGCGAGCTGCATCAGCACGCCGGCAAAGTCATGCGCCACCGCCGGGTAGTCGATGGCCGGGCGGTCGACCACGATCAGGGGGATGCCGAGCGCGGCGGCGGCCGCGGCCTTGGCGTGGTAGCCGCCGGCTTCGCCCGAGTCCTTCGTCACCACGCAGTCGATGCCCCAGTCGCGCCACAGCGCTTCGTTGGCGGCCTGCGAGAACGGGCCCTGCATCGCCACCAGCCGTGCGCGCGGAATGCCCGCGTCGATGGCGCGCTGCAGGTGGGCCGGGTCCGGCGCGACGCGCACGAACCAGGCGTGCCGGCCGGCGGCGTCCGCGCTGACGAAGGTGGCGAGGTCTTTCGAGCCGGTGGCCAGGAAGATGCGCCGGCCGTGCTGCATTGCCAGGCGCGCGGCGTCTTCCATCGACGCGGCCCGCTGCGCCGGGGCGGCTTGGGCATCGCCCGGACGTTCGTAGCGCAGGTAGGGCAGCGCCAGCTCCTGCGCGAGCCGGATCAGCTGCTGCGACATCTCGGCCGCATACGGGTGGGTGGCGTCGACGATGGCGTGCGCGGCGCTTTCGCGCAGCAGCTCGCGGCGGCGCTCGATGCCGAGCCGGCCGGCCACCACGGCCACGCCGGGGCAGTTCTGCCCGGCCAGCGCGGCGCCGTAGTCGCTGGCGCTCGACACCACGACGGCCCGGCCCGTGGCAGCGATGTCGCGCGCCAGTGCGTTGCCGTCGCTGGTGCCGGAGAACACCCAGACCGCATGCGCGGGCAGGCCGGCCGCGGTGACGGTGTCCGGCGTGTCGTCCCAGTTGCCGTAGCCGCGCGGGGTGTAGATCCAGCCGCGCTTGCGGCGCGTGAAGCGGTTGCCGATCACCAGCGAGGTCAGCATGTCGAAGCGGCGCGTGCGCAGCTCGGCCAGCGTGACGATCTCGGCGGCCTGGCCTTCGCGGTAGGCGTTGTGGACGATGCCGCAGAGCGTTTCGGCGCGCTTGTGCTCGAGCAGGATGTCGAGGATGCGGTAGACGCCTTCCTGCCGCTGGCGGCTCTGCACGTTGTAGAGCACCACGGCCAGGTCGGCCTGGGCGATGTGGCGCGCGCGCGTTTCGATCCACGACCATGGGCACAGCAGGTCGGACAGGCTCAGCGTGGCGAAGTCGTGCGACAGCGGCGAGCCCAGCAGCGAGGCGCAGGCGTTGGCCGAGGTGATGCCGGGAATGACCTGCACGTCGAAGGTGTCGTGCTCGGCCATCGCTTCGAACGCCAGCGCGGCCATGGCGTAGATGCCGATGTCGCCGCTGGAGATCAGGGCCACCGTGCGTCCGGCGCGCGCCTCGGCGATCGCCAGCTCGGCGCGGCCGCGCTCCTGCGTGAGCGGCAGCGTGCGGATGTCCTTGGCCGTGATCCACGGCGCGATCCAGGTCAGGTAGAGGTCGTAGGCGACGATCACGTCGGCCGCGTCCAGGGCCGTCTTGACCATCGGCGGGATCAGTTCGCGGGTGCCGGGCCCGACCGAGACCAGATACAGCTTGCCACTCATTGGGTGGTGTCCTTCCATGCAGGGTTGTCTTCGACGACAGCGACGGTCACGCCGTCGAGCGCCGTCTTGGGAACGATCAGTTGCCCGCGCGGGCTGGCGATCAGCGCGCACGGCTCGCACACGCCGTCGACGCCGACGCTCTTGCGCACCCAGGCCGACGGAGCGTCCGTCCAGCCGCGCGCGGCGATGTCCGCCTGGGCGATCACGCGCAGCGGCAGCCCGTGGCGCGCGCAGAAGGCCAGCAGGCCCGGTTCGTCGGCCTTCAGGTCGATGGTGGCGATTTCGCGCACCTCGGCCAGCGCGCGCTGGCTCAGCGCGGCCATCACGGCGCGCCCGATGGCCTCCATCGATTTGCCGCGCCGGCAGCCGATGCCGAGCGTCAGCGGCTTGCGGGCCTCGGTGGCGGTGGTGACGGCCGGGATGCCGCCGGTGAGCTGCGCCACTTCGTAGGCGAGCGCGTTGGCGCCGCCCTCGTGCCCGCCCAGCAGCGGGATGGCGAAGCGCGCGGCCTCGTCCAGCACGACCACGGCCGGGTCGGTCAGCTTGTTGCGGGGCAGACCGTCGAGGTAGCGCACGGCGATGCCGGCGGCCGCCACCATGATCCAGCGGCGATGGTGCGCGAAGGCGTGGCGGAACAGCTCGCGCGGCGAGGCGTGCGGGATCTCCCACGGCTCGTACACCTCGGCATCGAGCGCCCGGGCCAGCCGCCGGGCCAGCGGCTGCGCATCGGCGCGCACCAGCCAGATCGCGGTGGGCTTCATGCGGTCTCCTTGCCGGTGGGCGCTTTGCGCGGGCGGCGGCGCGGGGCTTTGCGGTCGGTGCCGTCGCGGAAGATGTGCGTGAAGCCGGCCGCGTACAGGCTGGACTCCACGCCGCCCTCGCGCGACAGCGCGCGCCCGACCAGCAACAAGGTGGTCAGCAGCCAGTCTTTCTGGCTGACTTCCGACAGCAGCGCGCCCAGCGTGCTGCGGTGGATGGCCTGGTCGGGCCAGGTGGCGCGGCGCACCAGCGCCACCGGCGTGTCGGCCGGGTAGTGCAGCAGCAGGTCGGCCACGGTCTGCTTCAGGCGCTGGCCGGACAGGAAGATGCACATCGTGGCCTGGTGCTCGGCGAAGCGCGCGACGGATTCGAGCTCGGGCACCGCAGAGGCCCGCCCCGACACCCGCGTCAGGACGATCGATTGCGACACCGCTGGCCGCGTCAGCTCGGCACCCAGCACGGCGGCGGCGGCGGTGAACGACGATACGCCGGGCACGATCTCGTAGTCGATGCTGAGCGCCTCCAGCCGGCGCATCTGCTCGGCGGTGGCGCCGTAGATGGCCGGGTCGCCCGAGTGCAGGCGCGCCACGTCCTTGCCCTCGGCCTGCGCGCGGCGGTAGCAGGCTTCCTGCTCGTCGAGCGACAGGGTGGCGGTGTCGTGCAGTTCGGCGTCGGGGCGGCAGTGCTGCAGCATCTCGGGCGGCACCAGCGAGCCCGCGTACAGCACCATCGGCACGCTGCCCAGGATGCGCGCGCCGCGCAGCGTGATGAGGTCGGCGGCGCCGGGCCCGGCACCGATGAAATACACCTTCATGCGTGACGCTTCTCCCTGGCGGTGCGGCGGATCAGCATGGTGGCGAGGTAGCCGCTCGCGTCCGCCGACAGCGCGCGCACGTCGTCGCACAGCACCTCGCCCGGCAGGCCGATGCGGCGGGCGAAGGCGCAATGCTGCGCGATCCCCATCGCGTTGAGCAGACCCAGCACGGCCGGCAGCCGCGCGCCGATCTTCATCAGCACCACGATGTCGTGGCTGGCGATGTCGGCGCGCAGCGCTTCCATGTCGTCGGGGCAGGGCAGGATCAGGATGCGCTCCTTGCCCTCGCCCAGCGGCCACGACAGCGCCGAGGCCACCGCCGCGAAGCTGGTGATGCCGGGGAAGGTGACGTGCTCCAGCGCCGGCAGCGCATCGCGCAGCGCGGCCAGCAGGTAGCCGTAGGTGGAATACGTGAGCGAATCGCCGAGGGTCAGGTAGGCCACGTTGCGCCCGGCGCGCAGCTCGGCCGCGACGGTGCCGGCCAGTTCGGCGTAGTGCTGCGACAGCACGCTGCGGTCAGGGTCCATCTGGAACGCGATCTCGCGCAGCTTGGTGTCCGGCACCGCCAGACCGGCCAGGCACTGGCGCGCCACGGAAGCTTCGCTGTCGCGTGCGCGGGGCAGGTAGATCAGGTCGGCGGCGTTGAGCGCCTCGAGCGCGGCCACGGGAATCAGCCCGGCCGGGCCTGGGCCGACGCCGATGCCGGTGAAACGGCCGAGCGCGGTCATGCCCCGGCCTCCTGGCCGGCCGTGCCCAGCGGCGTGCCGTCCATGGCGAACAGGCGCACCGCCACGCGGTCCGCGCGCGGCACCCTGGGCTGCATCCGCGCGGCGATGCGCTGCTCGATTTCGGTCCAGAACGCCTGGGCGCCTGGCTGGTGTTGCAGAATCTGGATCACGTTTTCCACGGTATTGGCTGTCTTGATCTGTTCGACGAGCGCGGCGGCCACGCCGAGCTCGGTGGCCACGGCGGCCACGGAGCCCATGGCCATGCCGCTCTTGCTCGAATGGGTGTCCCACACGCCGTCGAGCACCTTGGCGAGCTTGCCGGGGTGGCCGAGCACCCACAGCGTGCCCAGCCGGTGCCGGTCTTCTTCCAGCGCGGTCTGCGCGTAGTCGAGCGATGCGCCGATGAAGTTGGCGATCTGCACGACCTGCTTCTTGGACAGCGCCAGCGGGTGCGCGGCGTAAGCGCGCCCGATCTTGCCCGGCGTGAAGGCGATGGCCTCGGGCGCATCGCCCAGCGCCACGCGCACGTACACCTCGATCGACGCCATCCACGCCGCCAGCGACATCGGCTCGACAATGCCGCTGGTGCCGAGGATGGAGATGCCGCCCACGATGCCCAGCATCGGGTTGAAGGTGCGGCGGGCGATGCGCTCGCCGTCCACGCAGCCGATCGCCAGGTCGAAGCCGGGGTTGGCGCCGCCGGCCAGCACTTCGTCCACCGCCATGCGCATCATCTGGCGCGGCACCGGGTTGATGGCCGGCTCGCCGGGCGGCACACGCAGGCCCGGCTGGGTGACGGTGCCCACGCCCGGCGCCGCCATGAAGCGCACCTCGCCCGCGTGGTTGACCGAGACCTCGGCGAAGATCGTGGCGCCGTCGGTGTTGTCCGGATCGTCCCCGGCGTACTTGAGCACGTCGGCGCGCACCGCACCGCTGGCCAGTGGCTCGATGCGCGCGATGGGGACCTCCAGGCAGTAGTCCGGGTCCGGCAGGCTGACCTCCACCGCATCGACCGTCTCGCCGCGCACCAGTCTGAGCAGCGCCGCCTTGACCGCGGCGGTGGCGCAGGTGCCGGTCGTGCGGCCGCGCCGCAGGCCGTTGGGCGCGGGCGTGGCGAGGTCGAAGGGGCGGCGGGCCGATGGCTGCATCGTTAGGCCTGCTGCGGCAGGGATTGGTTTTGGCGGTAGACCTGATCGATGGCGGCAATCATCAGCGCGTTCACCGCCGAGGCCGCCCATGGCGAGCCCCCGCGCGTGCCGCGGTTGGTGATGCGCGGCACCTGCATCAGCCGGCGCAGCGCCTCCTTGCTCTCGCGCGTGCCGACGAAGCCCACCGGCAGCCCCACCACCAGCTGCGGGCGCCAGCCCTGCTCGCGCACCAGCCGCACCAGCTCCACGATGGCGGTCGGCGCGTCGCCGATGGCGACCACCACGTCGTTGCCGAACCGCTGCCAGGCGCGCCGGATGCCGGCGGCCGAGCGGGTGATGCCGTGCGCCTCGGCCAGCAGGCGCGTTTCTTCGTCGTGCACGCCGCACCAGGTCTGCACGCCCAACTGGTCGAGCACCGCGCGCTTGAGGCCCGTCTGCACCATGGTGACATCGGCGACGATGCGGCGGCAGCGCAGCAGGGCGCGGATGCCGGTCTCGACCGCGCCGGGCGAGAAATACAGGTCATCGACGATGTCGAAATCGCCGCTGGTGTGCACCAGCCGCTTGAGCACGATCTGATGGTCGGCTGGCACGCCGGACCAGTCGCGCCCGGCGTCGATGATGCGCATGCTCTCGGCCTCGATCGGGTGCGGCACGTAGGGTGGCCAGTCGGCGGCGGGCGCGGGCGTGGCGCCGTCGCGGCCCAGCAGCCCGCGCACCAGCCCGTGATGGCTCTGCTGCGGCGTGCCGACCTGCTCTTCGAAGCCGACGATCTGCACGCGGTACTTGCACAGCGCGCAGTTCATCGCCGCGCGGCCCTCGATGCCCTCGCGGGCACGCTCCAGGAACACGTCCGCCACGTGCGGGTGCACGCCCAGGTACGGCGCGCGCAGCACCTCGATCTCCGGATGGCGCGCGGCCAGATCGTCGGCGGCACCGTAGATGCGCTTGACCAGCACGCCGTCGAACAGGAAATACGGCAGCACGACGATGCGCCGGTACCCGAGCCGAGCGGCGGCCTTCAGGCCATCGGCCACCAGCGGGCGCGCGGTGCCGGCATAGCAGACGAAGGCGGTGCCGAAGCCCATGCCCTCTTCCAGCATGCGCGTCAGCTTGGCGATCTCGGAGTTGGCGTCGGGGTCCGACGTGCCGCGCCCGACCACCACCAGGCAGGTGTCGGCGCGCGACACGGTCTGCGCCGAGCGGCCCTCGGCCTCGACGATGCGCTCGCGGCACAGCGCGAGCAGCTTGGGATGCAGGTCCATCGCCGCGCCGAAGCGGAAATCGACCTGAGGATGGGCCTGCTTGAGCGCCAGCAGTTCGCTCGGCATGTCGTTCTTGGCGTGCGTGGCTGCCAGCAGCACGCCGGGCACCATCACCACCGTCCCGGCGCCGTCGGCAACCACGGCATCGACCGCTTCGTCGAGGGTGGGCGTGGCGAATTCAAGGAACCCGTGCGCGACGGTGCGACCGCCCGCGCGCTCGCGCAGCAGCGCCACCAGGGCCAGGAATTCCGCCACGCCGTCGGGGTCGCGGCTGCCGTGGCCGGCCAGGACGATGGCGTAGTCGGCGCCGTGGGTGGAGGTGGATGCGTCGGTGGTTGTCATGCGGCCTCGGGCGGCGGTTCGATCTGGCTGGCCATCGGGTGCAGCGTGCGGATCAGCATGATGCTCATGTCGGAGAAGCGCTGGTCGGCGCATTCGGCCAGGCTGCCGTGCCATTCGGCCTCGCTGCGCGTGAGGCGCTCCCACACCTCGACGCGGTGCCCGGGCGGGATGCCGTTCTCCAGCAGGTAGGCGGCGATGTGCCACGGCATGAAGGAGCGCGCGGCGTCCCACGGGCAGGGGATGACGATGGCGTTGCGCTGGTCTTGCAGCACGTGCACGAGGTGGCGCTTGAACGGCGTCAGGTCGCCGCGCCGGTGGAAGGTGATGAAGCTGGTCTCGTCGAAGCAGACCTTGGCGCGCGAGGCCAGGATCTGCGCCGACGAGATGCCCGGCACGGTCTCGACCGGATGGCCGCACGCGCGCTCGACGCGCTCCAGGTACTGGAAGCCGCTGAAGTGGATGTCGCCCATGAACACCACCACGCAGCGCTGGCCGGCGTGGTGCAGGCGGGCCACTTCATCGAGCTGGGCGACCTGGTCGCGGTAGCCCATCTGGATGACCTGGGCGGTGTCCGGAATGAGCGGGCGCACCACGTCGACCACGGCGTTGAAGCCGGCCACCACGTCGGCGTGGCGGATCAGGTCGACGGAGCGTTGCGGCAGGTAGCCGATGTCGCCGGGGCCGGCGCCGATGCAGATGATCATTTGCTTGGGGTCCTCATGGGAGGGGTTTCCTGTTTTGGCTTCAGCCCGTGGTTTGCCCTTTTCGTCCCCTGCCGGGGTGGGGCTTGGTGGTGCATCCTTTGTTTCATCCCCTGCCGGGGCTGACTCACTTTCTTTGTCTTGCCAAAGAAAGTAAGCAAAGAAAGGCGCGCCCGATGCGGCGACCCCCTCCTTGAATTTGTGTTGCAGGGAGGGAGAGGGGGCAAACTCGCTTCGCTCAGACAGCCCCCTCTCTTTTTCCTCCCTGCAACACAAATTCAAGGCGCCGCATAGGGCAAGGGCAAAGCAAACAATCTGTACGCTGACCTTGCTGCGGCAAACCTTGTTGCTGCTGAATTGGTGCTGCGATGGTTTGGCCGTTCCTGCCCTAGATGGCGCCTTGAATTTTTGTGACGGGGAGGAAAAAGGAAGGGGGCCTGTCTGAGCGAAGCGAGTTTGCCCCCTTCCCCTCCCCGTCACAAAAATTCAAGGAGGGGGGCGCCATCTCGGGCGCGCCTTTCTTTGCCTACTTTCTTTGGCAAGACAAAGAAAGTAGGTCGGCCCCGGCAGGGGACGAAACCCGGGATGGACCACAAACCCCCAACCCCAAAGCCCATCCAGCAGCAACCCAACACCAACCCAATACCAACCCAATACCAACCAACCCATTCATCCCGGTACCCGCTCCCGAATCGTCAGCATCAACTGCTCACCACTCAGATGATCCAACGGCAGGCAGTCGGCCTGCAGCGCCTGCGCGAGTTCGCGGGCGCGGCCCAGGCGGACGTAGTCTTGCTCGGTATCCAGCACCAGGGCCGGCGTGCCGCGCGCGGCCAGGTGTTCGGCCAGCGCCAGCGTTTCGCGCCACGGGTCTTGCCCCGCGTCCAGCGCGATATTGGCACGGCCGTCGCTGATGACCACCAGCAGCGGCGTGAGGTCGCCCGCCTGCGCGAGGGTTTGCGCCGCCAACTGCAGGGCATGGGCCAGCGGCGTGCGCCCGCCGGTGGGCAGCGCGGCGAGTGCGCGCTCGGCCAGCTCGACCTGGCGCGTGGGCGGCAGCACCAGCTCGGCCTGCTCGCCGCGGAAGCAGATCAGCGCCACCTGGTCGCGGCGCTGGTAGGCGTCCTGCAGCAGGCCGAGCACGCTGGCCTTGACCATCTCCATGCGGCGGCGCGCGGCCATCGAGCCGGAGGCGTCCGCCACCAGCAGGATCAGGTTGCCCTGGCGGCCGGCGTGGACTTTTTCGTGCAGATCGGCGCGGGTCACGCTGAAGCCGGCCGGATCGCGCAGCAGCGCGTGGCGCAGGGTCGCGTCCACCGCCAGCCGGGACGGGGCTTCGTTCGGCACCGCGCCGATGGCATGGCCGCGCCGCGTGCCGGTGGCCAGGCTGCGCCGGCCGCCGGCCTCGTGCGTTTGCCGTGCAGTCACTTCGATGCGGCCGACCGTGGCGGCCGGGCCGGCGGCGAAGACCTGTTCGGCGGCGCCGTCGGCGGGGGCGGTCTCGCCGCCGTCGTCTTCGGGTGGGGTGGTGTCCGTTTCGGTGCCGGGGCCGGTGTCGGGGCTTGCAGGCGGCGGCGTGGCTTGCCGCATCAGCTCGTCCAGCCGCTCGCGGTCCAGGCCGGACTGCTCGAACGGCTTGCGGCGGCGCCGATGCGGCAGGACCAGCTCGGCCGCGTCGCGCACGTCCTCGGCGGTGACTTCGGTGCGGCCGTCCAGTGCGGCGAGCGCGCGGGCGGCCTTGTGCATCACGATATCGGCGCGCAGGCTCGCCACCTCGAACTCGCAGCACAGCGTGCTGATGAAGGCGAACAGCGTGTCGGGCAGCGCGACCCGCGCCAGCATTGCCTGGGCCGCGGCAAGCCGGGCGCGCAGCGCATCGGTGTCGGCCTGCCAGGCGGCCACGAAGCCGGCCGGGTCGGCCTCGAACGCCAGGCGCCGGCGCACCACCTCGGTCCGCACGGCGGCGTCGCGCGGGGCGGCCACTTCCACCATCATGCCGAAGCGGTCGAGCAGCTGCGGGCGCAGGTCGCCTTCTTCGAGGTTCATGGTGCCGAGCAGCGTGATGCGCGCGGGATGGCGCATCGCCAGGCCGTCGCGCTCGACCGTGTTGTGCCCCATGGCCGACACGTCGAGCAGCACGTCGACCAGGTGGTCGGCCAGCAGGTTGACCTCATCGATATACAGCAGGCCCCGGTGCGCCGAGGCCAGCAGGCCCGGCTGGAAGGCCTTGCGGCCGTCCTTGAGCGCGCGCTCGATGTCGAGGTGGCCGAGCACGCGGTCTTCGGTGGCGCCCAGCGGCAGGTTGACGAAGGGCACCGGCGCGCTGGCGTGCGCGGCGTCGCCTGCCCGGCAGGCTTCGCATTCGGCCAGCGGCGCGTCGGGCGCGCAGTTGAAGGCGCAGCCGGCCACGCGCGTGATGGGCGGCAGCACGTCGGTCAGGCCGCGCGCGGCGGTGCTCTTGGCGGTGCCCTTGTCGCCGCGGATCAGCACGCCGCCCAGCGTCGGGTCGATCGCGCACAGCAGCAGGGCGCGCTTGAGCGGTTCCTGGCCGACGATGGCGGCAAAGGGATAGTGGTGGGTCATCGTTGCGTTGTCTCCCCGCGCGCTTCGAGCATCGCTTCGCTGCGCAGGTGCAGGGCCTGCAGCGCGGCCACGGTATCGGGCTTCGGCTCGGCCCACATCTGGCGCTGGATGGCTTCGAGCAGGCGCTCGGTGATGGCGTTGAGCGCCCACGGGTTGCTCTCGGCCAGGAATTGTTGCATGGCCGGGTCGAAAGCATACGCCTGCGCCAGCTGCTCATAGACCCAGTCGTCCACCACGTGGGCGGTGGCATCGTAGCCGAACAGGTAGTCGACGGTGGCGGTCAGCTCCAGGCCGCCCTTGTAGCCGTGCTTCTGGATGCCGGCGATCCACTTCGGGTTGGCCACGCGCGAGCGGAACACGCGCAGCGTCTCTTCCTTCAGGCTGCGCACGGCCGGATGATCCGGGTTGTGGCTGTCGCCGAAATACTGGCGTGGCTGGCGGCCGGTCAGGCTGCGGATGGTGGCGATCATGCCGCCGTGGTACTGCAGGTAGTCGTCGCTGTCGAAGATGTCGTGCTCGCGGTTGTCCTGGTTGTGCAGGGCGATCTCCACGCCGGACAGCCGGTGGCGGAAATCCGCGCGGGCATCGGTGCCGTTGTCGCGCCGGCCGTAAGCGTAGCCGCCCCAGTTGATGTAGGCCTGGGCGAAATCGGCATCGTCCTGCCAGTGCTGTTCCTGGATCAGGGGCAGGATGCCCGCGCCGTAGGTGCCGGGCCGGGAGCCGAACACGCGATAGAGCGTGCGCTGCTCGGCGGCCTCGGGCGGCAGGCCGGCGAACAGCTGGTGCGCGAGATCGGCCAGGTAGTGCTTGCGCACGAAGTTGCGCTCGACGGGCTCGTCCAGCCGGGCCACCGTGTGCACCGCTTCGTCCACCAGGTGGATGAGGTGCGGGAAGGCATCGCGGAAGAACCCGCTGATGCGCACCGTCACGTCGATGCGCGGCCGGCCCAGCTCGGCCAGCGGAATCACCTCGATGCCGGCCACGCGGCGGCTCTCCGCCTGCCAGCGCGGCCGCACGCCGAGCAGCGCCAGGATCTGCGCGATGTCGTCGCCGTGGGTGCGCATGGCGCTGGTGCCCCACACGCTGATGCTGACCGACTCCGGATCGTGGCCGGTTTCCGTGCGATGGCGCGCCAGCGCTTCGTTGGCCAGCGCCGTGCCGATGCGCCAGGCCGCCTGCGACGGCAGGCTGCGCGGATCAACCGAATAGAAGTTGCGCCCGGTCGGCAGCACGTGCGCCATGCCGCGCGTGGGCGCGCCGCTCGGGCCGGCCGGCACGTAGCCGCCCGCCAGGCCGTGCAGCAGGTTGCCGATCTCTTCCGTGGTACGCGCGAGGTTGGGCACCAGCTCGCGGCAGACGAAGGCCAGGGTCTGCCGGATCGCGCCGGTGTGGGCGATGCCCGGCAGCACGCTGGCCAGCGCGGCGTCGGATCGGGTCGCGTCGAAGCCGTGTTCGGCCAGCGCGGCGATCAGGGCGCGGGTCAGGGCACTGACGGCGTCGAGCGCATCGGCGCGGGTGACGAGCGGCCGGTCCGACAGCCGCTGCAACGGCGGGGACACCGCTTCCAGCCGCTTGCCCTTGTCGTGCTGCAGCGCATCCCAGGCAAGGCCGAGCGCTTCGGCCACGCCGGCCGGCAGGCTCGGCACGCCCAGATTCGGCAGGCGCACCATCGCGCAGACCATGTCCACCAGCGCGTCATCGGCCGGCACGCGGCCCAGCACGTGCAGCCCGTCGCGGATCTGCGCCGCGCCCAGTTCGCACAGGTAGCCGTCGATGTCTTCGATCAGGTGGGCGACGTCGACGCCGTCCATCTTCGCCAGCGACAGCGGCACGCCGTCCGCGTTGAGGGTGGCGTCCCACGCGTGGTCGTGATCGTGGTGATGATGGTGCTCGTGCTCGTGCTCGTGCTCGTGCTCGTGACCATGATCACGACCGTAACCGTAACCGTGACCGTGACCGTGGTCATGATGGCCGTGGTGATGGCCATGCGGGTGGCGGTGCGCCTTGGCGGAAACCGGCCGGTACCGCTTCGCGCCGGCGGCCTTCGGCGTGGCCGGGCGATACGTGCCGCCGCTTACGCGCGCCGGTTCGGCATGCGTGTGCCCGTGTCCATGCTCATGCTCATGCTCATGGTCGTGATCGTGATCGTGATGATCATGCTTGAGCATCGCCGCCAGGTCGGCATCGAGCCGGGCTTCCTTGATCAGGTCCCAGATCTGCTGCTGCAGCAGGGGCAGCTTGGCCGGGTCCAGCATTTCCACCTGGTAGTACTCGTCCACCAGCTGGGTCAGCTGGGCCAGGGGGCCGTAGGTGTCGGCGGTGGTCATCGGCGGCGTCAGGTGGTCGATGATGACCGCGTGCGCGCGGCGCTTGGCCTGCGAGCCTTCGCCCGGATCGTTGAGGATGAACGGGTAGAACAGCGGCAGATCGCCCAGCAGCGCGTCGGGGAAACAGGTCTGCGATACGCCCACGCCCTTGCCCGGCAGCCATTCCAGCGTGCCGTGCTTGCCGACGTGGACGATGGCATCCGCGCGCCATTCGTCGCGCAGCCAGCGGTAGAGCGCGTAGTAGTGGTGCGTGGGCGGCAGGTCGGGGGTGTGGTAGATCGCGTCGGGGTCCATGCCGTAGCCGCGCGGCGGCTGCAGTGCGACGAAGGCGTTGCCGTATTCCATACCCGCGAACACGAGCTTGCCGTCGTGCACATAGGCGTTGCCCGGCGCATCGCCCCAGCGCTGCCGCATCTTGTCTTGCAGCGGCGCGGGCAGGTCGCTGAACCACGCGGCGTAGCGCGCGGCCGGCACGGTGGCGATGGCCTGCTCCAGCTGCGCGGCGCTGAGGTAGTCCTCGTCGTAGGCGCCGCGGTCGATCAGGGCGTGGATCAGCGCGTCGCCGGATTCGGGCAGGCCGTCGATGCGGTAGCCCTGCGCCTGCATGGCGCGCAGCAGGGTCAGCAGCGAGGCCGGCGAATCCAGCCCGACCGCGTTGCCGATCTGCGAGGCCTTGCTGCTGGAGTTGGTGAAGAGGAAGGCGATGCGCTTGTCCGCCGGGGCCGTGCGGCGCAGGGCCACCTGCCGCGCCACGATGCCGGCCACGCGCCGGACCCGGTCGGGCAGCGGCGCATAGGCGGTCTCGTCGCGCTCGTCCTTGAACGACATGGGCACGCTGACGATGCGGCCGTCGAACTCGGGCAGCGCCACGTTCATGGCGGTGTCGAGCGGGTTGAGGCCGCGCTCGGATGCGGCCCACTGGGCCTGCGTCATGCTGCTGGCGATGGCCTGGACGACCGGCACGTCGAGCCGCGCGAACGCCGCCACCGACCAGCCGGCGGCGGTCGGCCCGTCGGCGTTGACATCGCCCATGGCGAACGAGGTGGTGTTGACGAGCGCGTCGATGCGGCCGACCCCGTCATCGGCGAAGACGTCGAGGGCGGCCGGCATGCCGGTGGCATCCAGCGTGCGCAGCGAGGCGGTATAGACCGGCAGGGCGTTGAGCTGCTGCTCGGCCAGCGCGTCGACCAACTGGTCGATGAAGCGGGTGTTGCCGCACAGCCAGTGCGCGCGGTAGAAGGCGATGCCGACGGTGGGCCACGCCGGGTTGCGGATGGTGGCCCAGTCGTCCAGCGTGGCGGGCGCGGCCAGCTCCGGGTGGTAGATGCCGTGTTCGGGCAGCGCCATGGGCGGCTGGTAGCCGAAGCCGGTCATCAGCAGGCGGTCGGACAGGCAGCGCAGCAGCTGCGCCAGGTTGCCGGTGCCGCCGGCCTGCAGGTAGGCGGCCACCTCCTGCTGCAGGGCGGGCGGCACGGTCGAGCGCGCGGCCAGTTCCGGATCGGGCTCGCCGGTGCCGCTGACGATGACCAGCGCCCGGCCCTGCGCACGCGCGTCTTGGAGGAGCGCGTCGATGCCGGGAATGGCCTGCAGCCGGCCCAGCACGCGCACGATCACGATGCGGGCGCCGGCGATCGGGCCAGCGAGCAGGTCCGCCATGCGCGCATCGTCGCCGATGGCCTGCAGGTGGAGGCCGGTGACGCCGGCGAAGCCGTCCGGCAACTGCGCCGTTGCCCGCTGCAGCGTGGACAGGTCGGTACCGGCGTGGGTCAGCAGCACGATGCCGCCGTGGGATAGGGTGCTCATGGCTGCGGCTCCGGTTCGACGTCACCGAGGCCGGTGCGGTGGAAGATGCGGTCTTCGACGGGCGCGCCGCCGGCTAGGTGTTCGTCGACGATGCGCCGCACCGAGGCGGCATCCAGGTTGCGATACCAGACGCCGTCGGGGTAGACCACCATCAGCGGCCCCTGCTTGCAGACCGCGAAGCAGTGCGTGCGGGTGCGCTTGACGCGCAGGCCCTCGCAGGCATCGATGGTCTGGCCGAGCACCTTGAACAGCGCCTCGGCTTCGGCGCCGTCCTGCGTGCAGCGCGGCCCGGTGCACATCAGCACGTGCTTGTGGTGGGTTCTCATGGCAGCGGGGCTCCCTGGGCCGGATGCGGCAGGCTGTCGTAGCCCTTCCATTTGTAGATGCAGGCCGATACCGCCCAGGCCAGGACGAAGACGCCGATCATCAGGTAGCCGAAGTGGGCCAGCCCCTCGTTGAGCGAGCTCACCTGGTCCCAGAAGCCGCCGCTCAGGTTGAGCTGCCGCGCCAGCAGCCCGAGCGCCTCGATGCCGCCGATGCCGAACGCGATGAGCACCGACACCGAGGTGATGGTCAGGTTGTACCAGAGCTTGCGCACCGGGTTGACGAAGGCCCAGCCGTACGCGCCCACCATCAGCACGCTGTCGAGCGTGTCGATCAGCGCCATGCCAGCGGCAAACAGCACCGGAAACACCATCACGGCCGACGGCGGGATGCCGTCCGACGCATGCCCGGCCGCGACCGAGAACAGCCCGATCTCGGTGGCGGTATCGAAGCCCAGGCCGAACAGGAAACCGAGCGGCGCCATGTGCCAGCTCTTGGTCACCAGCCGGAACATCGGGCGGAACAGCCGCGCCAGCAGGCCGTTGCCGGCGGTCAGCATGTCCAGGTCGGCCTCGGCCAGCGTGGCGCCGCCGCGCACGCGCATGAAGCGCTTCCAGGTGCCGACGAGAATCACCAGGTTGGTGACGGCGATCGTCAGCAGGAAGAACGCCGAGATGCCCGTCGAGATCATGCCGCCGATCTCTTTGAACGCGTCGATGCGGTCATTGAGCGCCGAGGTGGCCCGCACGATGATGGCCACGCCCAGCACGACCAGCGCCGAATGGCCGATGGAGAAGAAGAACCCGACCGAGAACGGGCGCTTGCCCTGCTGCATCAGCTTGCGCACCACGTTGTCGATCGCGGCGATGTGGTCGGCGTCGACTGCGTGGCGCAGGCCGAACAGGTAGGCCAGCAGCGCGGTGCCGAGCAGTCCGGGGTGGCCGGCGAAGGCGGCCAGCGCCCAGGCCCAGGCGGCCAGGTTGGCGATGATCAGCAGCAGGAGCTGGCTGATGGGCGCGCGATGCTGCGCGATCAGATGACGAAAACGCGGACGGGAAAGCGGCGAAGCCACGGATAGGTCCCCACAAGGGTCATCGCCGCGAGTGAGGACAAGGCAGCCATGGGCCGCTTGCGGTGATCCCCCGGTGCACCCCGCCCGGTTTCAACCCACGTCGACAGAAGGAGATGGCCGGTCTCCTGGCTCGCGCGTCATCGCCTGGCGCCGCCTTCCCGGCATCGTGCGGTGGCTGGTTGGCGCAGACTCGTCGCTTACAGTTGCGGGGGCAGCCGCGGCATCGCACCGCGTTCCCGTTTCACCCTGGAAGGGCACCATCATCGTGAGGCGGGATGATACGCCGTGGCGGCGGGCTTGGGAATGCTGGAGGGGGGCGGACGCAAGTTTCGTCCGCGCCGTGCGGTCGGCTGACTCGCCGCGGTCATCGTTCCGCGATGCCCTGCGCACCTGCCGTTGACGCACGCGCATTCGCGTGGGCCGTTTTGCCGCTGTGGTGAGATTGGCCGCCGGAGTATTCGTGGCCGGCGCTCCGTGAGGCCATGTGAATTTGGTATCTCGAATATATGAATGCGTTTTTTTGATTTTTATTATTTGTTAACAAAGCGCGATTCAATTGCTTTGAAATAATCGGTTCCATTAAGATTCCAGATTTTCATGCAATCCGGGTTTTGCCGGATATGGACATGCGCACGAACATCACGGAAGTCGTCAACGCCATCCGCTCGGGCATGGTCCAGGCCGGCCGGATGGTCAAGCTGGACACGCCGCTGGGCGCGGATCAGCTCCTGCCTCAGCGGGTCCATGGATGCGCTCGCATCGGACGCAACTACGATTTCCAGATCGATGCGATTCACGTGCTGGATGCCTTCAAGCCGCGCGACCTGATGGCGCAGCCCGTCACGCTCTGGATACAGCAGACCGACCACACCTACGCGCCGCATCACGGTTATGTCCACGCCGTGCACAAAATCGGCTCGGACGGCGGCGTGCATGCGGTACAGCTCACCGTGTCGTCGTGGCTGCATTTTCTGCGCTATCGCCACGACGCGCGCAACTGGCAGGACAAGACCGTCGAGCAGATTCTTGCCGATGTGTTCAACCGGCATCAGCGCGCCCAGGGTGCGTTCCGTTTCGTGCTGCGCAACCCGCTGCCGGTCCGCTCTTTCGTCCAGCAGTTCGAGGACGACTGGAATTTCGTGCACCGGCTGATGGAAGAGGAAGGGCTGTTCTTTTATTTCGAGCAGGCGGAGGATGGCAAGTCGCACACGATGGTGATCGTGGACAGCGTGGACGCCTTGCCGGCATCCGGCCCGGCCCGAGTGCCGTTCTGCCGCAGCGGTGTGGGCGAAGAAAGCGATGGCTTCACGCACTGGGAAGAGGCCGGCGAACTCCATAGCACGCAGCTGACCACGCGCACTTTCGACTACAAGCAACCGGCCTCGGCGGCCTGGCCCAAGGGCACGAGCATCCCGACCACCGGGCAAAGCGCCCTGCCGTGGGCGGCGGAGGTATACGAATACACCGGCGCCTATACGTTCGGCCAACAGGCCCAGGGCGACCGGCTGTCGCGCATCCGCGTTGAACAATGGGAATCCGCCGCGCAACGCGTGTGCGGCATGGGCGGCCTGCGACGCATCGATGCGGGGCGCTGGCTCGAGCTGGTCGATCACCCGGAGCGCCAGGCGGGCGATCGCCCCGAGGACTGGCAATTCATCACGATCGAGGCAGTCTGGGGCATCGAGAACAACCTGCCCGTATCGTGCGCGACGCGGCAGATGGCGCGCAGCCTGAAGGCGGACATCGATGCCCTGCGTGCCACGCATGGCGGAGATGCAGATGCCCTGGCCGCGCGCCATGCGGACGGCAGCACCGGTTTCTTCGTCATGCAGATCGAAGCGCAGCGCCGGACGCTGCCATACCGCAGCCCGTTCGAGCACCACAAGCCGGTCATGCAAATTCAGACGGCCACGGTTGTCGCGGAGGAGAACGCGCTGGTCTGCACCGATGGGCTGAACCGGATCAAGGTCCGGCTCCACTGGGACCGGCTCAACGGCGACCTCGCCAGCGCCAGCTGCTGGGTGCGCACCGCCTTCGCGGACGCGGGCGACGGTCGGGGCGCCGTACACGTGCCGCGCCCCGGCGAAGAGGTCTTGATCGGCTGGGTCGATGGCGATTGCGACCGCCCGATCGCGATCGGCCGCGTGTTCAACGGCGCCAACCGTCCACAGTGGCACACCAACGGGATTCTGTCGGGCCTGCAGTCGCGTGAGTACGGCGGCAAGGGCTACAACATGCTGGTGATGGACGACGCGACCGGCCAGCCCCGCGTGCAGCTCGCCAGCAGCAGCACCGGCGCCCACCTGCACCTGGGCTACCTGATCGACCAGAATGGCAACATGCGCGGCGCGTTCCTCGGCAACGGGTTCGACCTGAAGTCGCAAGCTTACGGCGCGGTGCGTGGCGGGCTCGGTCTGTACTTCTCCACCCACCCGGTGACATCGCAGCCGCTCGATGCGCGCCCGGCCAGAAACCAGCTGGCGGACGCCGCGCGAGTCATGGACTCGTTGTCCCAGGCCAGCGCCGCGCACCAGGCGGACAGCCTGGGTTCAGGGCACGACACGCTCAAGTCCTTCGCGGACGCGACCGAGCACAGCGTTACGGGCGCATCGCCCGATAGCGCATCGCTCGATAGCGCGTCGGCAGGTGGCCTGACGGCGGGCGGCGGCACCGGTCAGGCCAACGCCTTCAGCCAACCGCTGATGCTGCTGGCCAGCCCCGCAGGCATCGGCCTGTCCACCCAACAATCGACGCATATCGCCAGTGACGCCCATACCAATCTCGTCAGCGGCCAGAGCACGCATATTGCAGCGGGCCGCTCGCTGATCGCCAGCGTGGTCGAGACGATCAGCCTGTTCGTGCAGAACGCGGGAATGAAGCTGTTCTCGGGCAAGGGCAAGGTCCAGATTCAGGCGCACGCCGACGATGTGGAAGTCTCCGCGCACAAGGCGGTGCGGCTCGCGTCGGTGACCGACAGCATTCACGTGGTCGCTAAGAAGGAAGTGCTGCTCACGGCGGGCGGCGCCTACATTCGCATCGCGGACGGCAAGATTGAGGTACACGCACCCGGCATGCTCGACTTCAAGGGCTCGGATCACGCGTTCGGTGGGCCGGCGCAGATGAATGCCGATCACCCAGCGTTTCCGAAGAACATGCCCACCACGCCGCTTGCGCTCAGCGCGGCTGCCTCACCGGCTTCCACCTCGTCCTTGCCGGCCGGCATGCCTTACACGCTGCTCGCTGACGGCGCGGTCGTTAAGCAAGGCGTGCTGGACGCGAGTGGGCAACTGCTGATCGACCACTTTCCCGCCACACAGCAATACCGCCTGCAGCTCGCCAATGGCGTCACGCACGACATCCCGGTGCCCGCCGAATATCACAGTGCGGCCAACGGCGAGTTGGCGAACCAGGGGTTCCATTTCCACGAAAGCAACGAAACCGGCGCGGCAGACCGGGCCACGCACAGGCAGGCTTACCACGACGTGCTGAACCCTGACACGAACGCTTGAGAATCGGGACATGGCAACAAAACCCATCGTCACCCCGCTGGCACTCAACTGCACCCGCAGCGCCACAATCACGCTGCCGTGGTTCGTGCAACATACCGAATACGACTCCGCACAAGCGACGTTTCGCCCGCTGGTGAACGGCGAGGAGGCGTTTGGCGCGGTCTATGACGCGATTGCTGCCGCCAAGCACAGCGTCGACATCATCTGCTGGGGCTTCCAGCCGTCCATGTACTTCAAGCGGGGCAGCAACGCCCAAGGTACGCTACCGATTGGCGATCTGCTTGAGGCCATGGGCAAGCAAGGCGTCAAGGTGCGGTTGCTGGTGTGGAGCGATAGCTTGCACCTAGCGCAGTTCTCCGAGAACATGACGCCCGGCAACAACGTCGCCTCGTACCGGTCGGACACGCGGAATTCAGCGCAGCGCGAAGTCGATCAGCTCTGGTACTGGCGTGCCAATTTGAACAACGTCACCAAGGGCTCGGCGGCAAAGTGGTTGATGCCGGGCACCGCCATGCAGGAGATTGCCAAAGCCATCCGCAATCACGCGCTGCGCGACAAGGCCCTGACCAATGTGGAATTCGCCACGCGCGACTTCAACCTCGGCGAGCGCGCAGAGATCGCCTGGCGCACCTGGACGCAGGGCAAGGATACCGGGCGCAGCACGTTCACCAAGGACGCCAATGCCGCCGCCATGGCTGGCGAGCCGTCCCATCATCAGAAGATGGTGCTGGTCGACTACGAGATGCCGGAGCGGGCCATGGGGTTCGTGATGGGGCACAACACGCTCGACGCGTACTGGGACCGTGACGATCATGGTTACACGCGCATGCATCCGCAGATGGGGCGCAACGACCATCACCCACGCCAGGATATGTCGAGCCGGGTTACCGGCCCCATCCTCCAATACCTGAACCGGAACTTCTGCCAAGCATGGAGTGACGCGACGGGGCAACAGCTGGAGGCAGGGAGGGCGGCGATCGCAAGCCAGCTCAAGCTGCGTCGCGACTTCGACACGCCGGTCATGGCGCAGATCCTGCGAACGCAATCGCAGCACGGCAAGCGCGACATCGAGGCGATGTACCTGCAGGCGGTGAACAACACGACGAACTTCGTCTACATCGAGAACCAGTATTTCCGGTTCCCGCCGCTGGCCGACAAGATCAAGGAGGCGGCCAAGGTCCAGTTTGGTGCTGGGCGCGACCAGGGCAAGCATGGTCCGCTGCACCTGTTCGTGGTGACCAACTCGAACGACGATGGGATCGGCCTGGGAACGGTCAATACGTACCGGATGCTGGAAGCGCTGGGGCGGGCCGATACCCTGCCCGGCGTCGCCACATTGGAGCGGGAAGACGCGCGCCAAGCGTCGTTGAGCAAGCAGCGTGCGCAGGCGATCGATCAGCAGAATCAGGCCAATCAGGTCATTGAAGACGCGGACGCGTTTCTCAAGACCGAGGACACGGCGTCCACGCGGCAATGGCTGGCAGACGCGCAGCAGAAGCTCAAGCGCGCCACGGCCAAGCGGGCCGAGCTGGAGGCGGAGATGAAGAAGACGCTGCCGAAGACCATCCAGTCCGTGAAGATCGACGGACTGGAAGTGCACATTTGCACGCTGGTTGCCCCCGACTCGCCGCCGAACAATTGGGACTACGTGTACGTGCACGCGAAACTGATGATCGTGGATGATGTGTTCATGACGCTGGGCTCGGCCAACATCAACACGCGCAGCATGCAGGTCGACAGCGAATTGAACATCTGCCATGAGCATTCGGGGGTGACGCAGCCGCTCAGAAAGCGGCTCTGGGGAATCCATACCCGGCCCGGTCCTGCGGAACACACCAATTCCATCTATACGAATGCGGTGGGCGATGATATGGCGAAAGCATTCACCGCTTGGGGGCAAATCATTGCTCAGAATGTTGATAATCAGCGCAACAACTTAGCGCCGTGCGCCTCCCTGATTGGCTTCATGCGCACCTCAGAAAAACGCAGCTATCTGGACTGACCGATGAACAAAAGCATTCTGATTGTTGCGCTCGCGTTCCTCACCTGCGCCTGCGCGAAAAAGGAGAACCCGTTGGCTTCGTTACCCGACATGAGCGCCGTGCGCGCCAACCTTGCCTTTACCTGCGTTCACGAGGCTGACCACCTGCCGCCACTCGATCCCGAGGCAGACCAGCTTTTCCAATACGGGCGGCATTTGCAGAAGAAGGAAGGGCCGAAGAATTTCAACGACATCGCCCGCTACTACCGGATCGCGACGGCGCACGGACACTACAAGGCGAATAACAACCTGCAGTCACTGGTCTCGCAGGGGCTAGCGGACTCGCCAGACGCACCAAAAGAGACGATCGACCTGGCCGCGCAACTGGTGAACCAGGGGGTACCGGGCGGCTACTACGACATCGGGCACTATCTGGAACTGGGATACGGTCTGAAGCAGGACACCGAAATGGCACTGCGCTACATCCGCAAGGCAGCTGACCTGGGTAGTCCTGACGCGCAGTATTACGTCGCAGAAAAACTGGCGCCAATCGACAGCGCGCCTGCGATTGCTCGTCAGATGTGGCAGTGTGCGGCGGACCAAGGACACGGCAAGGCTGCGAATACGCTGGGCATTGACCTAAAGAGAGACAGGCTATACCCGGAGGCCGCCAGCGCCTTCCAAAAAGCTACCGCAGCGGGTAACCCACAAGGGGCGCTCGTGCTGGAGACCGCATTTTCTGGAGTTTCGGAAGGAGATCGTCTTGCTTACATCGGTGTAGCAAAGGATGCTGAGCGCTCGCGCCGCTACGAGGCTATTGGCGAATTTATCAGCAGAAACGACGGCCGTAACCCCAAGGTTCCGGACATCGACAAAATCGTCCCGCTGCCACCCGCGAAACTGCCGCCGTGGGACGGCACCTTCCAGTGGGAAAAAGACCAGGCCGCCGCCGCCGTTCCTCAGAAACCATCCGACGAACTGATCGACCGCCTGAGCAAAGCCAAGCATCTCGACCCGGCCACCGGCCTGCCGCTCGCCAAGCCCGAGCAGGTCGCGCAGATGGAAACGGAAGCCGCGCCGCCGCCCGCGCGTCTGCCGCTGGGCACCATCGCCCGGACTGGCGATTCCTGCCCGCAGGATGGGGTGTGGTGCGTGAGCCTAGCAAAAGGCATGGTGGCCGATGCGGAGCAGAGCTTCCTCAAGGGGATGGAATTGCCCTCGCTCACGATCTACCAGCCGCGCCGGTTCGCGTGGATGGACAACTGGATGGGCGTGCGCCAGCAGACGGTGCCGGTGGCTTGGAAGCTGGTCGGCTACATCCATGAGGCGTAGGCGAGGACGAACCGATGAAACGCTATGTGATCCTGTCAGGCGACAAGACAACCGTCGGCGGTACGGTACAGGCGACGGTGACGACGCTGCAATTGAACAGCGTCCATGTCGCGCACGAAGACGACGCCGTTGCATGCCCGGCTTGCCACTCGACCGGAAAAATCCAATGCAGCGGCGGGCCACGCTTGCCGATGAATGGGCCGGACGGGCGCCGGATCGCATTGCACGACGACCTGTGCATCTGCGAATGCCAGCCACCGCCGCGGCTCGTGGCTTCCCAAACCGTCATGGGCACGGGCAAATAGATGATTGCCGGTGATCTGCCGAACGGCGACGCGCGCTGATCGCACAACAAGGCCGCTCGGCTCGCGGCCGCTTTTCGATTGAGAAAGGACCTATCCGGTGTTTGACGATCTTCCCCGTATTGACGTACAGCAGGGATTCCTGACGTCTCCGCTGACGTTCATTCATGGACGATTTGACCCGCACGAGCAATTCCTGCCGATCACGGAGGCGGATGGCGTAGTGCGGTGCCATCTTTCGCTGATCGACGCATTGATCGAAACCGTGCAGATACTGCGGATCGGCACGCCCTGTTACGTGGCGCCGACGGCGTTGCTGGCGTCCTCCCATTTCAAGCATGCGCATGGCACGGGATACCGTGCGGACATGCATCTCGGCTGGCCCGCCTGCAATGGCAAGCTGCTGCTCCGGTCCACGGGGCGCCTGGCGACCTATTCCCGGACGCTGGTGAGCAACCCGGCCGAGGAAGCGCCGCAGCCGTCAGCGTTGCAGGTCGATGCGGGCAGCCTTGCGGTCTTTGCGCGCCTGCGCGAATTCGCGGGGCTGTTCGCCTGGTCCGAAACGATCGCCCAACAACTCCGATGGCCCTCCAGGAAACAGATCGAAGCCGCCGAGCATGCGCTCGACTCGGTTGAACTCAGGCATGGGGAGGCGTCGGACGTCAACCAGATCGCCATGTTCGATCCGGAGTTCGGACAGTGGCACTTCGTGGCAATGCATCTGGCGGAATCGACCGATTCATGCCGATAGCGCTGCGTCGCGCGATGCCTCACGTCTGTCAGCCACGCTGACGAGGACGATCGGCTAGACCCCGAAGGGGCCCACGGCCACAGCGGCGAGGCGGAACCAACGGGAATGGATGGACATGTCGTGCTTACGGCAGGTGTCCGAGGCCGCCGCTGTCGAAGACGCCCGACTTGCGCGGAACGAATCAAAACCGGAAACGTCATGCGCCGCCGAAACGTCGAGCGGTTCCGATTGCGTGCAGGCCGGGGTGGGCGGGCTCAGCGCTTCTTAAGCATCCATAGCATGCCGGCCGAGGTCCGCGGCGCCCGGTTTGTTGCCGGATCGCGCAGATACTAGGGTGTTGAGGGTATGCCGGCCGATCGCACACGGGATTGGCGGTGCGGCGTTTTGCCACTGCGGCATGGGGGGCGTGCCATGCACTTTCGCCAACGGCCGGAAGTCGAAGACGTGGAAAGACGTAGACGCACTGGACGGCCTGGCAGCCGATGCCGCGTCCCTCAAGTCAGACCCTGCATGAAACGAATCCTGATTGTAAAAATGACATCGCTCGGCGACGTGATCCAGACGCTCCCCGTCGTCACGGACATCCGCCGGGCATTCCCGGGTGTGGAAGTGGACTGGGCCGTCGATGAATCCTGCGCGGATGTCGTGCGCATGAGCCCGGGCGTCAGCCGCGTGCTGTCCGCGCCGCTGCGCCGCTTCAAGAAAACGCGCAGCCTGGCCGACCTCAAGGCGATCCTGGCGCTGGCCGCCGCGTTGCGCCGGTATCGCTATGACGCCGTGCTCGATCTGCACGGCGTCTACAAGAGCGCCATCGTTTCGTTCGTCGCCCGCGCGCGCCGGCGTTTCGGCTACCGCGATCCGGACCTGGGCGAACGCGGCGCGATGTTCGCGTACAACCGGCGCTTCGGTCCGCGCCCCGCGTGCAACGCCTGGCACGGCATGCGCATCAGCGCAGGTGAAGCGCTGGGCTACATGCCGCAGGGCTTCGCGGATTACGGCATCGTGACCGGGCGGGGCGGCGAACGGGCACAGCCGGGCCACGCCGTCGGCGCGCCCTACGCCCTGTTTTTCCATGCGACCTCGAAAGACGACAAGAAATGGCCCCCTGGGCATTGGGCCGCGCTGGCCCGCGAGATGCTCGCGGGCGGGCTGCGCGTGCTGTTGCCCTGGCACGCCACCGCCGAGCTGCGCGAGGCGCTGCGGATCGCCGCCCTGGCGCCCGGCGCCGCGGTGATGCCGCGCATGTCGCTCGCGGAGCTCACGCACAAGATCGAGGGCGCCGCGGCGGTGGTCGGTGTCGACACGGGGCTCGTCCACATGGCACACGCGATGAAGAAGCCGACCGTGATGATCTTCCTCGCCACCTCGCGCGACCACTGCGGGATCGCGGCGCCGCGTTCGCTGTCGATCGGCGAGCAGGGCTGGGTGCCGGGCGTCGACGATGTGCTGAGCGGGCTGGCGCGCGTCTTTCCGGAGTTCGGCCCGTCGAAATCCTCGATCGCTGCGTGATGGGGCTTCGGGTCGGGGGGCGCACTGTCGGTGGTGCGGTGCCCGGCGGTGTTTCAGGGTTTCTGCGGCCCCGGGTTTGTCATCAATCGTCCGTCCGAGATTTGAAGAAGGGCCAGTCGTCTATAAATGCGAGCGCATGAAAAGCAGATAAGCGTACAGGGACGGCCGATGGGAACGGATCAAAGACCTGCCGCCAGGTCGAGCCGGGCATGTTGGGGTGACATCTCGGGACAGCCGGCTGTTCGTGGATGCTGTGTTGTACCGCTATCAGGGCGGGATCGCTAGCGACGGCAGTAAACTTTTTGCGCAGCGCGTGCTTCAATCAATCACCTTGAGCTGGTCAACTCGCGCATCCTCAGCGATTGAGTCAGCGGTTTGTGATGGGGGCAGGCAGCCTACCCGCAATGAATGTGCCGCAAGACGTGGCGAGGTAGGGCGTACCTGAAGCCAAGCGGGTTTGCGCTTCCGAGCCGCAGTCAGTTGCAGCTTTAGGGTTGCTGCTGCTGTCCGGAGGAGAGCGCCCCTCCACGATTACCCAAGTCCTCGCTGGGTGGGGCTGCTTCAGCATTTGCGAATACGCTGTCTGGATCTGTCACTCGTTTGGGGGGTGAAATTTTCATAATGTTTCTATAAGATTTCGACCCAGTTGGGGCGGCCGGTCACGAGATTTCTTATTAGGCCTGCTAGGCGTGTTATGGCGCGGCACGTCAACGTCTCCTAGGAAGCGGAATATTAATATAATTAAAAATAATTAATACGATTGATTTTAGGAATTGAGTTGAATTTTTCCAATCTTGGAGAGGTTGGGATAAAAATAAAAAAGGGGAAGCGGGCGTGCGGTTGCTTTTCATTCATCAAAATCTTCCCGGTCAATTTCGACACCTGCTTTCTTACTATATGAAGCGGAAGGATGTCGAAATATTTGGCATTGGGGAGCGGCGTTGGGTTAAAGAAAATCTTCCGAATATCCCAGCAGGTTGCAGGGTTCTTGTCTACGACCTCCCTGAGGTAAAACGCGAGAAGCCGAACCCGTATATGCTGTCCACCAGTTCCGCGGTGGAGCGGGGGCAAGCGGTGGTTCGGCTATTGCAAATGCTGAAAGCTCAGGGCTTTATACCGGATGTTGTCTATGCTCATCCGGGATGGGGAGAGTCGCTTTTTGTTAAAGACGTGTTTCCAGCATGCCGCCTTGTTCATTATTGCGAGTTTTTTTACCGCGCGATCGGCCAAGATGTTGGATTCGACCCTGAATATCCAAGTTCATTCGATGAAATATTAGGGCTGCGAGTGCGTAACGCAGCGCATCTATTGAGCTTGGACGCCATGGATGTTGGAATCACTCCGACGCATTGGCAATTGCGGTGCTTCCCTGAGCCTTATCAAAAGAAAATACATGTCATACATGACGGCATCGACACGAAGAAGGTGCGTCCTGACTCTTCGGCTGAAATTCAATTGCCGAATGGCAAGGTTTTGATGGGGGCAAACGAGGTTGTTACGTTCGTGAATCGCAACTTGGAGCCTAGCCGAGGGTTTCACACCTTCATGAGATCACTGCCAGAATTGCTGGCTGCCCGACCCAACGCGCAGGTTGTCATAATCGGAGGAGACGGCGTGTCTTATGGGAAACCATCCAGCTTTGGTTCCTACCGATTGCAAATGCTGAATGAACTCGGCAAGAGGTTGCCGTTGGATAGAATTCATTTCCTAGGCCGGATTCCGTACGATAAATATCTGAAGGTATTGCAGATATCCTCCGTACACGTCTACTTGACATACCCATTTGTTTTGTCGTGGTCTCTGCTGGAGGCAATGGCGGCTGGGTGCTTGGTGATTGGGTCAGATACATCCCCGGTTCGCGAAATTATCGAGGACGGAAAAAATGGCTTACTGGTAGATTTCTTTTCGCCGGATAAGATGACGGGATTAATTGGTGCGGCTTTGATGGGGGCGGGTGAATTGAAGAAACTTCGGCTGTCCGCGCGGGGAACGGTGGTTGAAAAATATGACTTAATGGAAAAGTGCTTGCCTCGCCAAATGGAGATCTTGGATTGTGGGTGGTCGTCTTAAATTGAATGTGCCATGCTGGTTGGAGATTTTTGTCTATTTTGTCGATTGTAAGGTGAATGAGCTTGTGGTGGCTTTGGGGAGGTAGTTCCCAAAAAATTCCTGTGCTTGAGGGGTATCCAAGTGCTTAGGTTCATCTTACAATCGTCTTATCAACTGGGGATTACGCTCAGCCATCGTTGCAGTCCAAGAAATTGGATGCCTCCAGGCAATGCGTTACTAGGATTCGGCAAGGGATGGGGAGCCCATGCGAGCGGAGTTCAGCCAGTAGAATGTATTTCCGCAGATGAGTTTGGGGGGGAGGCAGTAGCGAGAAGTTTGACTTGAGGCGCAACGCGTTGGCAGGAGCATTAAGCGCGAGTGTCCTGTTCATCCATCAGAATTTTCCTGGGCAGTTTCGACGCGTCGCAGCTGATCTGGCTCGGTCTCCCGGTTGGCGTGTGGTTGCCATCTGCCGGACATCGTCGTCGTGCACCCAGGGTGGAGTGAGTCGCTACACACCGCGATCTTCCTTATCTCGCCTAGGTTAAAGTTAAGCCGGATGTTTGCGGGGCTCGCGAAAATGAATAAAAGTATGGAGTAAAAAATAAAAAAAGGAAATGAGTGTGTGGCTGCTTTTAATTAATAAAAATCTTCCCGGTCAATCTCGATGCGCGATTTTTATTATATGAGGCTAAGGGGTGTCTAGGTATTTTGCACTTGGGGGCGACATTGGGTAAAAAGGAATCTTGCGAATATTCCTACGGGATTCATAATTTTTGTCTATGGCCTGAAAAAATAAAGCGCGAGAACGCGCACCCATATCTTCTATCCACCAATTCCGCTGTGGAGAGAGGGCAAGCAGCAATCCTATCAACTTAATCCCCTATCAACCCGGAGTCCCGTGTTTATAAGGCCTTCCGGGTGGGTGGGGGATTAAGTGGATAGGATTAGGTGATGAAGATCGAAGATCTTGAGTCTGTTAAATCATGAAGATGGAGCGTCCGTGAAACGAATTGCGGTATGGTTGCTTGCTGGAGCGATAGGTTTGGCGTTACTCGTCGACTGGGCAATACCATCGAACGATGACCGTGCGTTCGACGGTGCCTTCGTCAAGATGGTTGGCGCCATCCCCTTTGACTCACCCGCCGCTATGAAGCAGGTTTTTCCCGAGTGCGGGAAGCTTGACATTCCAGCGGCGTGGGATTTTCCGGGCCGCTTTCCCAGATACGAATGCGTTCTGCAGTCCGAAGTCGTACACACGATTTTTATCTCGCGCGATAGGAAGCTAGGTCAATCGAGTATGAGTTTATCTCCATCGCCCGAGAAGTGTGTTGGTGTGCGTTCTTTTAAGAATAGTGTGTCGAAACGTTGGCACGTTGAGTCGCCAGATATCAGGAGCTCCACACCGGGTCAATCGCAAGAAACTCAGCGCTGGTACATATGGGGCAACGAGGATGGCTCCTACGGTTATTCCGCGATCTTTCTTCCTGATGGAGTAAGACCGGTTCTGCTAGTAGTTGAGGCCTATCGCGGATGCATCATTCAGGCGACCCTTAGTCTCCGCTGAAATTTCCAAAAGCCGTACGCACCCCATTGATAAGCAAGACACTGTGGGGGTGATTCGCTCCTGCATTGATCTATATATTCATCGCCCTTTTGATTAAGGGCGGTTTGGCTCCGTGGCCGGGAGGGGCATGATGGCGAGTTCGTGACCGAGTTGACTATTCCCGCAAAGTCCGAGTTTGCAATTTATATCTTGTTGTGCCGTGAGCCCCGTTGACTACCCTTCAGGTATTAGTCGAATGTCCGCGTAGTGAGTATTTCTGATCTTAGTACTTGCGAATGATATTTTCGTTTTGTGCATCGCGGGAAGGAAGTGCCAATGGAGTACGAATTTCCCCCGTTTTAGGGTCTTTCCTGACGCGCTTTGCGCGCTCAGGGCGCAATGCTTCCAGGGCTGGTCAGCAACCGCTCGCTTGGCGAGCACCAGATTGGCTAGGCCAAACAAGCTGAACAATTGCGCCGTGTTCTTGGCCAAGCCCTTGTAACGAACCTTGCGATGACCAAACAGATTCTTGATGACATGGAACGGATGTTCGATCCGCGCCCGGATCTGAGCCTTGCGCCTCTCCACTGTGATCAGCAAGTCCTTGATAACACCTTCGCGCATCGCTGTCATCTTGCCGCGCTTGGCAGCGACATGTCAGTGCGTGCCCAAGCCCAGCATCTCATCGCGCTTCTCAACGCCGGTGTAGCCCGCGTCGCCAAACGTATCGGTCTCGTGACCATGCAGCAACGCGTGGGCCTGCGAGACATCGGACTCGTTCGCTGCCGTGCCAACCACGCTGTGCACCAAGCCCGACGAGGCATCCACCCCGATGTGTGCCCTCATGCCAAAGTGCCACGCATTGCCTGTCTTGATCTGGTGCATCTCCGGATCGCGGCTCTTCTCGGCGTTCATGATCGATGGCGGTGCCTCGATAATGGTGGCATCCACGATCGTGCCCTCCTTCATCATCAGCCCACGCTCGCGCAGCATGATGCCGATCTCGTCGAGCAGCTTGCGAGTCGGGTCATGCTCGATCGGCAGGCACCGAAACTTCTACAGCGTGGTCGCATCCGGCCCGTTCGGCGGCCGCCCTCGTTCTCCTTTCGGGTAGTGCGGCTCGACTGCTGCAACCAGCCGCGATCATGGAACGACCTTCTTTATATCAGTCAGGAAACGTTCGCGCTTGGTTATACGTCTCTTGGCCGCGTACTCCGCTTCCGAGAAGCTGGTTTGCCCCTTCAACATCGTGGATCCAGTCCGTGAACTTTCTTCTACAACGTTCTCGGCTACGTCAGCGACTACCGCCAAGCTTGATAGATCAGCATTTCCTTGGTGTTGGGCAGAATTTCGTTTGTGAGTTTGATTAAAGGTTTCCGCTTCCGGAAACCGAGTGTGAAAATTTAGATAACGGGGAGAGTTAAGATGGGTGAAAATATTTGCTTTCAGGTGCCGATTTATGGATTCAATGGGGGGTATAACCCAAAGAGCCCGCAAGACAATGTTGTGGGATATGTGTCGGCTACATATTTGACGAATCAATACGGGGATTGGGTTATGGACCCGAATGGAAATCCTTATATTGTTCCTGTCGGCTATGATCCCGAGAATACTATTTCTCGCGCTCAAGCCTCTGGTTTTAGTCTCGATATGTTCTCTAACTATCACACCGGAGGACCTTACGATTTGCAGCGAGGCTTTGATGGACAAAGTTTCGGCGGATTTGTTCCGGCTTTTACCCCGTTGGCGTCATACGATTTCGGTCTTGCCGTTACGGCGAGTGGTGGGAATTTTATAATTGGGGCGGAGATTGCGGGCGGGCTGCAAAATGCGTGGAATAGTCTTTTCAATGAAAAGGTTGATGCGAGCGGGGATTTTCTAAATAACCCGAAAAATGTGGCGAATGAAATTCGAGGGTTCCAAGACTACACCAATGGATCCTATGCGAATGGGGACTATTTGGGTAATTACGACAAAGAGATTCCTTATGCCAGTGTGGGTCAGGTACTTAACGCGCTCGAGCGCCTCGGGTACGAGGTGCATTTCGGGAAATTTGGTATAACTCGAGCGATTCTTAAGGGGCCTCGTGGAATTTCGGATTTGGTTAATCGAATATTTCGTGCTGTTCTATTTAATAGTGGGTCGGACCCGCTTGCCATTGATTTAACTGGAAATGGAATAAAAACTATTGGCGCCAGCCAATCAGGAGTGATGTTTGATACAACAGGATCGGGTAATTCCGTTTCTACCGGGTGGATTGCCGAAGGCACTGGATGGCTTGCCTATAACCCATCGGGGGCTACAACGCTCACAAGTGAGACTCAGCTGTTTGGTGCCGCCTCCCTCCTGCCAAATGGGAAGTACGCGACAGATGGATTTCAAGCGCTTTCACTTTTGGATAGTAACGGTGATGGCGTAATCGATACCCAAGATCCTGAATTTGCCAATTTGCGCGTGTGGGTCGGTGCTCCCTCAAGTGGAAGCTCCGATCCAAATATGCCTGCTGGCCAAATGCTTACCCTGCAGCAGTTGGGTATCGTAAGCATTTCTTTGAATGAGCAGCCCTCCTGGATCAATACTGGTGGTACCGGGGTCGAAGTCAACACCGAATCGTCGTATGCGACTGTAACATGGTCGGATGGTCGTCAGACCACGATTGGTGCGGTTAACCTAACCGGAAACCCTTTCTATCAAAACCTGGCAACCCCAGCCCAACTTCAAACCTCTGGCGACGACGCTGCAAATGCAATACCACTTATGCAAGGAAGCGGCGCTATGTACGACACCAGAACTGCCGCGCAGCTTTCGCCCTCTTTCAGTGGTTTGCTGCAGAAATACAGCACTTTGACCTCCCGTGCCGATCAAATTGCTATGCTGCCACAACTCTTGGCTGTGTGGGGGGGGACAAGTAACTTTCAGGCGCTGATGGAAAGAAATAGGTGGGGTTACTCAGATCCCTGCTATGTCTATAAATTTGACGGAATTCAGCAGTATGCGAACACTAATGTCCAATTAAATCCTGGTGATCAATCTAATTGGACGGATGCCTACCGTAATATGGTAGGCATAGTTGATATTCTGGAAAAATTCAACGGGCAGCTACTTTACGATCCGGCGAGTACTGGGGCGTTGTGGGGGCACAACCGTGCTTTTCTTTCATATAACCCGGGTGGCGAGGCGGGTGATGGAAAATCAGCGAGTATATTCGTTAGCCCAACGTATTCGATTGACGTTAGCGCGAGTCAAGTAAGCGCTTTGGTGCAGGGTTATCAGGCTCTGGAGCGAAGTGTTTATCAAGGGCTGGTCTTGCAAACTAGGCTGATGCCCTATTTGAATGCTATTGGGCTGAATGTCGATTCGAAGGGGGCGACAGGAATTAGAGTTGACTTCAGTAAGTTTAATAATTTGTTGGATGGGAAATTTTCTACTGATCCAGTTAACGCGATGGTTGACTTGGCGGAGTTGACGGCGTCGGGAAGTAGTCTTCTCAGTGCAGTCGGCTATGATCCAACGGCCCGACTTAAGCAATGGGCAATGCAGCTGCAGAGCAGTGGTCAATGGCAGAATTTCCTGGGTCAGTTCAGTGATGGCATAGAGGCTGACTATAGTAACGGTGTATTTAATATGCTCAGTTCTGCTGGAAACGGCATATTCCTGACCAGTGCTGACAGTTCGACTGTGCAGGACAACAATGGAAGCAGCATCCTTATTGCCACCACGGGTAACGATACTTTAATTAGCGGAAAGGGTAACGACACACTGGTTGCTGGTATTGGGTATACCTACATGGCCGGCCGGTCTGGCGCGGATACCTACGTTTTCGAGCGTGGCGACGGGATCGCCGAGATGGAGACCAGCGGCGGGCAGAACAACGTGCTGCAACTGACCAACTACAACCGCAGCGATCTGGTGCTGAGGCAGGACGGCAACACGATGGTGCTGGACTTCGGCAACGGTGACGTGGTGCGGTTGCACGACTACTTCCTGCGCCAGCAGGTGTGGGGCGGCGACGTGGGCATGCGGTCGGTGCAGTTTGCCGACGGCACGCAGATGTCGATCGCGGAGTTGGCGGCCAGCGCGAACACGATTCGCGGCAACGGCGATGGCACGTTCAGCGGCGGCTGGGGCAACAACATCCTGATCGGTGGCGCGGGCAACGAGACGCTGGTCGGCGGGAACGGTAACAGCACCCTGGTCGCCGGTGTCGGCAACGACCTGCTGCAGGCTGGCAGCGGGAACAACACCTATGTCTACGCTCAAGGTGACGGCGCGACCGCGGTCGATAGCAGCCGCGTGCAGAGCAGTTCGCAGAACGTGCTGCAGTTGACCGGCTACAACCAGAGCAACCTGCAGGCGCTGCGCCAGGATGGCAACAACCTGATCCTTGACTTCGGTGGCGGAGATACCGTCAAGCTGAGCGACTTCTTCCTGCACGCGCAGAACAACGCCGGCAGGTCCGACCTGAGCGCCGTCCTGTTTGCCGATGGCACCCAGGCCACGATGGCGAGCCTGATGAGTACCCTGGGCCTGCATCTGGCCAATGGCAACCAGACTTTCAGGCTGCCGCTCTCGACACCGGTCAAGATCTATGGCGGGACCGGCAATGAAACGATCCAGGGCGGCACCAACAACAGCGCCGATACCATCGTGGCCGGCGTCGGGTACAGCTATATCACCGGCTTTGCCGGAGCTGCCACCTACGTTTTCGGGCGTGGCGACGGGATCGCCGAGATGGAGACCAGCGGCGGGCAGAACAACGTGCTGCAGCTGACCAACTACAACCGCAGCGATCTGGTGCTGAGGCAGGACGGCAACACGATGGTGCTGGACTTCGGCAACGGAGACGTGGTGCGGTTGCACGACTACTTCCTGCGCCAGCAGGTGTGGGGCGGCGACGTGGGCATGCGGTCGGTGCAGTTTGCCGACGGCACGCAGATGTCGATCGCGGAGTTGGCCGCCAGCGCAAACACGGTCCACGGCAACGGCGATGGCACGTTCAGCGGCGGCTGGGGCAACAACATCCTGATCGGTGGCGCGGGCAACGAAACACTGGTCGGAGGGAACGGCAACAGCACGTTGGTGGCGGGGGGCGGCAATGACACGATGGTTGGTAGTACCAGCGGCAGCAATCTCTATGAGATCCAGGCTAGCGCAGCAAGTGACACCGTTGTGAACCGTACCGGCGGCACTGCGAACTCCAGTACGCTGCAGTTCGACGGCGCCAACAGCGATCAGCTGTGGTTCCAGCATGTCGGCAACGATCTGTTGGTGAGTGTGATCGGCACGTCCACCCAAGTATCCATCTCGGGCTGGTACACCGCGACGAGCAACCACGTACAACAGATCACTGCCGCAGATGGCAAAACCCTGGCAGATGGCCAGGTGGATGCTCTGGTGCAAGCAATGGCTTCGTTCCACCCGCCATCGGCGGGAACCATGACCCTGCCGCCTGATTACGAGGCGCAACTACAGCCCACGCTATCCGCGAACTGGCGTTAAACCAACAGCGGAATGCCTTGTTAGCACTTCGCTTCTGAGGATCCCCCCTTGAATTCCCCATTCAGGGGGGCTTAAGAAATCTCATGCTGACTGGCTACCCCGACGGGTAGCCGTTTTTTTTCCATTCCGCATAGAGGCTGATTTTTGCGATACGCGTTTACATTGCGTTCGTCTTCACACGCCTGTGACTTAAACCGTAAGTTTCCCATCTAGCTTTCATGCGTTCGCGTCGATAGACGACTGGCCGTCTCCCCCAGTCTTGGATGGACGACTGGTGACAGCCCCCAGCCGCGCACGCCACGCATGCCCCCAGCCCCGCAACCACGCGACGCTCCTGTGCCCGAGCGCAATGGACGGCAGCTCGACATAGCGGTGCAGCAGCGTCGCCGCCAGCAGTGTCAGCGTCAGGTTCGCGCCGAAGTGCAGCAGTTGCGCGCCGATCCACTCCGGCGCCAGTACGCCCACCAGCCGGTGCATGCCCTCGATCACGGACGGATGGACGAGGTATAGCGCATACGACAGCTCGCCGAGCCACACGGCCACGCGCGGCACGCGCAGCGCGCCGCAGTGCTCCATCGCCACCAGCCCCGCCAGCAGGGCGCCGGCCGGCAGCCCGCGCAGCAGCAGGTCGAACTTGGGCACGGGCCCGATCACCGAGACGACGAAGGCGGCCACGCCGGCCAGCAGCAGCAGGCGCGCGCGTGCGGGCGTGAGCCGATGCCGGTGCGCCGCATACAGCCAGGCGAGCCCCGCGCCGAGCAGGAATTCCAGCACCAGCGGGTTGGCTGCCATGGCCTGCAGCGGCGTGGCCCAGGCATAGAGGGCCTCCGGATCGCCGAGCACCACGCTGCCATGCCAGAACGGCACGATGACCGTGGTGGCGAACAGCCCCAGCGTCACCAGCCACAAGGCCCGGCGGCCGAACAACGCCAGCCCGAGCGCGCACAGCAGGTAGAAGAACGCCTCGTAGTTGAGCGACCAGCCCACGTAGAGCGCGGGATATCCGAAGTAGGGCGCATCCGCGTTGGCCTGCGGCAGGAAGGCCAGCGAGGTCAGCAGCACACCGCTAGACACCGGATTGAGCCAGGCCGAATGCAGGATCGACATCAGCCAGTACGGCGGCCCCAGGCGGAAGGCGCGCTTGATGAGGAACGCGCCGGGCGGCTCGGGGCCTTTCGGTCCGAGGATCGCCACCCAGGCAATGATGAAGCCGCTGATGACGAAGAAGACGTCCACGCCGACGTGCCCGCGCTTGACCACGTGCTCGGTCAGCCAGGCGAGCGCGGGCAGGTCGGCATGGGCCAGCGCCAGGCCGGAATGGAAGATCACCACGTACAGCGCGGCGAAGCCCCGCAGTGCCTGGATGCTCTGGAGAGAGGCGGAAGGACGGTTCACGCAGGATGAGCGGCCGGATGGAGCGGGAGCGCCATCGGCATGCAATGCAATCGGCAACCTGACCTAGCACAGCACGCAATCGGCGTGCCACGCGCTAGTCGTCGGGCCGGCACCGCGCTGCGCGTTCGAGCAGCAGCGTGCGTTCCTGCCGGTTGCGGGCCAGCGCTGCGGCGCGTTCGTATTCGGCGTGGGCCTCGTCCATGCGGTTGAGCCGGGCCAGGAGGTCCGCGCGCACGCTGGGCAACAGGTGATAGCCGCGCAGCGCAGGCTCGGCGAGCAGCCGGTCGGCGATCGCCAGGCCGGCCGCCGGGCCATACGCCATGGCCACGGCAACGGCGCGGTTCAGCTCCACCACCGGCGAGGGCGCGATCTGCGCCAGCGCGTCGTAGAGCGCGGCGATGCGCGGCCAGTCGGTCTGCGCCGCCGTGCGGGCGCCAGCGTGGCAGGCGGCAATGGCCGCTTGCAGCCCGTAGGGGCCGAGGCCGTGCCCGCAGGCTTCGGCGCGCGCGAGCGCCGCAAAGCCGCGCTGGATCAGCAGGCGATCCCAGCGCTGGCGATCCTGGTCGAGCAGCAGGATGGGCCGTCCGCCCGGCCCCACGCGCGCGCGCAGCCTCGAGGCCTGCAGCTCCATCAGCGCCACCAGGCCGTGCACTTCGGCTTCGCCCGGCATCAGTCCCGCCAGGATGCGGCCCAGGCGCAGCGCTTCGTCGCACAGCGCGGGGCGGGTCCAGTCCTCGCCGGAGGTGGCGGCATAGCCTTCGTTGAAGATTAGGTAGATCACCTGCAGCACGGCGCCGAGCCGCTCGGTGAGCTGCCCCGGCGCCGGCAGCTCGAACGGCACGCGCGCCGCCGACAGCGTCCGCTTGGCGCGCACGATGCGCTGCGCGATGGTCGGCTCGGGCACCAGGAAGGCGCGGGCGATCTCATCGGTGGTCAGGCCGCCCAGCAGGCGCAGCGTGAGCGCCACGCGCCCTTCGTGCGGCAGCACCGGATGGCAGGCGATGAAGACCAGGCGCAGCAGATCGTCGCCGATGGCCTCGTCGCGCGCGGCTTCGGCCTCGGCATGGGCCAGTTCCTGCTCGATCTCCTGCTCGATGCCGAGCTGCGCATGCTTGCGCTGCGCCAGCGCGTGGTGGCGCAGCCGGTCGATGGCGCGGTGCCTGGCGGTGGCCGTCAGCCACGCGGCGGGGTTGTCGGGGATGCCATCGGCGGGCCATTGCTCCAGCGCCGCGACCAGCGCATCCTGCGCGAGCTCTTCGGCCAGGCCCACGTCGCGCAGCCGCCGCGCCAGGCCAGCGATGATCCGGGCCGATTCGATGCGCCACACCGCTTCGATAGTGCGGTGGATGGCAAGGGGCGGATCGGCCATGGCGCGACGCGGCGTCGGGCGGGGCCGGCCTTACTGCTGGCGGGCGGCCAGTTCGGCGCGCAGGCGCGCTTCGCGCTCGCGCTCCTCGGGCGTGAAGGCTTCGCCGAAGTCTTCGGCCTCGAAGATGCGGCGGATCTCCAGCCGCACATTGCCGCCCCCATCCATCGCCGGCCAGCGCTTGCACCACTCGAGCGCTTCTTCCAGCGATTTCACCTGCAGGATGGTGTAGCCGGCGATCAGCTCCTTGGCTTCGGTGAACGGGCCGTCGATCACGCCCGGCTTGCCGCCGCGGAACTCAACGCGCGCGCCGGCCGCGCTCGGGTGCAGCCCCTCGCCGCCCAGCAGCACGCCGGCGTTCGCCAGGGACTCCATGTATTTGCCCATCTCGGCAAGCAGCGCTTCGGAGGGCATCACGCCCGCTTCGGTGTCCGGGTCGGCCAGTCGCAGAACCATGAATCGCATGGTCAATCTCCTTGAGTGAGTGGGAGCCGCAAGAGGTTCGCGTCTCTACGGATACGTCGAATGACGCCCTGGCCGGATCGACATCCCAGTCCGCCTAAGATGTAACAAGGTGTAACCGCACGGTGCCCGGGGCTGCCGGGATTCTGCGCCGCCGCACCGCAGCAAAGCAAGGCGGGCGGGGCTGTCGAGGGCGGTGGTGGGGCGCGAAGACGTCGCGCTGCGTTGGCATGGCGGCCGGTGTGCTGCGCTCCGGATGGCACGCAGGCCACGCGCCCCTTGCGTGCCGCGCTGTGTGGGGTGCCTGTCCGGTGCTGTCTTCGGCGGGTGCGCGCGCCGATTGCCCGGCGCCCTCGCAAGGCGACCCTACGTCGCCGCCAGCGTGACCGGCGCGGATGCTGCCGGCAGGACCGACGCCGGCGCGCGCTCGACGCAGCGCCCTTCCTCGAAGTGCAGCCAGCGGTCGGCGCAGCCGAAGTACGGCTCGTCATGGGTGACCGCGATCACGGTCTTGCCGAGCGCCTTCAGGCGTGGCAGCTCCGTGTGATAGAACCAGCGCCGGAACGCCGGGTCCTGGTCGGCCGCCCATTCGTCGAAGACGTAGATGGGCCGGTCTTCCAGCAGGGCCACCAGGTGCGCGAGGCGCTTGCGCTGGCCGGTGGAGAGCTTGAGCGGTGAGAACGAGCGTCCGTTCAGCGCGGTCAGGGCCTGCAGGGCCAGGCGCTGCAGATGCGCGTCGATCGCGCCCGGGGTCGGCGCGTCCAGGCCCCAGAGCGTCGGGAACAGGTGGTAGTCCGAGAAGATCGCGGAGAACAGGCCGCGATAGCGCTCGAGGCTGTCAGGATCGACGGGATTGCCGTTCCAGCGGATGCGGCCGGCATCGGGCGCCTGCAAGCCGGTCAGCAGTTTCAGAAAGGTCGACTTGCCCGAACCGTTGCTGCCGGTGATGAAGACGATCTCGCCGCGCCGGATCGACAGGTTGACGGGGCCCACCTCGAAGCCCTGGCCGTTGACGGGCAGATAGGCGTAGCGGACGGCTTCCAGTTCGATGCCGGCCAGTACCGGTGCGGGCTGCGGCTGTGCGGTCTGGCCGTCGGCGGCCGGCTCGTCCGTGAGCTGGTGCTCCAGCGCCTCGATATGCCGGGCGGCCGCATCGGCCTGCGTGTACATCGGCAGGATGCCGGCGAACTGGTTGAGCGCGCCGGCCAGGAACAGGATCACGGCCACGATTTTCACCAGCAGCAGCGGCTGCGTCGTGTCCAGCAGCGGCAGGATGAAGACCACCGAGCCGATCAGGCTGTACAGGATGATCTGGATCAGGATCAGGTGATCGCTGACGGTCACGTAGGCCGCGCGGTTGCGCTCGGCGCTGTGCCCGGAAGCGGCGGCCAGCTCGGCGTGGAGCTCGCGCTGCCGGCGGGCATGCAGCTTGAGTTCCTTGAAGCCGCCCACCAGGTGCCCGGTCAGGCCGAGCAGATCGGTCTCGGCATGGGTCGCGGCTTCCATCCTGGCGTGGATCACCCGCATCCGGATGGCATGCAGCAGCAGGCTCAGCACGACCACGACCATGCAGATGCCGAACGCCATGGGCGACAGATACGCCAGATAGGTGATGGAACAGAGGAACAGCATGCCGGCCTGGCTGGCGGCCAGGATGGCGGAGGAGGTGGCGGACACCACCTTCAGGTCTTTCTCGAGGCGGGTCAGCAGGTGGCCCTCGCTGATGCGCTCGAAGGTCTGCAGGGTCGCCGAGGCGAGCTTGCCCATGATGCGCAGGCGCACCGCATGAATCGCCTGTTCCACGCACGCGGTGGTGAGCCGCGACGTGATGCCCTGGGCCAGGACGAACAGCGTCAGCGCCGCCGCGGCCCACGGCAGGTAGCGCCACATCAGCGACCTGTCCGCTTCGCCGGCGGCATGGGTCAGGATCGCCAGCAGGCCGGCGCCGCCCAGGCCGGCCGCAGCCTGCGAGGCGGCCACCATGAGCATGGTGGACCCGTTGGAACGGCCAAGCAGCAGTTTCGTGATCCGCATATCGATTCCATTCGTCCAATCGTCCAATGCCGGTACGGCGACGCCATGGCCGGCTGCCGCAGCGGCCCGGGCGAGGCACCGCTCAGGGTTCCCGAGCCGGCCGGCGCCGTTACGCTTCGACCGGGGCCGCGTCTGCGTGGAAGGTTTCCTTCATGCAGTACAGGCGCTCGGCGACGATGCCCCGCTCGCGGCAATAGTCGAGCAAGCGGTTGGATTCCACGATGGGCAGCGACGTCTCGGTGTACTTCACCGCCATGATGTGGTTGAGCCAGGGCTCCTGGCCCATGGCGTAGACGTAGACCTGGCTGGGCCCGAACATCTCCACCAGTTCGCGGGCCCGCGCGAAATTGCTGCCCGACAGGGTGCGCGAGCGATCCTGCTCCCAGGTCAGCGGCTCGCTCAGCAGCGGGCCGTAGAGCCACGACAGCGGCGCGCCGTCGCACTCCATGCCCAGGTACAGCACATCGATGTCGCCGACGATCTCATGCGCATGCCGGTAGACCTGCGGGTCGATGATGCAGGCGTCGGCGGCAAACAGGGTCGACCATCCGCCGATCGCGACGTGATAGCAAAGCTTGGTGCGGATGCCCAGATCGGCGTGCTCGCCGAGAAACGGCAGGCCGGTCAGCTTGCCGCCCGGCAGCTCCAGGCTCTCCAGCTCGTCGAGCTCGACGACCCGCTTGAAGCCGAGGGCCTGCAGCGCCAGCTTGAGGCTCGGATCCTGCAGCTCGCCGTTGCCGCCGCGGGGCACGATGACCGTGCCGATCATGTGGCGCAGCTGCAGCAGGGTTTCCAGCAGGACATGGTCCTGGTGGTTGTGCGTGATCAGCACGTAGTCGATGAACGGCGGCAGATCTTCGTAGGTGTAGCGGGAGTTGGCGCCCCGGTAGGGAAAGCTCACGACCGGATCGGTGATGAGCGAGAACGCGCGGGTCTCGAGCAGCAGGCAGGCATGGCCGAAGAAGCGGATGCGCGCCTGCTCGCCCTGATAGCGCTGGCGCGCCGCGGGCGGCTCGCTGGTGAAGAAGGAACGGAACAGCGCCCGGCTTTCCTGCGCGATGCCCAGTTCTTCGGCCAGCCGGCTCACCGGGGTGGGCTCGTAGCGCGCCCGGAAGAACCGGTCGAGCACCGGGGATTCGAATGGCAGCTGGACGCAGACCGAAGTCGCATCCGGCAACCGAGGCGTGCTGAGCACGAACGGCCGATGATCGTTCTGGGTGACGTGCAGCTGCAGGCTTTGCGCGGTGCGGTCGTAGTACGCGCTGCGGTACAGCAGCGACTCGTAGAGGCGGAACGTGGGCTGGTGCCGCGCATCGTAGAACAGCTCGACATAGCCGCGCAGGCAATCCGGCACCTGGGTGTACAGATCGTCCAGGCCAGCGCCGGTGGCGGCACGTTTGAGCAACGCGTTCAACTGGTGGACGCCTTCCGCGAAGGCGATCAGCCGGGCCTGTTCGCTGCGCGTCTGCTCGATCAGGCCTTGTACCTCGGCCACCCGGGATTCCGCATAATCGATGAAGGGGCCGCCCAGCATCTTGGGATTCTTGACCGCGGCGACGTGTACCTTGGGCGCGTGCACGAACGACGCCATGATCTTGAGATGGCGCCCCACGACATTCATGGCCAGCGTGGCCGGCGAGATCAGGTGGGTCCAGGCATACCAGCCGGATACCAGGGGTTCGGCGACGATGTCACCGCGTAGATAAAGTTCATCAGCCGACATCAAGGTTCTCCTGAGAGGAATGGGCCGTCGGGTGGCGCGAGGCGACGGGCTCGCACCCGGCATCGCTCACCGGGTTCACGCAGCCCGGCCGCCCGGCGGGCGGTGCGGAGGCCGCCGGTGGCGGCCGTCAGGCCGGGCGGGTTGTCTTTCCCGGCTGCCGGCCATGTTCGGCGGGGCATTTCGATTGCCCGGTCCAGGCGCAGGGGCTCCGAAATGCGCCCAACCGTTCACTGGCGCTGACGGAGACTGGCCGGGCGCATGTCGGTCCAGACCTGGTCGACATAGTCGATGCACGCCTGCCGGTTTCCGGCCATGCCTGTTTCACGCCACCCGCCGGGGATCGGCAGATCCGAACGCCATAACGAATACTGGCCCTCGTCGTTAACAACAACGCAAAAATCCGATGGCGCTTCGCCTGTGCTGGTGCGGTTCATGTTTGCATTTATAAAGATTTGGAAACATTTCCGGGAATTACGAATGCGCGAATGCCGGTGAGTTTCTACGAAAAAATACTGCCCACCGTTTGGTGGCAGGATGGTGAAGTGGCGGTATCAATGTGCCGATCTCGAGCCGCGATCCGATATTGCCCTTCGGGAGGGTATTGCATCGGTTGACCTCTTGTCGTCCGAAAATCGATGGTTATGAAGGCTGGCACAGGCTAGGGCGGGTATGTCACATGTCTCATGCCAGGAATATGGCGCGGACACGCCCTGCTTGGTCAAAAAAATCCTTTCAGATCAGTCGGTTGGCCGGATTTCCATGATGCGGGCCAAGGGCTGCCTGGGCGCCGTGTCTTGCGTGGGGAAGGCGGCTGCGGCTTGCGGATGTTCAGCGTCGAGGGCGCTCCTGTCCACGCGGCCGCCCAATGCGGGCAGTATGTCTGTGGAGACTCGCATTATCGAATCGGGCGGAATTGGGCGCGTTTTACTTTTTGCGCAAAGTCCCGCTTGTCATCAGCGGTTTGCTAGGCGCGAGCGGCATGTTAATCTGCGCGGCATTCTTCATCAAGTCCCGGTGTCGCGGCTTCGTATAACCAAACTGACACCTGGACACGCGAAACTGATCCATTAAATGCGCACGCGAGCGTGAGTTTTCATGCGAGCGCGGTGCGCCGAAAGCACGCGTTTCCCCGATGAGAAGCACCTCCTGCGTTTTCGTTATCTGCCGGAAAAAGACCCGCTGGCGGACCGGGTGTCCGCTGCCGGTCGCCCGCGGCGACGGATCGCTCGAGCGCACGGAATCCCACTAAAACCAAGGCCGTCTATGTCCAAGAACGATCAAACCCTCCCCCGGGATCCGGACACGCTGGTAGCCCTGCTGGAATCGCTCGCGGCTACCCGGCCTGACGATACGGCCTACGTTTTCCTGCAGGATGGCGACGAAGGCGAGTCGCGGATGACCTACGCCGAACTGCGCGACGCGGCCAGGCGGGTGGCCGTCCATCTGCTGGGAAACGGGTGCGGCCAGGATGATCCGGTGCTGCTGATCTTCAATCCGGGGCTCGATTACATCTGCGCGTTTTTCGGCTGCCTGTATGCCGGCGCCATTCCTGTGCCGGCCTATCCGCCCGCGCATGCCCGCCGGCTGGAGCGATTGCAGGCGGTGGCCGTTGACGCGGGCGCGCGGTTCGCGCTGACCGTCAGCGAGGAGCTGTCGAGGATCGCGTCATTTGAAACGCAGCAGGGCAAACGATTGCCGGTCGAGCGCTGGCTGGCGATCGACCGGGCGGACAGCGATGCGGGCGACTGGACCGACCCCGGGCTGGACGGCTCGCGCATCGCGTTCCTGCAATACACGTCCGGTTCCACCGGCGCCCCGAAGGGCGTCATGGTGACCCACCGCAACCTGTTCGCCAATGTCGCGGCGATGACCGCCGAGGGGAAGATGGGGCGCGACGAGGTCATGGTCTACTGGCTGCCGCCGTATCACGACTTCGGCCTGATCGGCGGCATCCTGCAGCCGCTGGTGCTGGGCTGCACGGTGGTGCTGATGCGCCCGGCGGCGTTCCTGCTGAACCCCTATCGCTGGCTCAAGGCGATCACCGACTATCGCGCCACGGTGGCCGGCGCGCCCAACTTTGCCTTCGACCTGTGCGTGCGCTCGGTCACGCCGGCACAGCGGGCAACGCTGGACTTGAGCAGCCTGCGTGTGCTCGCCAGCGGCGCCGAGCCGGTGCGCCCGGGCACGCTGGAGAAATTCACCGCGGCCTTCGCGCCGCACGGCTTCAATCCGGCGGCCTGGTTCGCGGCCTACGGCATGGCCGAGGCCACCCTGCTGATTGCGTTCGGCTGGGCCATCCGGTTCCAGGGGCAGCCGAGGTGCCTGCCGTTTTCGCGCTCGGCCCTGCAGAAGGGCATGGCGGTCGCGGCCGATGACGAAGAGGACCGGATCGCCCTGGCCAGCCATGGCAGCGCCCTGACCGGGCACCGGCTCGCCATCGTCGATCCCGAGACGCTGCGGCGCTGCGAGCCCGGCCGCGTCGGCGAGATCTGGGTGAGCGGCCCCAGCGTTGCGCAGGGCTATTGGCGGCGCGACGAAGACAGCCGGCGGAGCTTTGCCGGCGAGATGGCGGAACCGGCCGACGGCGAGCGCTACCTGCGCACCGGCGATCTCGGTTTCCTGCACGCGGGCGAGCTGTACATCTGCGGTCGCCTGAAGGACCTGATCATCCTGAACGGCCTCAACATCTATCCGCAGGATGTGGAGCTGGCCGCGTTCGAGAGCCACGCCAGGCTGCGCGAGAACGGCACCATCGCCTTCGCCGTGGACCGGGACGACACGGAGCAGCTCGTTATCGTGCAGGAGCTGGCGTTTCGCCAGCCGGTGGAGCCCGGCATGTTCGAGTGCATGGCCTCGGCCGTGTCGATGAACGTCGGCGTGACGCCCGACGTCATCGTGCTGGTGAAGGCGGGGGCCATTCCGCGCACGTCCAGCGGCAAGATCCGCCGGCAGCAGTGCCGGGCGGATTTCCTGGCGGACCGCTTGCCGGCGATGGCCCGCTGGGATCGCCCGGTGCTGGCGGCCTCGCCGGTGCCGGTTACGCAGGGGGCGCCGGTTCCGGCGGCGGCCGCGCGCGAGCCCGTCGCGGTGTCGGCCGCGGTGGTCGAAGCCCGGCTGCGCGCCGAGCTGGCCGCGCGGCTGGGGCTGGATGCCGAGGCGATCGATCGTGAACAGCCGTTCGCGTTCTACGGTCTTGACTCGATGTCGGCGGTGCAGCTGGCCGAGGCGCTTTCGGTCTGGATGCGGGTGACGGTCGCGCCGGTGGTGTTCTGGGAGCATCCGAATATTGCGCGGCTGGCGGGCTTTCTGGCCGAGCTGTCCGCTGCCGGACAGGGCGATCGCCATCCGGCCGATGCGGCGCCGGACGCGCCGGTGCAGGCGGCCGACGCGCCGATCGCCATCATCGGCCTGGGCTGCCGCTTTCCCGGCGCGGACGACGCCGACGCATTCTGGGACGTGCTGGCCGGGCAGGTGGATGCGATCGGCGCGGTGCCGCAGGCGCGCCGTGCGGCGGGCACCTTCGATGAGCCGCGCGCCGAGGTTCCGTCGCAGGTGCGTCTGGGGGGCTTTCTCGATCGGGTCGATGCGTTCGACGCGGCCTTTTTCAGCATTTCGCCGCTCGAAGCCGCGCGCATGGATCCGCAGCAGCGGTTGGCGCTGGAAGTGGCCTGGCAGGCCCTGGAGGACGCGGGCATCGCGGCGTCCGGGCTGGCCGGCTCGACCACCGGCGTCTTCATCGGTATCTCCACCCACGACTACGAAAGCCTGCAGGACCGCGCGGGCAGCGAGCTGAGCGTGTATTCGGCCACGGGCAACGCGGGCAGCATCGTGGCCAACCGCTTGTCGTATTGCCTTGACCTGCGCGGGCCCAGCCTGGCCATCGACACGGCATGCTCGTCGTCGCTGGTGGCGGTGCATGCGGCTTGCCAGAGCCTGCGCGACGGCGAGTCGACGCTGGCGCTGGCCGGGGGCGTGAACCTGGTGCTGTCGACGCTGTCGAGTGAGCCGTTTGCCCGCGCCGGGATGCTCTCGCCGGATGGGCGCTGCAAGGCGTTCGACGCCAGCGCCAACGGCTATGTGCGCGGCGAGGGCTGCGGCGTCGTGGTGCTGAAGCGGCTGAGCGACGCGCTGCGTGACGGCGATCCGGTGCGCGCGGTCATCCTGGGCTCGGCGGTGATGCAGGATGGGCGCGGCAACGGCCTGATCGCCCCCAACGGCAGCGCGCAGGCCGCGGTGGTGCGCCAGGCGCTGGCCCGCGCGCGCCTGCGGCCGGAGCAGATCGGCTACATCGAGGCCCACGGCACCGGCACCGCGCTCGGCGACCCGATCGAGCTCAACGCGCTCAAGAGCGTGTTTGCGCATGCGCCCGAGGCGGGCCGCTGCGCGGTCGGCTCGGTCAAGACCAACATCGGCCACCTGGAGGCGGCGGCCGGCGTGGCCAGCCTGATCAAGGTGGTGCTGGCCCTCGAGCACGAGACCCTCCCCGCCAATCTGCATTACCGCGAGCCCAATCCGCATTGCGCGCTGGATGGCAGCGCGCTGTCCATCGTGTCCCGTTCGCAGCCCTGGCCGGGCAACGCGGGCCGCCGGCATGCCGGCATCAGCTCGTTCGGCTTCGGCGGCACCTTGGCCCACATGATCGTGGCGCAGGCGCCGCCCGCCGCCACCGCGCACGGGGCACAGTGGCCCTGGCATCTGCTGAGCTTGTCCGCCAAGACGGCCCCCGCGTTGGAGGCGATGACCGAGGCCGTGGCCGGGCAACTGCGGGACCTGCCGGACGCCGCCCTGGCCGATGCGGCCTATAGCCACCAGGCCGGCCGCAGCGCCTTTGCCTGGCGGCGCATGCTGGTGGCCCGCGATCGCGAAGACGCGGCCGAGGCGCTGCGCGCGCGCGATCCTCGGCGCGTGTTCACGGCGCAGGTGCGGCCGGCCGTGCCGGCACCGGTGGTGTTCATGTTTCCCGGGCAGGGCGCGCAGCAGGTCGGCATGGCGCGCGAGCTGTACCAGGAGATCGCCGCGTTCCGCGCTGTGGTGGATCGGTGCGCGCAGGTGCTGCGCGAGCGAGCGGGATTCGATCTGATCCAGTCGCTCTACGGCGACGGCGACCCCGAGGCGAGCCAGTTGGCGTTGACCCGGACCGAGGCGGCGCAGCCCGCGCTGTTCGTCATCGAGTACGCGCTCGCCCGGCTGTGGATGGACTGGGGCATGAAGCCGGCCGCGCTGATCGGCCACAGTGTGGGCGAATACGTGGCGGCCTGCCTGGCCGGCGTCTTTTCCCTCGACGACGCCCTGGTGCTGGTTGCCGAGCGTGGCCGCCTGATGCAGAGCCTGCCCGCCGGCGCGATGCTGAGCGTGGCGCTGGACGAAGCCAGCCTGCGCGCGCAGCTGGATGGGACGCTGGCCCTGGCCGCGGTCAACGGCCGCCAGCGCTGCGTGGTGGCCGGCGAGACAACGGCGGTCGCGGCGCTGGAGCGCCGGCTGGATGCCCAGGGCATCTCGCATCGGCGCCTGGCGACTTCGCACGCGTTCCATTCGCCCATGACGGAGCCGATCCTGCCGGCCTTTGCCGACAGCGTGGCCCGGCTCACCCTGCGGGCGCCGGCGATTCCCTTCGTGTCCAACCTGACCGGTGCCTGGATCGAGCCGGCCCAGGCCACCGACCCGGGCTACTGGGCGGCGCATCTGCGCGGCACGGTGCGCTTTGCCGATGGCCTGCAGACGCTGATGCAGGGCGGGCCGCACGCCTGGATCGAGGTGGGCCCGGGCCAGACGCTGAGCGCGCTGGCGCGCCTGTGCGCGGGCGACGCCCTCGTGCTGCCCTCGCTGGGCGGCGGCGAGGGCCCCAAGTCTGATCTCGCGGTGCTGCTGGGCAGTGCCGGGCAGCTCTGGCTGACGGGGCAGGCGCTCGACTGGCGCGCGCTCTATGCCGGCCAGCAGCGCCGCACGCTGCGCCTGGCTCCCTATCCTTTTCAACGCGAACGCCATTGGCTCGATGCGCCTGCCGCTCCCCAGCAGGATGCGCAGGCGTCTGTCGAGCCCTCCCGTGCCGTCACTTCCATGCCTGTTGCCGCCGCCATGTCCTCGTCCGTTTCCAATTCCGCCAGCCGTGCGCAAGCGATTCAGGGTGCCCTGCGAGGCATGGTCGCCAAGATGCTGCATGCCGACGTTGCGCGGGTCGATCCCGACTTGCCGCTGCTGGAGCTGGGCGCGGACTCGCTGATGATGGTGCAGGCCATCGGCAGCATCGAACAGACCTACGGTGTGACGGTCACCGTGCGCCAACTGTTCGAGGAACTGACGACCATCGCCGCCATCGCCGACTACGTGGATCGGCAGATGCCCCGCGAGGCACGCGTTGAGGCGGCAGCGCAGGCGCCGGCCACGGTGCCGGCGGCTGCCGTGATGCCGATGGCGACACCGATGCCCGCACCGGCACCCGCCGCGCCGGTGGCCGCGATCGCGGTCGATGCGCGGCCGGACGTCGTGCCACCGCTTGCCGCGATTCCCGCGCTCCCGCAGTCGTCGCTGGAGCGGCTGCTGAGCCAGCAGCTCGACGCGCTGTCGCAGCTGACGGCCCGGCAACTGGCCTTGCTCCAGGGCGGCCCGGTTGCTGCCACGGCCGGTGTGCCGGCAGCGGTGGACGGCGGGACATCGCCTGTTGTGCCCGCTACCGTGCCGGTTGTTGCACCGGCACCGGCGTCCACCGCCGCACCGGGCGGCGCGCACAAGCCTTACGTGCCCTACCAGCCCGTCAGGGTCACCGCCAAGGCCGATCCGTTCGCCGGCTTGAGCGCGAGGCAGCGCGCCTATCTGGACGGCTTCGTCGCGCGCTACACCGAGCGCACCCGCGGCTCCAAGGCGCTGGTGCAGCGCTACCGGCCGGTGCTGGCCGACAACCGGGTCTCGGCCGGCTTCCGGTTCTCCACCAAGGAGATGCTCTATCCGGTCGTCAGCGAGCGCTCCGAAGGCGCCTATCTCTGGGACCCGGACGGCAACGCCTACATTGACCTGACCATGGGCTTCGGCGTGAACCTGTTCGGCCATCGCCCGGCCTTTGTGCAGGAAGCGCTCGATGCCCAACTGAAGACCGGCCTGGAGCTGGGGCCCCAGACCCGCCTGGCCGGCGAGGTGGCGGAGCTGGTCACCCGGCTGACCGGCCTGGAGCGCGTGGCGTTCTGCAACTCCGGCACCGAGGCGATCATGCTGGCCCTGCGCCTGGCCAGGACGGTGACCCGGCGCGACAAGATCGTCGTGTTCGCCGGCTCGTATCACGGCTGGAGCGACGACACGCTGATGGTCGCCGACGGCGCCGGCACCGTGGCGATGGCGCCCGGCCTGCAGCCCGGCGCATCCGCCCACACCATCGTGCTCGACTACGGCGCGCCCGAATCGCTGGCACGCATCCGCGAGCACGCGCACGAGCTGGCCGCGGTGCTGGTGGAGCCGGTGCAGAGCCGTCGCCCCCACTGGCAGCCGCGCGAGTTCCTGCACGCGCTGCGCGAGCTGACGCGCGAGCACGACATCGCGCTGATCTTCGACGAAATCATCATGGGCTTCCGCCTGCATCCGGGCGGCGCGCAGGCCTGGTACGGCATCGAGGCCGATATGGCGACCTACGGCAAGGTCATCGGCGGAGGCATGCCGGCGGGGATGGTGGCCGGGTCGGCCGCCTATCTCGATGCGGTGGATGGCGGCCAGTGGCGCTACGGCGACGCCTCGTACCCGCAGGCGGACACGACCTTCTACGCGGGCACCTTCTGCAAGCATCCGCTGATGCTGGTGGCGGCCCGCGCGGTGCTGCAGCGGTTGGCGCAGGAGGGCCCCGCGCTGCAGGAGACCCTCAACGCGCGCACGGCCGAGCTGGTCCGCCGCCTCAACGGGGTCTTCGCCGATGCGCGGGTGCCGGTGCGCGCGGTGCACTGCGGCTCGTCGTTCCGCCTCCTGGAGGCTTCGCCGAGCATCGATCTGCTTTATTACCACCTGCTCGCCGGCGGCCTGTACATCTGGGAGGGGCGCGGCATGTTCCTGTCCACGGCGCACAGCGATGCGGATGTGGACCGGGTGGTCGAGATTTTCGCGGACAGCGTGCGGGCCATGCTCGACGGCGGTTTCTTCGAGGACGGTGCGCCGACGCCTCCGTCCGGCGGCGGGGGCCGTTCGCCGTTCGCGGCGGCGCGCGTCGGTGGGCCGGCGTCAACCGAGACACCTGTGGCGCCTGCGGTGGCCGAGGCCGCCGTTGCCCGGCTGTCGGCCGCGCCGGTGCCGCCCGCAACCGGGGGCGGCATCCGCTTCGGCATCTCGTTCTTCGGCCACTATGCGTCCGGCTACGATGCGCAGAAGTATCGGCTGCTCTTCGAGGCGGCCCGCTATGCCGACGCCGGCGGCTTTTCTTCGCTGTGGCTGCCGGAGCGGCATTTCCATGCGTTCGGCGGGCTCTCGCCCAATCCTTCGGTGCTGAGCGCCGCGCTGGCGCGCGAAACATCCCACATCCAGCTGCGCGCGGGCAGCGTCGTGCTGCCGCTGCACCATCCGGTGCGGGTCGCTGAAGAGTGGTCGATGGTGGACAATCTCTCGCAGGGCCGGGTGGGCATCGCCTGCGCGTCCGGCTGGCATCCGAACGACTTCGTGTTCGCGCCGGAGGCGTTCGGCAGCCATCGCGAGCTGATGTTCCAGCGCATCGAGCAGATCCAGGGGCTCTGGCGGGGCGAGCCCCTGCGGGTGCGGGACGGTTCGTCCAGGGAGATCGAGGTCAAGCTGTTCCCGATGCCCAGGCAGCCGGAGCTGCCGATCTGGATCACCATCGTGGGGAATCCGGATACCTACCGCCGTGCCGGCGAGATCGGCGCGGGCATCCTCACCAACCTGATGGGACAGACCGTCGAGGCGCTCGAGCGCAACCTCGCGCTGTACCGCCAGGCCTTGGTCGAGCACGGCCACGGCGTGGAGCGCAGCCGCGTCAGCGTGCTGCTGCACACCTTTGTCTGCGAGGATGCCGCCGAGGCGCGCGCCGTTGCCCGCGCGCCGTTCATCCACTACCTGCGGTCGTCGGTGGGCCTGTTCCAGAACATGGTCGACAGCCTGGGCCTGCAGGCGGACGTGAGCACGCTCAGCGAGGACGACCGCGACTACCTGCTGTCGGTGGCGTACGAGCGCTACGTGGAGCACAGCGCGCTGATCGGCAGCCCGGCCACGTGCCGGGCCCTCGTGGAGCGGCTGCAGGCGATCGGCGTGGATGAGATCGGCTGCTTTATCGATTTCGGCGTCGACCCCGACACGGTCCTGGGCCGGCTCGACCAGCTGGCGCTTCTGAAGCAATCCTTCGAGACGGCGGCGGCGGACGATGGTGCCGCCGAGCGCTATCCGCTGGTGCCGGCCCAGAAAGGCATCTGGTTTGAGTGCCAGATCAGCCACGAGGCGGCCCTCAGCTACAACACCACCACCGTGCTGGGTTTGCGCGGCGCGCTGGATCATGCGGCGCTGGCCCGCGCGCTGCAGCAGGTCGTCGACCGGCATGCCGCGCTGCGCAGCGTGGTCGAGGCCGACGGCGAGCATCAACGCGTGCTGCCGGCCGTGGAGGTCGGGCTGCCCCTGGTCGATTTCTCGCGGGAGGCCGACCGCGACGTGGCGATCGGGCAATGGTTCGTCGACAACAACCATCGGCCGATGGACCCCGGGCACGGCCCGCTGGTCCGCGCCTGCCTGCTGCGCAAGGGCGAGGCCGAGCACCTGCTGGCGATCACCTTCCACCACGTCATCATCGATGGCTATTCGCAGGAGATCGTGCTGCAGGAGCTGGCCGCATGCTACCGGGCGGCCTGCCGCGGCGGCGCGCCCGGGCTGCCTGCCGCGAGCCCTTTCCGCGAGCAGGTGGAGCGGCATCAAGCCTACCTGCGCAGCGATCGGTATCAGCAGGATCGCGCCTATTGGCGCGGGCAATTCGGCAGCCTGCCGCCGTCGCTGGAGCTGTCGGGCCGGCATGCCCGGCCGTCCGCGCCGAGCCATCGGGCCCGGCGCCACCATCTGACCATCGACGGCGAACGCTACGCGCGGCTGCAGCAGCTCAGCCGCAAGCTGGGCGGCACGTTGTTCATGACCATGCTGGCGGGCGTGGCCGTGCTGTTGCAGCGGCTGTCGGGGCAGGCGCAGATGGTGATCGGCGTGCCGATGGTGGTCGGCCGTGCCGAGGGCAGCGAGGCCAGCCTGGTCGGCTGCACGCTGAACCTGGTCCCGGTGCGCTGCGACGGCTCGGGCGACCCTTCGTTTGCCGAGTTCCTGGGGCGGATCAAGCGCTCGGTGCTGGAAGCCCATGCCCATGCCGACTATCCGTTCGGCCACCTGCTGCGCGATCTCGACCTGCGCGCCAGCCAGCGGCGTCCGCTGGCGCCGGTGCTGTTCAACCTCAATCGCTCGCTGGCGCTGCCGCAGTTCGACGCGCTGCAGGCATGGCTGGAGCAGAGCCCCATCAGCTTCAGCCCGGATGACCTGACGATCGACGTCATGCAGTTGCCTGACCGGTTGCAGGTCATGTTCCAGTATCAGGAGGTGCTGTTCGAGCACGAGGCGATCGAGCGGATGGCCGCGCAGTTCGTGCAATTGCTCGATGGAATCGTCGCCGATCCGGCCTGTTCGATCGGCAGGCTGGCGTTGCTGAGCGCGGAAGAGCGGCGGCAGATCGTCGACGTTTGGAACGCCGGAGAGCCTGTTCCGGAGCCATCCGAAACCTTGCATGCCGTGTTCGAGGCCCGGGTTCGCCGCACGCCGGAAGCGATTGCGGTGGAGCACGAAGGCTGGCGGGTGAGCTACGCGGAATTGAACGCACGGGCTAACCGTGTGGCGCACGTGCTGATCGGTTTGGGTGTGGGCCCGGATGCGCGAGTGGGGCTGTGCGCGGAGCGAAGTGTGGAGCTGGTGGTCGGGCTGCTGGGGATATTGAAGGCAGGCGGAGGATATGTCCCGCTGGACCCGTCGTATCCGCAGGGTCGTCTGGCCTACATGCTGGAGGACAGCGCTCCGGTGGCAGTGCTGGCGCAGTCGAACACACGCGAGCAGTTGGGGGCACTGTCGGTGCCGGTGTTGGATCTGGAGAACCCGCTGGAAGGCGAGGCCGAGCACGATCCGCAGGTGACGGGCCTGGAGCCGAACCACCTGGCCTACGTGATCTACACCTCCGGCTCGACGGGCCAGCCCAAGGGCGTGCTGGTCGAGCACCGCCAGGTCGCCCGGCTGTTCACGTCCACCCAGCCGTGGTTCGGGTTCGGTGCGGAGGACGTATGGACGCTGTTCCATTCGTTCGCCTTCGACTTCTCGGTGTGGGAGCTGTTCGGCGCGCTGTTGCATGGCGGCCGGCTGGTGGTGGTGCCGAAGCTGACGGCGCGCTCGCCGCAGGCGTTCTACGCGCTGCTATGCGAGGCCGGGGTGACGGTGCTGAACCAGACGCCGAGCGCGTTCCGTCAACTGATGGCGGCGCAGCAGGAGGCGCCGGCGGCGCGGCACCGGTTGCGCCAGGTGATCCTGGGCGGGGAAGCGCTGGATGTGGGCGCACTGCGTCCGTGGTACGAGTGCGCCGAGAACGCCGGGACGCAACTGGTGAACATGTACGGCATCACGGAGACCACGGTCCACGTGAGCTACCGGGCGCTGGATGTGGCCGATGCGCAGGGCACGGGCAGCCCGATCGGTCGGCGTATCCCGGACCTGCGGGTGTACGTGCTGGATGCGCACGGCGAGCCGGTGCCGGTGGGGGTGACAGGGGAGATGTACATCGGCGGCGCCGGTGTGGCACGCGGTTATCTGAACCGTCCGGAGCTGACGGCAGAGCGCTTCGTGGTGAACCCGTTCCACGGCGAAGGCCGTGAGCGGATGTACAGGACAGGGGACCTGGCACGCTGGTTGCCGGACGGTAGCCTGGAGTACCAGGGTCGGGCGGATGCCCAGGTCAAGCTGCGCGGCTTCCGGATCGAGCTGGGCGAGATCGAGGCAAGGCTGTCGCAGTGTACGGGCGTGCGGGAAGCCGTGGTGACGGTGCGCGAGGACGTGCCGGGCGAGCAGCGGCTGGTGGCGTACTACGTGAGTGGTGAGGCAATTGAAGCCCAGGCGCTGCGCGAGCAACTGCAGGGCAGCTTGCCGGCGTATATGGTGCCGGCTGCTTACGTGAGGCTGGCGCACTTGCCGCTGACGTCGAACGGCAAGTTGGACCGCAAGGGCTTGCCGGCCCCGGAAGGCCACGCGTATGCGAGCACGGCCTACGAAGCGCCGCAAGGCGAGGTGGAGCAGACGCTGGCGGGCATCTGGCAAACGCTGCTGGGCGTGGAGCGCGTAGGCCGTCACGACGATTTCTTCGCACTGGGTGGTCACTCGCTGCAGGCCGTACGGCTGGTGACGCAGGTACGCGTGCAACTGGGCGCGGAGCTTGGTCTGACGGCGCTGTTCGCACAGCCAAGTCTGAGCGCGGTGGCACAAGCGATCGTACGAGGACAGGGCAGCGCACTGCAGGCGATCACGGCGGCCGACCGCAGCGAGGCGCTGCCGCTGTCGTTCGCGCAGCAACGGCTGTGGCTGCTGGCGCAGATGGAAGGCGGCAGCGAGGCGTACCACATCCCGGTAGGCCTTCGGCTGAAGGGCGAACTGGACGAGGATGCACTAGGTCGCGCGCTGGACCGGATCGTGGCGCGGCATGAGGCGTTGCGCACGCGTTTCGAGGTGCGGGAAGGGCAAGCGATACAGCGCGTGGCATCGGCGGACGTCGGCTTTGCACTGGACCGGGTGGACCTGCAAGGACAGGCCGACAGGGAGCAGACATTGGCGGCGCTGTCGGAGCGGGAAGCCAATACCCCGTTCGACCTGGAGCAAGGCCCGCTGATCCGGGGCTGCCTGGTGACGCTGGGCGAGCAGGAACACGTGCTGCTGATCACGATGCACCACATCGTGTCGGACGGCTGGTCGCAGGGCGTGCTGGCAAGGGAGCTGGGCGCGCTGTACGAGGCCTATCGGTCGGGCGGCGAGGACCCGCTGCCGGCTTTGCCGATCCAGTACGCGGACTACGCAGTCTGGCAGCGCCGATGGCTGGAGGGCGGGGAGCTGCAAAGGCAGGGCGCGTATTGGGAACAAGCTTTGGCCGGTGCCCCGACGCTGCTGAGCCTGCCGACGGACCGGGCACGGCCGGCGCAGCAGGACTACGCGGGCGGCTCGGTGGAAGTGGTATTCGACGAGACGCTCAGCGCCGACCTGAAGCGGCTGAGCCAGCGACACGGAACAACGCTGTTCATGACGGTGCTGGCAGGTTGGTCAGCGCTGCTGAGCCGCCTGTCGGGTCAGGAGGAAGTGGTGGTGGGCTCGCCGGTGGCGAACCGCACACGCAGCGAGGTCGAGGGCCTGATCGGCTTCTTCGTGAACACGCTGGCACTGAGGGTGGACGTCGGCAGCGCGACGGTATCGGAGCTGCTGGACCGGGTGAAGGCAAAGGTGCTGGAGGCCCAGGCACATCAGGACCTGCCGTTCGAGCAGGTGGTGGAGCGGGTGAAGCCAGTGCGCAGCCTGTCGCACAGCCCGATCTTCCAGGCCGTGTTTTCCTGGCACAACACCGAGGCGGTCGACCTGTCGCTGCGCGCGCTGTCATTGGAGAGCCTCGCCCGCGAGAACGCTACGGCGAAGCTCGATATCCAGCTGGAGCTGGCGGAAGCGGACGGGCGGATCGTGGGCACGCTCAACTACGCCACCGCATTGTTCGAGCGGTCCACCGCGCAGCGCTATGCGGACTACCTGCGGCGCATGCTCCAAGCCATGGTGGCCGACGACGGCCAGCAGGTGGGGCGGATCGCGCTGCTCGGCGAGGCGGAGCGCGCGCAGGTGCTGCAGGCCTGGAACGCAACGGAGCGTGCGTGGCCCGCGGCGACGCTGCCGGCCTTGTTCGAGGCCCAGGTCATGCGCACCCCCGACGCCGTGGCGCTCAAGCACGCAGACCAGCAGGTGAGCTACCGTGAGCTGGATGCCCGGGCCAACCGCCTGGCCCATCATCTACGGGAGCTGGGCGTGGCGGCCGATGTGCTGGTGGGACTGTGCGTCGACCGTTCGATCGAGATGATCGTGGGGCTGCTGGGCATCCTCAAGGCCGGCGGCGCGTATGTGCCGCTGGACCCGGACTATCCGCAGGCGCGCCTGGCCTACATCTTCCAGGACGCGATGCTGTCCGTGCTGGTCAGCAAGCGGGCGCTGGCACAGCGGCTGCCGATCGCCTGGACGCAGGTCGTCGAGCTCGATGACGCGGAGCCGGCCTGGGCCGACTATCCCCCGACGCCGCCGCAGGTCCGGGGCGAGCCGGGGCAGTTGGCCTATGTGATCTACACATCCGGCTCGACCGGCCAGCCCAAGGGCGTCGCGGTCACCCATCAGGGCTTGGCGAGCCTGGTGTATTCGCAGTGCGAGCGCTTTGGCGTGAGCAGTCAGTCCAGGGTGCTGCAATTTGCCTCGATTAGTTTCGATGCGGCGGTCTCCGAGATCGGCATGGGGCTGCTCTGCGGCGCGTGCCTGGTGCTGGCGCCGGCGCAGGCGTTGATGCCCGGGGCCGCGTTGACGCACCTGCTTGATCGCGAGCGCATCACCCACGTCACCCTGCCCCCGGCGGTGCTGGCGCTGATGCCCGAACAGGCCCTGCCGGCGGACTGCCATCTGATCGTCGCGGGCGAGGCGTGCCCGGCGTCGCTGGTGCGCCGCTGGTCAGAGGGACGCACCATGATCAACGCTTACGGTCCGACCGAGGCAACGGTCTGCGCGACCATGAGCCGAGCGCTGACCGCTCAGGACGCACCGTCGATTGGCGGGCCGATCGGCAACGTTCGCGTCTATGTCCTGGATGCCTATCTACAGCCGGTGCCGGTGGGGGTGACCGGCGAGCTCTATATCGCGGGTTCGGGCCTGGCGCGCGGCTATTGGCAGCGCGCCGGCCTGACCGCCGAGCGGTTCATGGCCAATCCGTTTGCCTCGGGCGAGCGGATGTACAAGACGGGGGACCTTGGGCGCTGGTTGCCGGACGGCAGCCTGGAGTACCAGGGCCGGGCGGATGCCCAGGTCAAGCTGCGCGGCTTCCGGATCGAGCTGGGCGAGATCGAGGCGAGGCTGTCGCAGTGCACAGGGGTAAGCGAGGCCGTGGTGACGATGCGCGAGGACGTGCCGGGCGAGCAGCGGCTGGTGGCGTACTACGTAAGCGGCGAGGCAATCGAAGCGCAGACGCTGCGCGAGCAGCTACAGGCCAGCCTGCCGGAATACATGGTGCCGGCTGCCTATGTGAAGCTGGAGCACCTGCCGCTGACGCCGAACGGCAAGCTGGACCGCAAGGGGCTGCCGGCTCCAGAAGGCCAAGCGTATGCGAGCACGGCCTACGAAGCGCCGCAGGGCGAGGTGGAGCAGACGCTCGCGGGCATCTGGCAAACGCTGCTGGGCGTGGAGCGCGTGGGTCGCCACGACGACTTCTTCGCGCTGGGCGGTCACTCGCTGCAAGCCGTGCGGCTGGTGGCCCAGGTGCGCACGCAGCTGGGCGCGGAGCTTGGTCTGACGGAGTTGTTCGCGCAGCCAAGCCTGAGCGCGGTGGCGCAGGCGATCGTGCGAGGTCAAGGCAGCGCGCTGCCGGCGATCACGGTGGTGGATCGCGGCGAGGCGCTGCCGCTATCGTTCGCGCAGCAGCGGCTGTGGTTCCTGGCGCAGATGGAAGGGGGCAGCGAGGCGTACCACATCCCGGTAGGCCTTAGGCTGAAGGGTGAGCTGGATGAGGATGCATTGCGTCGCTCGCTAGACCGGATCGTGGCGCGGCACGAAGCGCTGCGCACGCGCTTCGTAACGGAGGAAGGGCAAGCGGTACAGCGCGTGGCATCGGCGGACGTTGGCTTTGCACTGGACCGTGTCGATCTGCAAGGACAGGCCGACAGGGAGCAGGCATTGGCGACGCTATCGGAGCGGGAGGCCAATACGCCATTCGACCTGGCGCACGGTCCACTGATCCGAGGCTGCCTGGTGAAACTGGGCGAGCAGGAGCACGTGCTGTTGATCACGATGCACCACATCGTGTCGGACGGCTGGTCACAGGGCGTGCTGGCGCGGGAGCTGGGCGCACTGTACGAAGCCTATCGATCGGGCGGTGAGGACCCGCTGCCGGCCTTGCCGATCCAATATGCGGACTACGCAGTCTGGCAGCGTCGATGGCTGGAGGGTGCGGAACTGCAAAGGCAGGGCGCGTATTGGGAACAAGCCTTGGCCGGTGCCCCGGCGCTGCTGAGCCTGCCGACTGATCGGGCACGGCCGGCGCAGCAGGACTACGCGGGCGGCTCGGTCGAAGTGATATTCGACGAGACACTCAGCGCAGGACTGAGGAAGCTGAGCCAGCGGCATGGAACAACGCTGTTCATGACGGTGCTGGCCGGTTGGTCGGCCCTGCTGAGCCGGCTATCGGGCCAGGAAGAGGTGGTGGTGGGCTCGCCGGTAGCCAACCGCACGCGCAGCGAAGTGGAGGGCCTGATCGGCTTCTTCGTGAACACGCTGGCACTGAGGGTGGAGGTCGGCGGCACGACGGTATCGGAACTGCTGGGCCGCGTGAAGGCAAAGGTGCTGGAAGCCCAGGCCCACCAGGACCTGCCATTCGAGCAGGTGGTGGAACGAGTCAGGCCGGTGCGCAGCCTGTCGCACAGCCCGGTGTTCCAGGCCGCACTGTCGTGGCTGAACACCGAAGCGGTAGGACTGAGCCTGGAACTGGCGGGTCTGACGATCGAGGGCGTGGACGCCGGTCAGGCCGCAGCCAAGTTCGACCTGACGCTGGAACTGAGGGAAACATCGGAAGGCCTCACCGGCTCGCTGGACTATGCGACGGCGCTGTTCGATCGGGAAACGGTCGAGCGTTACCTGGGCTACCTGCAGCGGTTGCTGGCGGCGATGGTGGAGAACGACAGCCAGCAGGTGAGCCGGATCGCGCTGCTGGACGAGGACGAGCGCGTACGGCTGCTGGAGTCGTGGAACGAGACGGCGGCGCCGTACCCGGAGGCCTCGACGATCCACGGCCTGTTCGAGGCCCAGGTTCGCCGCACGCCAGAGGCGATCGCGGTGGAGCACGAAGGCCAACAGGTGAGCTACGCGGAACTGAACGCACGGGCAAACCGGGTGGCGCACGCGCTGATCGGTTTGGGCGTAGGTCCGGATGCGCGGGTGGGTCTGTGCGCGGAGCGAAGCGTGGAACTGGTGGTCGGGCTGCTGGGGATATTGAAGGCAGGCGGAGGATACGTGCCGCTGGACCCGTCATATCCGCAGGATCGTCTGACCTACATGCTGGAGGACAGCGCCCCGGTGGCCGTGCTGGCGCAGTCGAACACACGCGAGCAGTTAGGGGCACTGTCGGTGCCAGTGCTGGACCTGGATGGACCGTTGGAGGAAGCCGAACACGATCCGCAGGTGACGGGCCTGGAACCACACCACCTGGCCTACGTGATCTACACCTCGGGCTCCACCGGCCGCCCCAAGGGCGTGATGAACGAGCACCGTGGCGTCGTCAACCGGTTGTGGTGGGCGCAGCAGACCTACCGTCTGGATGCCAGCGACCGGGTATTGCAGAAGACCCCTTTCGGCTTCGATGTGTCGGTCTGGGAACTGTTCTGGCCTCTGCTGGCAGGCGCCCGTCTGGTGATGGCTCGGCCGGAAGGCCATAAAGACCCGGCCTATCTGGCCGCGACGATCGAGCAGGCGGGGATCACCACGTTGCACTTCGTGCCATCGATGCTGCAACTGTTCCTGGACCAGGTGGAGGCCGGGCGCTGCCAGGGCCTGCACCGCATGCTGTGCAGCGGCGAGGCCTTGCCGCATGCCTTGCAGCAGCGCAGCCTGGCGCGCTTCCCGCACTCGGAACTGCATAACCTGTACGGCCCGACCGAGGCGGCCATCGATGTCACCGCCTGGCGATGCAACGCAGAGAGCCATCCGGGCGTCGTACCGATCGGCCGTCCGATCGCGAACACGCAGATTTACGTACTGGACGCGTATCGGCAACCGGTGCCGTTGGGCGTAACCGGTGAGATCTATATCGGCGGCGCCGGCGTCGCGCGCGGCTATCTGAACCGTCCGGAGCTGACGGCGGAGCGCTTTGTTGTGAACCCATTCCACGGCGAAGGCCGCGAACGGATGTACCGGACGGGAGACCTTGGGCGCTGGTTGCCGGACGGCAGCCTGGAGTATCAGGGCCGAGCGGACGCCCAGGTGAAGCTGCGCGGCTTCCGGATCGAACTGGGCGAGATCGAGGCGAGGCTGTTGCAGTGCGCCGGGGTAAGCGAGGCGGTGGTGGCGGTGCGCGAGGACGTGCCGGGCGAGCAGCGGCTGGTGGCGTACTACGTAAGCGGCGAGGCAATCGAAGCCCAGACGCTGCGCGAGCAACTACAGGCCAGCTTGCCGGAATACATGGTGCCGGCCGCCTACGTGAGGCTGGAGCGCTTGCCGCTGACGCCGAACGGCAAGCTGGATCGCAAGGGCTTGCCGGCCCCAGACGGCCAAGCGTATGCGAGCACGGCCTACGAAGCGCCGCAGGGTGAGGTGGAGCAGACGCTCGCAGGCATCTGGCAAACGCTGCTGGGCGTGGAGCGTGTGGGCCGTCACGACGACTTCTTCGCGCTGGGCGGCCACTCGCTGCAAGCCGTGCGGCTGGTGGCCCAGGTGCGCACGCAGCTGGGCGCGGAGCTGGGGCTGACGGAACTGTTCGCGCAACCAAGCCTGAGCGCGGTGGCGCAGGCGATCGTGCGAGGTCAAGGCAGCGCGCTGCCGGCGATCACGGTGGCGGATCGCGGCGAGCCGCTGCCGCTATCGTTCGCGCAGCAGCGGTTGTGGTTCCTGGCGCAGATGGAAGGGGGCAGCGAGGCGTATCACATCCCAGTGGGGCTGAGGCTGAAGGGCGAGCTGGACGAGGATGCATTGCGCCGCTCGCTAGACCGGATCGTGGCGCGGCACGAAGCGCTGCGCACGTGCTTCGAGGTGCAGGAAGGGCAAGCGGTACAGCGCGTGGCATCGGCAGACATGGGGTTGACGCTGGACTGGGCCGACCTGAGCGCGGAGGCAGCATCAGAGCACCAGCTCGGCTTGCTGGCCGAGGCGGAGGCGCGAGCTGCGTTCGATTTGGAGCAAGGCCCACTGATCCGAGGCCGCCTGGTAAAGCTGGGCGAGCAGGAACACGTGCTGCTGATCACGATGCACCACATCGTGTCGGACGGTTGGTCGCAGGGTGTGCTGGCGCGCGAATTGGGCATGCTGTACGAGGCCTATCGATCGGGCGGTGAGGACCCGCTGCCGGCCTTGCCGATCCAATACGCGGACTACGCGGTCTGGCAGCGCCGATGGCTGGAGGGCGGGGAACTGCAAAGGCAGGGCGCGTATTGGGAACAAGCCTTGGCCGGTGCCCCGACGCTGCTGAGCGTGCCGACCGACCGGGCGCGGCCACCACAGCAGGACTATGCCGGCGGCTCGGTCGAAGTGATATTCGACGAGGCGCTTAGCGCAGGGCTGAGGAAGCTGAGTCAGCGACACGGAACGACGCTGTTCATGACGGTACTGGCCGGTTGGTCGGCATTGCTGAGCCGCCTGTCTGGCCAGGAAGGGGTGGTGGTGGGCTCGCCGGTGGCGAATCGCACGCGCAGTGAGGTGGAGGGCCTGATCGGCTTCTTCGTGAACACGCTGGCACTGAGAGTGGAAGTCGGCAGCGCGACGGTATCGGAGTTGCTGGGCCGAGTGAAGTCACGGGTGCTGGAAGCCCAGGCCCATCAGGATCTGCCATTCGAGCAGGTCGTGGAGCGAGTCAGGCCAGTGCGCAGCCTGTCGCACAGCCCGGTGTTCCAGGCAGCGCTGTCGTGGCTGAACACGGAGGCAATGGTGCTGAAACTCGATGGGCTGACCATCGAACACCTGGCCGACGAGAGCTACACCGCAAAGTTCGATCTCTCCCTGGCCTTGCGCGAACATGACGGACGGATCGCGGGCTCGCTGGACTACGCGACGGCACTGTTCGACCGGGAAACGATCGAACGCTACCTGGGCTACCTGCAGCGGTTGCTCAAGGCGATGGCCGCCGACGATAGCCAGGAGGTGAACAGGATCGCGCTGCTGGACGAGGACGAGCGCGCGCAGCTGCTGGATTCGTGGAACGAGACGGCGGCGCCGTACCCGCAGGCCTCGACGATCCACGGCCTGTTCGAGGCCCAGGTTCGCCGCACGCCAGAGGCGATCGCGGTGGTGCACGAAGGCCAACAGGTGAGCTACGCGGAACTGAACGCACGGGCAAACCGTGTGGCACACGCGCTGATCGGCTTGGGTGTCGGCCCGGATGCGCGGGTGGGCCTGTGCGCGGAGCGAAGCGTGGAGCTGGTGGTCGGGCTGCTGGGAATCCTGAAGGCAGGCGGAGGCTACGTGCCGCTGGACCCGTCGTATCCGCAGGATCGTCTGACCTACATGCTGGAGGACAGCGCCCCGGTGGCCGTGCTGGCGCAGTCGAACACACGCGAGCAGTTGGGGGCACTGTCGGTGCCGGTGTTGGACCTGGAGAGCCCACTGGAAGGCGAGGCCGAACACGATCCACAGGTGACGGGCCTGGAACCACACCACCTGGCCTACGTGATCTACACCTCGGGCTCCACCGGCCGCCCCAAGGGCGTGATGGTCGAACACCGTGGCTTGAGCAACCTGCTGGACTGGTACCTGGAGGACTTGGGGCTGCGCAGCGACGACACCGTGCTGCTGGTCTCCTCATACAGCTTCGATCTCACCCAGAAGAACATCCTGGGGCCGCTGCTGGCGGGCGGGCGCCTGCACCTGGCCGGGCCGTTCGTGCCCGACGCGCTGGTCGCGCAGATCCGTCGCGAGGGCATCACCCATATCAACCTGTCGCCCAGTGCCTTCCATGCCTTGATCGACGCCGCCGGCGCCGAGGGGCTGGGCGGGTTGCGACGGGTGGTGCTGGGCGGGGAGCCGATCCAGCCGGCCAGGTTGCAGGGCTTGCCGGAGCCCAGGCCGCGCTTCATCAACAGCTATGGCCCCACCGAGTGCAGCGACGTGGTGGCGTGGCACGCGCTCGATGCCGAACTCGATCGCTACCGCGCCGCGAGCGTTCCGCTGGGCCGTTCCGTGCGCAACGTGAGGCTGTACGTGCTGGACGCGCATCGTCAGCCGGTCCCCACCGGCGTGGCCGGAGAAATCTACGTCGGCGGCGCGGGCGTGGGGCGCGGCTATCGAAACCTGCCGGAGCTGACCGGGGCCTGCTTCCTGGCCGATCCGTTCCACGGCGAAGGCCAGGCGCGGATGTACAAGACCGGCGATCTGGGCCGCTGGCTCGCGAACGGCAGCCTGGAGTACCTGGGCCGCAGCGACGACCAAGTGAAGCTGCGCGGCTTCCGCGTCGAGCTGGGTGAAATCGGCGCCAGCCTGGCGCGCTGCGACGGCGTGCGCGAAGCGGCCGTGCTGGCCCGGGAGGATGCTCCCGGCGAACCGCGCCTGGTCGCGTACTACGTCGCCGAGCCCGGTGCCGAGGTGGAGGCTTCGGCATTGCGCCGGCACATGCAGGCGCAGTTGCCGGAGCACATGGTGCCGGCTGCCTACGTGAGGCTGGAGCACCTGCCGCTTACGCCCAACGGCAAGCTGGACCGCAAGGGGCTGCCGGCTCCAGACGGCCAAGCGTATGCGAGCACGGCCTACGAAGCGCCGCAGGGCGAGGTGGAGCAGACGCTCGCAGGCATCTGGCAAACGCTGCTGGGCGTGGAGCGCGTGGGTCGTCACGACGACTTCTTTGCGCTAGGCGGTCACTCGCTACAGGCCGTGCGGCTGGTGGCGCAGGTGCGTACCCAACTGGGTGCGGAGCTCGGGCTGACGGAGCTGTTCGCCCACCCAAGCCTGAGCGCAGTGGCCCAAGCGATCGTGCGAGGACAGGGCAGCGCGCTGCCGGCAATCACGGTGGCGGATCGCAGTGGACCGCTGCCGCTGTCGTTCGCGCAGCAACGGTTGTGGTTCCTGGCGCAGATGGAAGGGGGCCGCGAGGCATACCACATCCCGGTGGGGCTGAGGCTGAAGGGCGAGCTGGACGAGGATGCATTGCGCCGCTCGCTGGACCGGATCGTGGTGCGGCACGAGGCGCTGCGCACGCGCTTCGAGGTGCAGGAGGGCGCGGCAGTGCAGCGCATGGCCCCGGCAGATGTTGGACTGACGCTGGACTGGGTCGACCTGAGCGCCGAGGCAGTGCCGGAGCACCAGCTCGGCTTGCAGGCTGAGGCGGAGGCGCGAGCCCCGTTCGACCTGGAGCAAGGCCCGTTGATCCGAGGCCGCCTGGTAAAGCTGGGCGAGCAGGAACACGTGCTGCTGATCACGATGCACCACATCGTGTCGGACGGCTGGTCGCAGGGCGTGCTGGCGCGGGAGTTGGGCTCGCTGTATGAGGCCTATCGATCGGGCGGCGAGGACCCGCTGCCGGCCTTGCCGATCCAATACGCGGACTACGCGGTCTGGCAGCGTCGGTGGCTGGATGGTGCGGAACTGCAAAGGCAGGGCGCATATTGGGAACAAGCCTTGGCCGGTGCCCCGACGCTGCTGAGCCTGCCGACGGACCGGGCACGGCCGGCGCAGCAGGACTACGCGGGCGGCTCGGTGGAAGTGGTATTCGACGAGACGCTCAGCGCCGACCTGAAGCGGCTGAGCCAGCGACACGGAACGACACTGTTCATGACGGTGCTGGCAGGTTGGTCGGCGCTGCTGAGCCGCCTGTCTGGCCAGGAAGAGGTGGTGGTGGGCTCGCCGGTAGCGAACCGCACGCGCAGCGAAGTGGAGGGCCTGATCGGGGTCTTCGTGAACACGCTGGCACTCAGGGTGGAGGTCGGGGGCGCGACGGTCTCGGAACTGCTGGGGAGCGTGAAGGCAAAGGTGCTGGAAGCCCAGACCCACCAGGATCTGCCATTCGAGCAGGTAGTGGAGCGGGTCAGACCGGTGCGCAGCCTGTCGCACAGCCCGGTGTTCCAGGCCGCACTGCTGTGGCAGAACACGGAAGCGCTGGTGCTGGAACTCGATGGGCTGACCATCGAACACCTGGCCGACGAGAGCTACACCGCAAAGTTCGATCTCTCCCTGGCCTTGCACGAGCACGGCGGCCGGATCGCAGGCTCGCTGGACTACGCGACGGCGCTGTTCGATCGGGCGACGGTCGAGCGCTACCTCGGCTATCTGCAGCACCTGTTGCAGGCGATGGCGGCGGACGATGCCGCCGAGATCGGAAAGGTCTCCCTGCTGCCCGAAGCGGAACGCCATCAGCAGATCGATGGATGGAACCGGACGCAGGCGGCGTACGCGAGCGCATCGACGCTGCCCGGCCTGGTGGAGGCCCAGGCGGCCCGCACGCCGGACGCGATCGCGGTGGAGCACGGCGCATCGACGCTGAGCTACCGGGAGCTGGACCGCCAGGCAAACCGCCTGGCACATCGGCTGATCGCGCAGGGCGTGGTCCCGGATGCGCGGGTGGGGCTGTGCGTGGAGCGCGGGCTGCCGATGGTGATCGGCGTGCTGGGGATCCTGAAGGCGGGCGGGAGCTACGTGCCGCTGGACCCGTCGTATCCGCGGGATCGTCTGGCGTACATGCTGGAGGACAGCGCACCGGTGGCGGTAGTGGCGCAGTCGGGCACGCGGGATCGTCTGGGCGATCGGCCGGTGGCGGTGGTCGACCTGGACGAGGCGAGCTGGCAGACCGAACCATCGCATCGGCCGGAGGTGGCGGGGCTGTCGTCGCATCACGCGGCGTACGTGATCTACACCTCGGGCTCGACGGGGCGGCCGAAGGGTGTGACGGTGGAACACCGGCAGGTGGTGAACCTGCTGGAGTCGATGCGAGGCCTGCTGGCGATGAGGGAGGCGGACCGCTGGCTGGCGGTGACGACGCTGGGCTTCGACATCGCGGGGCTGGAGCTGTATCTGCCACTGATCAGCGGCGCGGTGGTGATCGTGCTGGACCGGGAGGTGAGCCGGAACGCGCAGTCGCTGTCGGCGGCGCTGGAGGGCAGCGGCGCGACGGTGATGCAGGCGACGCCGTCGACGTGGCGGTTGCTGCTGGAGTCGGGCTGGTCAGGGCGGCCTGGGCTGAAGGCGCTGTGCGGAGGGGAGGCGCTGCCGGGTGAGTTGGCGGGCAGGCTGAGGGCGCGAGTGGGCCGGCTGTGGAACGTGTACGGACCGACGGAGACGACGATCTGGTCGTCGGCGAGGGAGGTGGATGCAACGGATGCAGGGCAGGGCGTCGTACCGATCGGCCGGCCGATCGCGAACACGCAGATGTACGTTCTGGATGGGCATCAGCAGCCGGTGCCGTTGGGGGTGACCGGTGAGATCTATATCGGCGGCGTCGGCGTCGCGCGAGGCTATCTGAACCGTCCGGAGCTGACGGCAGAGCGCTTCATGGAGAACCCATTCCACGGCGAAGGCCGCGAGAGGATGTACAGGACGGGAGACCTTGGGCGCTGGTTGCCGGACGGCAGTCTGGCGTACCAGGGCCGAGCGGATGCCCAGGTGAAGTTGCGAGGCTTCCGGATCGAGCTGGGCGAGATCGAGGCGAGGCTGTCGCAGTGCGCCGGGGTAAGCGAGGCGGTGGTGGCGGTGCGCGAGGACGTGCCGGGCGAGCAGTGGCTGGTGGCGTACTACGTAAGCGGCGAGGCAATCGAAGCGCAGGCGCTGCGTGAGCAGCTACAGGTCAGCTTGCCGGAATACATGGTGCCGGCCGCCTACGTGAGGCTGGAGCGCTTGCCGCTGACGCCGAACGGCAAGCTGGACCGCAAGGGCTTGCCGGCCCCGGAGGGCCAAGCCTACGCGAGCACGGCCTACGAAGCGCCGCAAGGCGAGGTGGAGCAGACGCTCGCAGGCATCTGGCAAACGCTGCTGGGCGTGGAGCGTGTGGGTCGTCACGACGACTTCTTTGCGCTGGGCGGCCACTCACTACAAGCCGTGCGGCTGGTGGCGCAGGTGCGCACGCAACTGGGCGCGGAGCTTGGGCTGACGGAACTGTTCGCCCAGCCAAGCCTGAGCGCGGTGGCACAAGCGATCGTGCGAGGACGGGGCCGCGCACTGCCGGCGATCACGGTGGCGGATCGCAGTGGACCGCTGCCGCTATCGTTCGCGCAGCAGCGGTTGTGGTTCCTGGCGCAGATGGAAGGGGGCAGCGAGGCGTACCACATCCCGGCAGGCCTTCGACTGAAGGGTGAGCTGGATGAGGATGCATTGCGCCGCTCGTTGGACCGGATCGTGGCGCGACATGAAGCGTTGCGCACGCGCTTCGTCGCTGAGGACGGACAGGCCGTGCAGCTCATCGTACCGGCAGACGTCGGGCTGACGCTGGAGTGGGTCGACCTGAGCACCGAGGCAGTGCCGGAGCACCAGCTCGGCTTGCTGGCCGAGGCGGAGGCGCGAGCCCCGTTCGACCTGGAGCAAGGCCCACTGATCCGAGGCCGCCTGGTGAAGCTGGGCGAGCAGGAACACGTGCTGCTGATCACGATGCACCACATCGTGTCGGATGGCTGGTCGCAGGGCGTGTTGGCAAGGGAGTTGGGCACGTTGTACGAGGCCTATCGATCGGGCGGTGAGGACCCGCTGCCGGCCTTGCCGATCCAATATGCGGACTACGCAGTCTGGCAGCGCCGCTGGCTGGAGGGCGGGGAACTGCAAAGGCAGGGCACGTACTGGGAACAAGCGCTGGCCGGCGCCCCAACGCTGCTGAGCCTGCCGACCGATCGGGCGCGGCCACCACAGCAGGACTATGCCGGCGGTTCGGTCGAAGTGGTATTCGATGCGGAACTGAGCACCGGGCTTAGGACGCTGAGCCAGCGGCATGGAACAACGCTGTTCATGACGGTGTTGGCAGGTTGGTCGGCCCTGCTGAGCCGCCTGTCGGGCCAGGGAGAGGTGGTGGTGGGCTCGCCGGTGGCGAATCGCACGCGCAGTGAGGTGGAGGGCCTGATCGGCTTCTTCGTGAACACGCTGGCACTGAGGGTGGAGGTCGGCGGCGCGACGGTATCGGAGCTGCTGGAGAGGGTGAAGGCAAAGGTGCTGGAAGCCCAGGCCCACCAGGACCTGCCATTCGAGCAGGTCGTGGAGCGGATCAGGCCAGTGCGCAGCCTGTCGCACAGCCCTGTGTTCCAGGCCGCGCTGTCGTGGCTGAACACGGAAGCGGTAGGACTGAGCCTGGAGCTTGAGGGACTGACGATCGAAGGTGTGGGCGCCGGTCAGGCCGCGGCGAAGTTCGACCTGACGCTGGAACTGAGGGAAACATCGGAAGGCCTCACCGGCTCGCTGGACTACGCGACGGCGCTGTTCGACCGGGCCACCATCGAACGCTACCTGGGCTACCTGCAGCGGTTGCTCAAGGCGATGGCCGCCGACGATAGCCAGGAGGTGAACCGGATCGCGCTGCTGGACGAGGGGGAGCGCACGCAACTGCTGGAGTCGTGGAACGAGACGGCGGCGGCGTACCCGCAGGCCTCGACGATCCACGGCCTGTTCGAGGCCCAGGTTCGCCGCACGCCAGAGGCGATCGCGGTGGTGCACGAAGGCCAACAGGTGAGCTACGCGGAACTGAACGCACGGGCAAACCGTGTGGCACATGCGCTGAGGCGTCTGGGCGTAGGCCCGGATGCCCGAGTGGGTCTGTGCGCGGAGCGAAGCGTGGAGCTGGTGATCGGGCTGCTGGGAATCCTGAAGGCAGGCGGAGGCTACGTGCCGCTGGACCCGTCATATCCGCAGGATCGTCTGGCCTACATGCTGGAGGACAGCGCCCCGGTGGCCGTGCTGGCGCAGTCGAACACACGCGAGCAGTTGGGGGCACTGTCGGTGCCAGTGCTGGACCTGGATGGACCGTTGGAGGAAGCCGAACACGATCCGCAGGTGACGGGCCTGGAACCACACCACCTGGCCTACGTGATCTACACCTCGGGCTCCACCGGCCGCCCCAAGGGCGTGATGGTCGAACACCGTGGCTTGAGCAACCTGCTGGACTGGTACCTGGAGGACTTGGGGCTGTGCAGCGACGACACCGTGCTGCTGGTCTCCTCATACAGCTTCGATCTCACCCAGAAGAACATCCTGGGGCCGCTGCTGGCGGGCGGGCGCCTGCACCTGGCCGGGCCGTTCGTGCCCGACGCGCTGGTCGCGCAGATCCGTCGCGAGGGCATCACCCATATCAACCTGTCGCCCAGTGCCTTCCATGCCTTGATCGACGCTGCCGGCGCCGAGGGGCTGGGCGGGTTGCGACGGGTGGTGCTGGGCGGGGAGCCGATCCAGCCGGCCAGGTTGCAGGCCTTGCCGGAGCCCAGGCCGCGCTTCATCAACAGCTATGGCCCCACCGAGTGCAGCGACGTGGTGGCGTGGCACGCGCTCGATGCCGAACTCGATCGCTACCGCGCCGCGAGCGTTCCGCTGGGCCGTTCCGTGCGCAACGTGAGGCTGTACGTGCTGGACGCGCATCGTCAGCCGGTCCCCACCGGCGTGGCCGGAGAAATCTACGTCGGCGGCGCGGGCGTGGGGCGCGGCTATCGAAACCTGCCGGAGCTGACCGCGGCCTGCTTCCTGGCCGATCCGTTCCACGGCGAAGGCCAGGCGCGGATGTACAAGACCGGCGATCTGGGCCGCTGGCTCGCGAACGGCAGCCTGGAGTACCTGGGCCGCAGCGACGACCAGGTGAAGCTGCGCGGCTTCCGCGTCGAGTTGGGTGAAATCGGCGCCAGCCTGGCGCGCTGCGATGGCGTGCGCGAAGCGGCCGTGCTGGCCCGGGAGGATGCTCCCGGTGAACCGCGCCTGGTCGCGTACTACATCGCCGAGCCCGGTGCCGAGGTGGAGGCGTCGGCATTGCGCCGGCACATGCAGGCGCAGTTGCCGGAGCACATGGTGCCGGCTGCCTACGTGAGGCTGGCGCACCTGCCGCTCACGCCCAACGGCAAGCTCGATCGCCGTGCCTTGCCCGCACCCGCCGCCGATGCCTACGCGCGCCGCCGCTACGTGGCGCCGCAAGGCGACGTGGAGACGATGCTGGCCGAACTCTGGCAAGACCTGCTCGGCGTGGAGCGCGTGGGCCGCCACGACGACTTTTTCGAACTGGGTGGCCATTCGCTGCTGGCGATGAGCCTGATGGCGCGGATGGACGAGCTTGGCCTATCCGCCGACGTGCGCGTGCTGTTTACCCAGCCGACCTTGGCGGGCCTGGCTGCGGAAGTGGAACCGATGGAGATTGTGCTGTGATGCCAATGGAACTGTTTGCTAGGCTGAAAAAAGAGGGTGTGCAGTTCTCGGTCAAGGACGGCAGCCTGGTCGTGCGCGGCAACCGGCAGTCGCTCAGCGATCCCGCCGTGGCGGCGTCGCTGCGCGAGCACAAGACGGCGCTGATCGAGCTGATCCAGAGCGGCGCCGGCATTGGCACGCAGGCGGACGAAGCGCTTGCGCCGCCGGGCATCGAGGCGGGCTGCGAACGGATCACGCCCGCCATGCTGCCGTTGGCGACGCTGAGCCAGGAAGCGATCGACCGCATCGTGTCGCAGGTGCCGGGCGGCGCCGCCAATATCGAGGACATCTATCCGCTGGCGCCGCTGCAGGAGGGGATTCTCTATCACCACCTGGCCGCGCAGCAGGGGGATCCCTATGTCCTGCACGCGATGTTCGGCATGGCGGACCGCGAGCGCGTCAACGCCTTCGCGCAGGCCCTGCAGGCGGTGATCGATCGGCACCCGATCCTGCGCACGGCCGTGGTGTGGCAGGGCTTGGACGAGCCGATGCAGGTGGTTTGGCGGCACGCCGGGCTGGTCGTGGAGGAGGTCGCGCTGGAGCCCGGTGCCGATCCGGCCGGACAGCTTCGGTCGATGTTCGACCCCCGCCGCCGCCCGCTGCTGGCGATCGGCCAGGCGCCGCTGGTGAAACTGGTCTATGCCGCGGACGCGGCGACGGGCCGCTGCGTGGCGATGCTGCTGTTCCACCACCTGGTGTTGGACCACCTGGCATTGGAGCGGGTGCGACAGGAAATGCAGGCCCACCTGTCGGGGCAGGCCGCGTGGCTGCCTGCCGTGGTGCCCTACCGCGACTACGTGGCCCAGGCGAAGCAGCGCGTCAGCCAGGCCGCGCACGAGGCCTTTTTCCGCGAGATGCTGGGCGATGTGGACGCGCCCACCTTGCCCTTCGGGCTGCAGGATGTGCAGGGCGACGGTGGCGCCATCGAGGAAGCCACCTTGCGTCTGGACGCCGCGCTGAGCGCGCGTCTGCGGCATCAGGCACGGCAAGCGGGCGTCAGCGCGGCGAGCCTGCACCACCTGGCCTGGGCCCGGGTCGTGGCGGTGCTGAGCGGCCGGGACGACGTGGTGTTCGGCACGGTGCTGCTGGGCCGGCTGCAGGGCGGGCGCAGTGCCGAACGCGCCCTGGGCCTGTTCATCAATACGCTGCCGCTGCGGGTGGCGGTGCACGGGCAAGACGTACTGGCCGGCACCAGGGCCGTGCACGCGCGACTGAGCGCGCTGCTGGGCCACGAACACGCGCCGCTGGCGCTGGCACAGCGCTGCAGTGGCGTGGCGGCGCCGCAGCCCCTGTTCAGCGCGTTGTTGAACTATCGCCATAGCGCGGCGCCCGCTGCGTCGGCAGCGACCGCGCCTACCTGGTCCGGCATCGACGTGCTGGAAATGAAGGAGCGCACCAACTATCCGCTGACGGTCTCGGTGGACGACCTGGGCGACGGCTTCGAGTTGAACGTGCAGAGCGCGGCGGGCATCGATCCGGAACGGATCGCCGGGTATCTGGAGATGGCATTGGTCAGCCTGACCGAAGCGCTGGAACGCGGCGGCCGGGAGCCGTTGCACAGCCTGACCGTCTTGCCGGTAGCCGAGCGTCAGCTGCTCCTGGCGCGATGGAACGAGACGGCGGCCGACTCTGCCCGGCAGGCATCGTTGTCGGGCCTGTTTGAGGCGCAGGTTGTCCGCGCGCCCGAGGCCATCGCCATCGAACAGGGCGAGCGGCAACTGAGCTACCGCGCATTGAATGCGCTCGCCAACCGGCTGGCCTGGCGCCTGCGCGAAGCGGGCGTGAAGCCCGGTGACCGGGTGGCGATCCTGCTCGAGCGCTCCATCGAACTGGTCGCGAGTGAACTGGCCATCCTCAAATGTGGTGCCGTCTATGTGCCGCTGGACTGCAATGCGCCTCAGGCGCGTCTGCGCTTCCTGCTGGAGGACGTCGAGGCCGCTCTGCTGCTGACCGCAAGCGGGCTGGATGTCCCCGTGCTGGCTGGCCTGCGTCGGCTCGATGTCGATGGCGCCGCAGGCAACAGTGCCGTCGATGCCGATCTGCCGCCGGTGCCGGGCGGCGAGGCGGCGGCCTACGTGCTGTATACCTCGGGCTCCACCGGTCTTCCCAAGGGTGTCGTGGTACCGCACAGGGCGATCAGCCGGCTGGTGCTGAACAACGGTTACGCGGCGTTCTGCGCGGACGATCGCATGGCGTTCGCCTCGAATCCTGCCTTCGACGCCAGCACGCTGGACGTATGGGTACCGCTGCTCAACGGCGGGCGCGTCGTGATCATCGATCAGCCGACGGTGCTGGCGCCCGAGCGCTTCGCCCAGGCGCTGCGTCGCGGTCAAGTCAGCGTCCTGTGGATGACCGCCGGTCAGTTCCACCAGTACGCACCGTCGCTGATCGGGGTGTTCCCGCAGTTGCGGTATCTGATGGTGGGCGGCGACGTGCTGGATCCCGCGACCATCGCGATGGTGCTTCGCGAAGGGGCACCGCAGCATCTGCTCAACGGCTACGGCCCCACGGAAACGACCACGTTTGCGACGACGCACCTGATCCAGTCCGTCGCCGCCGGCCGGGGCATCCCGATCGGCCGTCCGATTGCGAACACGCAGATCTATGTTCTGGACGCGTATCAACAGCCGGTGCCGCTGGGGGTCACCGGTGAGATTTATGTCGGCGGTGCCGGTGTGGGACTCGGCTATCTGAACCGTCCGGAGCTGACGGCGGAGCGCTTCGTGGTGAACCCGTTCCATGGCGAAGGCCGTGAGCGGATGTACAAGACGGGGGACCTTGGGCGCTGGTTGCCGGACGGCAGCCTGGAGTACCAGGGCCGGGCGGATGCCCAGGTCAAGCTGCGCGGCTTCCGGATCGAGCTGGGCGAGATCGAGGCGAGTCTGTCGCAGTGTGCGGGGGTCAGCGAGGCCGTGGTGATAGTGCGCGAGGACACGCCGGGCGAGCGGCGGCTGGTAGCGTACTACGTGAGCGGCGAGGCAAATGTAAGTGGCGAGGCAATCGAAGCGCAAGCGCTGCGCGAGCAGCTACAGGCCAGCCTGCCGGAATACATGGTGCCGGCCGCCTATGTGAAGCTGGAGCGCCTGCCGCTGACACCGAACGGCAAGCTGGACCGCAGGGGCTTGCCGGCCCCGGAGGGCCAAGCGTATGCGAGCAAGGCCTACGAGGCCCCGCAAGGCGAGGTGGAACAGACGCTCGTGGGGATCTGGCAAACGCTGCTGGGTGTGGAGCGCGTGGGTCGCCACGACGACTTCTTCGCGCTGGGCGGTCACTCGCTACAGGCCGTGCGGCTGGTGGCGCAGGTGCGCACGCAGCTGGGCGCGGAGCTGGGGCTGACGGAACTGTTCGCCCAGCCAAGCCTGAGCGCGGTGGCACAAGCGATCGTGCGAGGACGGGGCCGCGCACTGCCGGCGATCACGGTGGCCGATCGCAGTGGACCGCTGCCGCTGTCGTTCGCGCAGCAGCGATTGTGGTTCCTGGCGCAGATGGAGGGGGGCAGCGAGGCGTATCACATCCCGGTGGGGCTGAGGCTGAAGGGCGAGCTGGACGAGGAAGCATTGCGCCGCTCGTTGGACCGGATCGTGGCACGGCACGAAGCGTTGCGCACGCGCTTCGAAGTGCAGGAAGGACAGGCCGTGCAGCGCATCGTACCGGCAGACGTCGGGCTGACGCTGGAGTGGGTCGACCTGAGCACCGAGGAAGCATCAGAGCACCAGCTTGGCTTGCAGGCCGAGGCGGAGGCGCGAACTCCGTTCGATTTGGAGCAAGGCCCACTGATCCGAGGCCGCCTGGTAAAGCTGGGCGAGCAGGAACACGTGCTGCTGATCACGATGCACCACATCGTGTCGGATGGCTGGTCGCAGGGCGTGTTGGCAAGGGAGTTGGGCACGTTGTACGAGGCCTATCGATCGGGCGGTGAGGACCCGCTGCCGGCCTTGCCGATCCAGTACGCGGACTACGCAGTCTGGCAGCGCCGCTGGCTGGAGGGCGGGGAACTGCGAAGGCAGGGCACGTACTGGGAACAAGCACTGGCCGGCGCCCCAACGCTGCTGAGCCTGCCGACCGATCGGGCACGGCCGGCACAGCAGGACTACGCAGGCGGCTCGGTCGAAGTGATATTCGACGAGACACTCAGCGCAGGACTGAGAAAGCTGAGTCAGCGACACGGAACAACGCTGTTCATGACGGTACTGGCCGGTTGGTCGGCCCTGCTGAGCCGGCTATCGGGCCAGGAAGAGGTGGTGGTGGGCTCGCCGGTAGCCAACCGCACGCGCAGCGAAGTGGAGGGCCTGATCGGCTTCTTCGTGAACACGCTGGCACTGAGGGTGGAGGTCGGCGGCACGACGGTATCGGAACTGCTGGGCCGCGTGAAGGCAAAGGTGCTGGAAGCCCAGGCCCACCAAGACCTGCCATTCGAGCAGGTGGTGGAGCGAGTCAGGCCAGTACGTAGCCTGTCGCACAGCCCGGTGTTCCAGGCCGCACTGTCGTGGCTGAACACGGAAGCGGTCGGGCTGAGCCTGGAGCTTGAGGGACTGACGATCGAGGGCGTGGATGCCGGTCAGGCCGCAGCCAAGTTCGACCTGACGCTGGAACTGAGGGAAACATCGGAAGGCCTCGCGGGCTCGCTGGATTACGCGACGGCGCTGTTCGATCGGGAAACGATCGAACGCTACCTGGGCTACCTGCAGCGGTTGCTGGCGGCGATGGTGGAGAACGACAGCCAGCAGGTGAGCCGGATCGGTCTGCTGGACGAGGACGAGCGCGTACGGCTGCTCGAGTCGTGGAACGAGACGGCGGCGCCGTACCCGCAGGCCTCGACGATCCACGGCCTGTTCGAGGCCCAGGTTCGCCGCACGCCAGAGGCGATCGCGGTGGAGCACGAAGGCCAACAGGTGAGCTACGCGGAGTTGAACGCGCGGGCAAACCGCGTGGCACACGCGCTGATCGGCTTGGGCGTAGGCCAGGATGCGCGGGTGGGCCTGTGCGTGGAGCGAAGCGTAGAGCTGGTGGTCGGGCTGCTGGGGATCCTGAAGGCGGGCGGAGGATATGTCCCGCTGGACCCGTCATATCCGCAGGATCGTCTGACCTACATGCTGGAGGACAGCGCCCCGGTGGCAGTGCTGACGCAGGGGCTGGTGCGGGAGCAATTGGGCATGCTGTCGGTGCCAGTGCTGGACCTGGATGGACCGCAGGAGGAAGCCGAGCACGATCCGCAGGTCGAGGCATTGAAGCCACACCACCTGGCCTACGTGATCTACACCTCGGGCTCCACCGGCCGCCCCAAGGGCGTGATGAACGAGCACCGTGGCGTCGTCAACCGGTTGTGGTGGGCGCAGCAGACCTACCGTCTGGATGCCAGCGACCGGGTATTGCAGAAGACCCCTTTCGGCTTCGATGTGTCGGTCTGGGAACTGTTCTGGCCTCTGCTGGCAGGCGCCCGTCTGGTGATGGCTCGGCCGGAAGGCCATAAAGACCCGGCCTATCTGGCCGCGACGATCGAGCAGGCGGGGATCACCACGTTGCACTTCGTGCCATCGATGCTGCAACTGTTCCTGGACCAGGTGGAGGCCGGGCGCTGCCAAGGCTTGCGCCGCATGCTGTGCAGCGGCGAGGCCTTGCCGCATGCGTTGCAGCAGCGCAGCCTGGCGCGCTTCCCGCACTCGGAACTGCATAACCTGTACGGCCCGACCGAGGCGGCCATCGATGTCACCGCCTGGCGATGCAACGCAGAGATCCATCCGGGCATCGTACCGATCGGCCGGCCGATTGCGAACACGCGGATGTACGTTCTGGATGGGCATCAGCAGCCGGTGCCGTTGGGGGTGACCGGTGAGATCTATATCGGCGGCGCTGGTGTGGCACGCGGCTATCTGAACCGTCCGGAACTGACGGCGGAGCGCTTCGTGGTGAACCCGTTCCATGGCGAAGGCCGCGAGCGGATGTACAGGACGGGAGACCTTGGGCGCTGGTTGCCGGACGGCAGTCTGGAGTACCAGGGCCGAGCGGATGCACAGGTCAAGCTGCGCGGCTTCCGGATCGAGCTGGGCGAGATCGAGGCGAGGCTGTTGCAGTGTGCGGGGGTAAGCGAGGCGGTGGTGACGGTGCGCGAGGATGCACCGGGCGAGCAGCGGCTGGTGGCGTACTACGTAAGCGGCGAGGCAATCGAAGCCCAGACGCTGCGCGAGCAGCTACAGGCCAGCTTGCCGGAATACATGGTGCCGGCTGCCTACGTGAGGCTGGAGCACCTGCCGCTGACGCCGAACGGCAAGCTGGATCGCAAGGGCTTGCCGGCCCCAGACGGCCAAGCGTATGCGAGCACGGCCTACGAAGCGCCGCAGGGCGAGGTGGAGCAGATGCTCGCAGGCATCTGGCAAACGCTGCTGGGCGTGGAGCGTGTGGGGCGTCACGACGACTTCTTCGCGCTGGGCGGCCACTCGCTACAAGCCGTGCGCCTCATGTCCCTGGTCGAACAAGCCGGATGGCGCGCGGACGTCAGCCGTCTGTTTTTGCAGCCGACCTTGGCCGGCTTTTCCGCATCGATCACCGTCGCCGACGCAGTCGACATTCCTGCGAACCGCATCGCATCGGGCTGCGCCCGGATTACGCCGTCGATGCTGCCGCTGGCATCGCTGAGCCAGGCGGCGATCGACCGCATGGCGGCCCAGGTGCCCGGCGGCGCAGCCAACATCGAGGATATCTATCCGTTGGCACCGTTGCAGGAAGGCATCCTCTACCACCATCTGATGGCAAAGCAGCGCGATCCTTACCTGCTTTTCGCCATGTTCCGCATGGACAGCCGCGCGCGCCTGGAGGCGTTCGCGCAAGGTCTGCAAAGCCTGATCGTGAGGCACACCATCCTGCGAACGGCCGTGATCTGGGACGGCCTGGACGAGCCGATGCAAGTGGTCTGGCGACAAGCCGCGCTGGAACGCCAGCAGATGCGGCTCGATGCTGCCGACGGCGACATCGCAACGCAGCTGAAGCAGCGCTTCGACCAGGGACTCCACGGCCTCGACCTTCGGCAGGCGCCGCTGATGCGGCTGGTCTTCGCGGAAGACGCGGCCAGGGGGGGCTGGGTCGCCATGCTGGTGTTCCACCACATGATCGACGATGCCACCTCGATGAAATGGCTGCACACCGAGCTCGAAGCCTGTCTGGCGAACGAGGCTCGGCACTTGCCCCGCGCAATCCCCTTCCGAAACTACGTGGCGCGCACCCGGCAGGCCATCGCCGGCAACGCGCACGAAGCGTTTTTCCGCGAGATGCTGGCCGATGTGGTGGAGCCGACCCTCCCGTTCGGCCTGCAGGATGCTCGCGGAGATGACCTCGCCATCGGGCAGGCGACACGCCGGTTGAGCGGCCCCCTCAGCCGCCGGCTGCGGCAGCAGGCACGGCTGCTGAAGGTGAGTGCGGCCAGCCTGCATCACCTGGCCTGGGCCCGGGTCGTGAGCGCGACGAGCGGCCGCGACGACGTGGTGTTCGGTACGGTGCTGATGGGCCGTTCGCAAGGCGGTCGCGGTGCCGAGCACACGGTGGGCATGTTCATCAATACGCTGCCGCTGCGCGTGCTGCTGGACGACCGGATGGTGTCCGCCGGCGCCAGGGACACGCACGTCCGGCTGGCCGCGCTGATGGGCCACGAGTATGCGCCGCTGGCCGAGGCCCAGCGCTGTAGCGGCGTGGCGGCGCCGCAGCCCTTGTTCGGCGCGCTGCTGAACTATCGCCAGAACATGCCGCAGCCCGAACCCGCCGGCCAGGTGTCCGCGGCATGGACGGGCATCGATGTCCTGGGCATGGACGAGCGCACCAACTATCCGCTGACAGCCGTCGTGGACGATCTCGGAGAAGACTTCGGGCTCATCGTGCAAAGCGTGCCGGGCATGGATGCCGAGCGGATCGTCGGGTATCTGGAGACTGCGCTCGCCAGTCTGGTCGCGGCCCTTGAGCGCGGCGGGCGCGAATCGCTGCGCAGCTTGACTGTGCTGCCCGAAGCGGAACGCCATCAGCAGATCGATGGATGGAACCGGACGCAGGCGGCGTACGCGAGCGCATCGACGCTGCCCGGCCTGGTGGAGGCCCAGGCGGCCCGCACGCCGGACGCGATCGCGGTGGAGCACGGCGCATCGAAGCTGAGCTACCGGGAGCTGGACCGCCAGGCAAACCGCCTGGCGCATCGGCTGATCGCGCGGGGTGTGGTCCCGGATGCGCGGGTGGGGCTGTGCGTGGAGCGCGGGCTGCCGATGGTGATCGGCGTGCTGGGGATCCTGAAGGCGGGCGGGAGCTACGTGCCGCTGGACCCGTCGTATCCGCGGGATCGGCTGGCGTACATGCTGGAGGACAGCGCGCCGGTGGCGGTAGTGGCGCAGTCGGGCACGCGGGATCGTCTGGGCGATCGGCCGGTGGCGGTGGTCGACCTGGACGATGGAGGCTGGCAGGCCGAGTCATCGCATCGGCCGGAGGTGGCGGGGCTGTCGTCGCATCACGCGGCGTACGTGATCTACACCTCGGGCTCGACGGGGCGGCCGAAGGGTGTGACGGTGGAACACCGGCAGGTGGTGAACCTGCTGGAGTCGATGCGAGGCCTGCTGGCGATGACGGAGGCGGACCGCTGGCTGGCGGTGACGACGCTGGGCTTCGACATCGCGGGGCTGGAGCTGTATCTGCCACTGATCAGCGGCGCGGTGGTGGTCGTGCTGGACCGGGAGGCGAGCCGCAACGCGCAGTCGCTGTCGGCGGCGCTGGAGGGCAGCGGCGCGACGGTGATGCAGGCGACGCCGTCGACGTGGCGGTTGCTGCTGGAGTCGGGCTGGTCAGGCCGGCCTGGGCTGAAGGCGCTGTGCGGAGGCGAAGCGCTGCCGGGTGAGTTGGCGGGCCGGCTGAGGGCGCGAGTGGGCCGGCTGTGGAACGTGTACGGACCGACGGAGACGACGATCTGGTCGTCGGCGAGGGAGGTGGATGCAACGGATGCAGGGCAGGGCGTCGTACCGATCGGCCGGCCGATCGCGAACACGCAGATCTACGTTCTGGATGGGCATCAGCAGCCGGTGCCGTTGGGGGTGACCGGTGAGATCTATATCGGCGGCGTCGGCGTCGCACGCGGCTATCTGAACCGTCCGGAGCTGACGGCAGAGCGCTTCGTGGAGAACCCGTTCCACAGCGAAGGCCGCGAGCGGATGTACAGGACGGGGGACCTGGGCCGCTGGTTGCCGGACGGCAGCCTGGAGTACCAGGGCCGAGCGGATGCCCAGGTCAAGCTGCGCGGCTTCCGGATCGAGCTGGGCGAGATCGAGGCGAGGCTGTCGCAGTGTGCGGGGGTCAGCGAGGCGGTGGTGACGGTGCGCGAGGATGCACCGGGTGAGCAGCGGCTGGTGGCGTACTACGTAAGCGGCGAGGCAATCGAAGCGCAGACGCTGCGCGAGCAACTGCAGAGCCGCTTGCCGGAGTACATGGTGCCGGCCGCCTACGTGAGGCTGGAGCACCTGCCACTCACGCCCAACGGCAAGCTGGATCGCAAGGGGCTGCCGGCCCCGGAGGGCCAGGCCTACGCGAGCACAGCCTACGAGGCCCCGCAGGGCGAGGTGGAGCAGACGCTCGCGGGCATCTGGCAAACGCTGCTGGCCGTGGAGCGTGTGGGTCGCCACGACGACTTCTTCGCGCTGGGCGGCCACTCACTACAAGCCGTGCGGCTGGTGGCGCAGGTGCGCACGCAACTGGGCGCGGAGCTGGGGCTGACGGAGCTGTTCGCCCAGCCAAGCCTGAGCGCGGTGGCACAAGCGATCGTGCGAGGACGGGGCCGCGCACTGCCGGCGATCACGGTGGCGGATCGCGGCGAAGCGCTGCCGCTATCGTTCGCGCAGCAGCGGTTGTGGTTCCTGGCGCAGATGGAAGGGGGCAGCGAGGCGTATCACATCCCGGTAGGCCTTAGGCTGAAGGGTGAGCTGGATGAGGATGCATTGCGCCGCTCGTTGGACCGGATCGTGGCGCGACATGAAGCGTTGCGCACGCGCTTTGAAGTGCAGGAAGGACAGGCCGTGCAGTTCATCGTACCGGCAGACGCCGGACTGACGCTGGAGTGGGTCGACCTGAGCGCCGAGGAAGCCTCAGAGCACCAGCTCGGCTTGCTGGTCGAGGCGGAGGCGCGAGCCCCGTTCGACCTGGAGCAAGGCCCACTGATCCGAGGCCGCCTGGTGAAGCTGGGCGAGCAGGAACACGTGCTGCTGATCACGATGCACCACATCGTGTCGGACGGGTGGTCGCAGGGCGTGCTGGCAAGGGAGTTGGGCACGCTGTACGAGGCCTACCGTGCAGGCAACGCTGATCCGCTGCCGGCTTTGCCGATCCAATACGCGGACTACGCAGTCTGGCAGCGCCGATGGCTGGAGGGCGGGGAACTGCAAAGGCAGGGCACGTACTGGGAACAAGCACTGGCCGGCGCCCCGACGCTACTGAGCCTGCCGACCGACCGGGCGCGGCCAGCGCAGCAGGACTATGCCGGCGGCTCGGTCGAAGTGATATTCGACGACACACTCAGCGCAGGGCTGAGGAAGCTGAGTCAGAGGCACGGAACGACATTGTTCATGACGGTGCTGGCCGGGTGGTCGGCCCTGCTGAGCCGGCTATCGGGTCAGGAGGAGGTGGTAGTAGGCTCGCCGGTAGCGAACCGCACGCGCAGCGAGGTCGAGGGGCTGATCGGCTTCTTCGTGAACACGCTGGCACTGAGGGTGGAGGTCAGCGGCGCGACGGTATCGGAACTACTGGGCCGAGTGAAGGCGAAGGTGCTGGAAGCCCAGGCCCACCAGGACCTGCCATTCGAGCAGGTAGTGGAGCGGGTGAGGCCGGTGCGCAGCCTGTCGCACAGCCCGGTGTTCCAGGCCGCGCTGTCGTGGCTGAACACGGAAGCGGTCGGGCTGAGTCTGGAACTGGAGGGTCTGACGATCGAGGGCGTGGACGCCGGTCAGGCCGCAGCCAAGTTCGACCTGACGCTGGAACTGCGGGAAACATCGGAAGGCCTCACCGGCTCGCTGGACTATGCGACGGCGCTGTTCGATCGGGAAACGATCGAACGCTACCTGGGCTACCTGCAGCGGTTGCTCAAGGCGATGGCCGCCGACGATAGCCAGGAGGTGAGCCGGATCGCGCTGCTGGACGAGGACGAGCGCGTACGGCTGCTCGAGTCGTTGAACGAGACGGCGGCGCCGTACCCGCAGGCCTCGACGATCCACGGCCTGTTCGAGGCCCAGGTTCGCCGCACGCCAGAGGCGATCGCGGTGGTGCACGAAGGCCAACAGGTGAGCTACGCGGAACTGAACGCACGGGCAAACCGTGTGGCACATGCGCTGAGGCGTCTGGGCGTAGGCCCGGATGCCCGAGTGGGTCTGTGCGCGGAGCGAAGCGTAGAGCTGGTGATCGGGCTGCTGGGAATCTTGAAGGCAGGCGGAGGATACGTGCCGCTGGACCCGTCATATCCGCAGGATCGTCTGGCCTACATGCTGGAGGACAGCGCCCCGGTGGCCGTGCTGGCGCAGTCGAACACACGCGAGCAGTTGGGGGCACTGTCGGTGCCAGTGCTGGACCTGGATGGACCGTTGGAGGAAGCCGAACACGATCCGCAGGTGACGGGCCTGGAGCCACACCACCTGGCCTACGTGATCTACACCTCGGGCTCCACCGGCCGCCCCAAGGGTGTGGTGGTCGAGCACCGGAATACGGTGAATTTCCTGGCCTGGGCTGCACGTGCCTTCCCGCCTGCAAGTCTGGCCAGGACCTTGTTCTCGACTTCGTTGAACTTCGATCTCTCGGTGTTCGAATGCTTCGCGCCGCTGACCACGGGCGGACGCATCGACATCGTGGTCAATGTGCTGGCCTTGGGCGATGGAACGCATGACGTCAGACTGATCAATACGGTGCCTTCGGCGCTGAGCGCCCTGCTCGAGTCGAGCGGTCTGGACCCCGCCGTCGAAGTCGTGAACGTGGCCGGCGAAGCCTTGAAGCGCGAACTGGTGGAGCGGTTGTTTGCGCAGACACAGGCGCGGCGGCTGTACAACCTGTACGGTCCTTCGGAAACCACTACGTATTCGAGCTGGGTGTGCATGGATCGGCAGACAGGCTTCCAAGCCCATATCGGCCGGCCGATCGCAAACACGCAGATCTACGTTCTGGACGCGTATCGGCAGCCGGTGCCGTTGGGCGTAACCGGTGAGATCTATATCGGTGGCGCCGGCGTTGCGCGAGGCTATCTGAACCGTCCGGAACTGACGGCGGAGCGCTTCGTGGTGAACCCGTTCCATGGCGAAGGCCGCGAGCGGATGTACAGGACGGGAGACCTTGGGCGCTGGTTGCCGGACGGCAGTCTGGAGTACCAGGGCCGAGCGGATGCACAGGTCAAGCTGCGCGGCTTCCGGATCGAGCTGGGCGAGATCGAGGCGAGGCTGTCGCAGTGCGCAGGGGTAAGCGAGGCCGTGGTGACGATGCGCGAGGACGTGCCGGGCGAGCAGCGGCTGGTGGCGTACTACGTAAGCGGCGAGGCAATCGAAGCCCAGACGCTGCGCGAGCAGCTACAGGCCAGCTTGCCGGAGTACATGGTGCCGGCTGCCTACGTGAGGCTGGAGCGCTTGCCGCTGACACCGAACGGCAAGCTGGACCGCAAGGCGCTGCCGGCTCCAGAAGGCCAGGCGTATGCGAGCACAGCCTATGAAGCGCCGCAGGGGGAAGTGGAAGTCGCCCTGGCAGGCATCTGGCAAACGCTGTTGGGCGTGGAGCGCGTGGGTCGCCACGACGACTTCTTCGCGCTGGGCGGTCACTCGCTGCAAGCCGTGCGGCTGGTGGCCCAGGTGCGCACGCAACTGGGCGCGGAGCTCGGGCTGACGGAGCTGTTCGCCCAGCCAAGCCTGAGCGCGGTGGCACAAGCGATCGTGCGAGGACAGGGCACCGCACTGCCGGCGATCACGGTGGCGGATCGCGGCGAGCCGCTGCCGCTATCGTTCGCGCAGCAGCGGTTGTGGTTCCTGGCGCAGATGGAAGGGGGCAGCGAGGCGTATCACATCCCGGTAGGCCTTCGGCTGAAGGGCGAGCTGGACGAGGAAGCATTGCGCCGCGCACTGGACCGGATCGTGGCACGGCACGAAGCGTTGCGCACGCGCTTTGAAGTGCAGGAAGGACAGGCCGTGCAGTTCATCGTACCGGCAGACGCCGGACTGACGCTGGAGTGGGTCGACCTGAGCACCGAGGAAGCATCAGAGCACCAGCTCGGCTTGCTGGCCGAGGCGGAGGCGCGAGCTGCGTTCGATTTGGAGCAAGGCCCACTGATCCGAGGCCGCCTGGTAAAGCTGGGCGAGCAGGAACACGTGCTGCTGATCACGATGCACCACATCGTGTCGGACGGCTGGTCGCAGGGCGTGCTGGCGCGGGAGCTGGGCGCACTGTACGAAGCCTATCGATCGGGCGGTGAGGACCCGCTGCCGGCGTTGCCGATCCAATATGCGGACTACGCAGTCTGGCAGCGACGCTGGCTGGAGGGTGCGGAACTGCAAAGGCAGGGCACGTACTGGGAACAAGCACTGGCCGGCGCACCGACCCTGCTGAGCCTTCCAACCGATCGGGCACGGCCGGCGCAGCAGGACTACGCGGGCGGCTCGGTCGAAGTGATATTCGACGAGACACTCAGCGCAGGACTGAGAAAGCTGAGTCAGCGACACGGAACAACGCTGTTCATGACGGTACTGGCCGGTTGGTCGGCACTGCTGAGTCGCCTGTCTGGCCAGGAAGAGGTGGTGGTGGGCTCGCCGGTAGCGAACCGCACGCGCAGCGAAGTGGAGAACCTGATCGGCTTCTTCGTGAACACGCTGGCACTGAGAGTGGAAGTCGGCGGCGCGACGGTATCGGAGCTGCTGGGCCGAGTGAAGGCGAAGGTGCTGGAAGCCCAGGCCCACCAAGACCTGCCATTCGAGCAGGTGGTGGAGCGGGTGAGGCCAGTGCGCAGCCTGTCGCACAGCCCGGTGTTCCAGGCAGCGCTGTCGTGGCTGAACACGGAGGCGGTGGGGCTGAGCCTGGAGCTTGAGGGACTGACGATCGAGGGCGTGGACGCCGGTCAGGCAGCGGCGAAGTTCGACCTGACGCTGGAACTGAGGGAAACATCGGAAGGCCTCGCGGGCTCGCTGGATTACGCGACGGCGCTGTTCGATCGGGCCACCATCGAACGCTACCTGGGCTACCTGCAGCGGTTGCTGGCGGCGATGGTGGAGAACGACAGCCAGCAGGTGAGCCGGATTGGTCTGCTGGACAAGGACGAGCGCGCGCAGCTGCTGGATTCGTGGAACGAGACGGCGGCGCCGTACCCGCAGGCCTCGACGATCCAAGGCCTGTTCGAGGCCCAGGTTCGCCGCACGCCGGAAGCGATCGCGGTGGAGCACGAAGGCCGGCAGGTGAGCTACGCGGAACTGAACGCACGGGCAAACCGGGTGGCGCACGCGCTGATCGGCTTGGGCGTCGGCCCGGATGCGCGGGTGGGTCTGTGCGCGGAGCGAAGCGTGGAACTGGTGGTCGGGCTGCTGGGGATCCTGAAGGCAGGCGGAGGATATGTCCCGCTGGACCCGTCATATCCGCAGGATCGTCTGGCCTACATGCTGGAGGACAGCGCCCCGGTGGCCGTGCTAGCGCAGTCAAACACACGCGAGCAGTTAGGGGCACTGTCGGTGCCGGTGCTGGACCTGGCGAGTCCACTGGAAGGCGAGGCCGAACACGATCCGCAGGTCGAGGCATTGAAGCCACACCACCTGGCCTACGTGATCTACACCTCGGGCTCCACCGGCCAGCCCAAGGGCGTCGAGGCGACGATCGCCGGCCTGGCCAACCGCCTGCAGTGGTTCCTCCGCGACGTGCTGACGGAGGCGCCGGTCACCGCGCTCAAGACCAGCATCGGCTTTGTGGATGCCGTCACCGAGACCTTGGGCACGCTGCTCGCGGGCGGCTCCCTGGTTGTCTTCGACAACGCGGCCGTGAAGGATCTGTCCGTGTTCGCACGGCGGTTGCGCCAGACGGGCGTGTCCCATCTGGTGGTGGTGCCGTCGCTGCTGAAATACCTGCTGCAAAGCGGTGAACCCCGCCTCGATGGACTGCGCACGCTGGTCTGCAGCGGCGAGCGCCTGGCTCCCGAGCTGGCCCGGCAATGCCTCGCCGCGTATCCGCAGGTTCGGTTGCTGAATTTCTACGGCTCGTCGGAGGTCAACGGTGATGCCACGTTCTACCGCTATGCCGGGCCCGAGCATGTGCCGGCGCACTCCGTGATCGGCCGTCCGATCGCCAATACGCAGATCTACATTCTCGACGCGTACGGCGCGCCCGTGCCCATCGGCGTGCCGGGCGAAATTCATGTGGGAGGCGCCTGCGTGGCCCGCGGCTACCTGCATCGCCCCGGGCTGACCGCCGAGCGTTTCGTGGCCGATCCGTTTCATGGCGACGGCCGCGCGCGGATGTACAGGACCGGCGACCTGGGCTGCTGGCAGGCGGACGGCAACATCGTCTACCTGGGCCGCAACGATCATCAGGTGAAGCTGCGCGGCTTCCGCATCGAGCCCGGCGAGATCGAGGCACGGCTGGCCGGCTGCGAGGGCGTGCGCGAAGCGGTGGTGCTGATCCGCGACGACGGGGTCGGAGAGCCGCGGCTGGTCGCCTACTACAGCGGTCCGGCCGCGTTGCCTGCCCAGGCGCTGCGCGCCCAGCTGCAGGCGGCCTTGCCCGCCTACATGGTGCCCGCGGCCTATGTGTACCTGGAGCGGATGCCGTTGACTTCCAGCGGCAAGCTGAACCGCCATGCGCTGCCGCAGCCCACGGCCGGCGCCTATGCGCAGCACAGCTACGAAGCGCCGCGCAGCGGCATCGAAACCCGCCTGGCCTCGATCTGGCAGGCACTGCTCGGCGTCGAGACGATCGGCCGGCACGACGACTTCTTCGCGCTGGGCGGCAACTCGCTGCAGGCGGTTCGCCTGATCGGCCTGCTGGCGAAGGCGGATTGCCGGGTCACGCTCACTCAGCTGCTCCAGCATCCCAATATCGCATCGCTGGCGGCGGTGGCCGAGCGCGACGGCATGCGGACGCGGGACCAGGCGGTTCCGGTGCGGACCACGGGCAGCCAGCGGCCGCTGTTCCTGGTGCATGAAATCACCGGCCTGGACGGCTACTTCACGCAACTGGGTGCCTGGATCGACGCGGATATCCCGGTCTACGGCCTGCCCGCGGTGGGCTGGGGCGAGCCGCAGCTGCGCACCATCGAGGGGCTGGCCAAGCGCCTCAAAGCCGCCATGCGTGCCGTGCAGCCGCACGGGCCGTACCGGCTGGCGGGCTGGTCGTTCGGCGGCGTACTGGCCTACGAGATCGCCATCCAGCTGATCGGCGAAGATGAGGAGGTCGAATTCCTGGGCCTGCTCGACACCCGGCACCCGGCCCTGGTCAGCGGCGGCAAGCCGAAGTGGGCCGCGGAGAACCGGCCGCATCACGCGCAGTTGCTGGAGCTGTGCCTTGCGTATTGGCAGCAGCGCAGTCCGGGCGGCCCCGAATCGGCCAAGCTGGCCGGTTTGGCCGGCGTGGAGGATTTCAGCGCACTGCTGGAACGCTGTCGCGCGCAAGCATTGCTCGCCCCCGACCTGGCCGACGTCACGGAACCGGACCTCTGGCACGTCCTCGACCGCATCGTCGCGCACGGCGATGCCCAGGCCAACTACACCGTGTTTCCGATGCCGCTCAAGCTGCACCTCTTCGTGGCGGCGCACGAGCAGCGCGACGACGAACCGCCACCGCACAAGCGCTGGCTGGGCTGGAATGCGATCCTGCCGGACACCCAACTGCAGCGTATCGTCGTGCCCGGCACCCATCAGTCCATGGTGCTCGAACATGCCCAGGCACTGGGCGAGGCCCTGAGCGCAGCGCTGCACGCCGCAGCCGGGCAACCGCAGCCGGCCTTGCAGGAAGCGCACTATACGCCGCTGCTGACGATCGACGCCGGCTCGCACCGTCGGGAAAGCATCGTGTGCATACCGGGCGCCGGCGACGGCGTGGTCCGCTTCATGCACTTGGCGGAAGCCCTCGGCGGGGCCCGGCCGCTGTACGGCATGCAGCCGCGCGGCGTCGACGGGTGGCGGGTGCCGCATGGCACCGTGGAGGCCGCCGCGGCCGCCTACGTGCGCGCGCTCGATGCCGGGCAGGTGGCGCGCGGCATTCACCTGATCGGACACTCCTTCGGCGGCTGGGTCGCGCTGGAAATGGCCTTGCAGCTGCAGGCGGCGGGCCGCGCCGTGGCCTCGCTGACCCTGCTCGACTGCGAGGCGCCCGGCAGCGAGGCGGGCTGGCTGGGCCGGACCTATACAGCGACGCAGGTGCTGGCGAAATTTGTCGAGGCGGTCGAGCTGGCGTTGGGCAGATCACTGGGCATCGATCCCGCGCGGCTGCACGCGGCCGACGAAGCCGAGCAATGGCGGCTGATCCATGCCGGCATGGTCGGGGCGGGCCTGATCCCACGGCGCTCCCAGCCCGGCATGCTGCGCGGCCCCATCCGCACCTTTGGCGCTGCGCTGCGCACGCAGTATCGGCCCGGCCGCCTCTACACGGGGCCCGTGCGCCTGGTGCTTGCCGACGATCCCGCGCTGAGCCGCGAGGCCAATGAGCGCGAGCAGTGCCGGACCGTCTCCGAGCTGCGCGGCTGGGCGCCGGACCTGGTCGCCTGGCGTGGCCCGGGCAACCATTTTTCTCTCCTCACGCCGCCGTATGTGCAGCAGGTGGCGGCCTGGTGGGAAGGCCTGCGCGCCGAGGAGGTGGTCCAGCCGGTGACCTGACGTGGAGCGGCAGACGCATGGCGGCACGCGCATCGCGACGCCATGCGAGTGCGCGTGGGGCGGCTTGCATGGCGGATGGCGTGGCCGGGGTGCGGGTGGCGTGCGGAAAAGTTGACCATCGAAGTCGCGTCGCTATACTGTATGGATATACAGTATTCGATGGGTGGGAAACGCCCGGGGGCCGGCGCTGTCCGGTTCTCGTGCAGACCGGCCCGAACGTTGCGTTGGGAATACCGGGTCCGTGCACGTTTCCTCCGTCCGGGCCATATCGCCATGAAAACATCACCTTCTCCCAATCCTGCCGCTGCCGGCCCTGCCTCCGATCCCGAGGCGGCCGGCGATGGGCAGGTCGCTTTCGAGCAGCTGCACGAATACAGGAACCACACGATCACCATTCGGCCCCGGCGGATCGGCGGCGGGCTGTGGAGGGCGGCATTCGCCGTCAGCCTCGACTGTCGCGCGTTGGTCGACGTCGGCACGGAGGTCGGCCAGGCGTTCCGGACGCCGATCGGCGCGGCGCGGGACGCCGTCGATGCCGCCCGGAATTTCATCGATGCCCGGCTGAAGGCGTGCCGGCCCGCCTGAACACACATTTCATCGCAAGCCAGGGAGGAGTCTCATGGAACGCCAGCAACTGTTCGCCATTGCCATCGTGATCGCGGCCGTGAGCGCCGCCTATTCGCTCGCGCGCGACCTGAACGACGACGAGCGCGATTTCCCGCCGGGCCAGGCCGCGCTGGTTCACGGCCATGCCACCGCATCGGCCGCCGGGCGATGAAGGGCCGGCGCGGGGCGGCGTCAGGCGATCGGCAACTGCGTGGTCGACAGCACCTGCTTGAGCGTCATGAACGTCCGGATCTGGCGCACCCCCGGCAGGTACAGCAACTGCTCGGCATGCAGGCGGTTGTAGCTGTCGTTGTCCCGGGTGCGCACCAGCATGAAGTAGTCGAACTCGCCGGTCACCACATGGCACTCCAGGCAGCCGGGCACCTTCTGCACGGCTTTCTCGAAGTCGGCGAAGGACTCCGGCGTCGAGCGGTCCAGCACCACGCCGATCATCACCAGCGTGCCCAGGTCGAGCGCCTTCGGCTCGAGCAGCGCCACGACGCCCCGGATGCATCCCAGTTCCTTGAGCCGCTCGACGCGCCGCAGGCACGCGGGCGGGCTCAGGCTCACCTTGTCCGCCAGCGCCACGTTGGAGATCGAGGCATCGCGCTGCAGCCACTTCAGGATGGCGCGGTCCGTCCGGTCCAGTGCCGATAGCGCGGCGCCCTGGGGCGCCGCCGCGGCTGGGCTGCGAAATTTTGTTGCGACTTTCTTCATATCCACGAAATCAGGAAAAGTGGAGATCCGTTTCATGTGGTCCATATTCCGATTCGGCCGTGATATTCGCAAGCACATTTCGCGGGCGGATTCCTATGATGGAGCCCTCATCCCTTCTTCTTCCGACGCTCCGGAGCCGCCCGCATGAACCTGAACAAGCATCCCCGCCATCCGCTGACCTTCGGCCCCACGCCCATCCAGCCGCTCAAGCGGCTGTCGGCCCACCTCGGCGGCAAGGTCGAGCTTTACGCCAAGCGTGAGGACTGCAACAGCGGCCTGGCCTTCGGCGGCAACAAGACGCGCAAGCTCGAATACCTGGTGCCGGAGGTGCTGGCCGGGGGCTACGACACGCTGGTCTCGATCGGCGGCATCCAGTCGAACCAGACGCGCCAGGTCGCGGCGGTGGCCGCGCACCTGGGGCTGAAGTGCGTGCTGGTGCAGGAGAACTGGGTCAACTATGCCGATGCGGTCTACGACCGGGTGGGCAACATCGAGCTGTCGCGCATCCTGGGCGCGGACGTGCGGCTGGACGCGGCCGGGTTCGACATCGGCATCCGCCCGAGCTGGGAGCAGGCCATGGAGGACGTGCGCCGCGCGGGCGGCAAGCCGTTTCCGATCCCGGCCGGCTGCTCGGAGCATCCGCTCGGTGGCCTGGGCTTCGTCGGCTTTGCCGAGGAGGTGCGCCAGCAGGAGGCCGAGCTCGGTTTCCGCTTCGACTACATCGTGGTGTGCTCCGTCACGGGCAGCACACAGGCTGGCATGGTGGTGGGCTTCGCGGCGGACGGGCGCGCCGACCGGGTGATCGGCATCGACGCATCGGCCAAGCCGGAGCAGACGCGCGAGCAGATCCTGCGGATCGCCCGCGATACCGCCAAGCTGGTCGAACTCGGCCGCGACATCACGGAAGACGACGTGGTGCTCGACACGCGCTACGGCGGCCCCGAATACGGCTTGCCGAACGAAGGCACGCTGGAGGCGATCCGGCTGTGCGCGCGCCAGGAGGGCATGCTGACCGACCCGGTGTACGAGGGCAAGTCGATGCACGGCATGATCGACCGGGTGCGCGGCGGCGAGTTTCCCGAGGGCGCGCGCGTGCTGTACGCCCACCTGGGCGGCGTGCCGGCGCTCAATGCGTACAGCTTCCTCTTCCGCAACGGTTGAGCTTGCGGCGGATGCCGCGCGGCTCGGCGTGGCGCGATGTGGCGCGATGTGGCAGGCGGCACGCTGACCGGGCCCGGCCTGCCGCGGCGGATCATGCGGCCTGCGGCTGCGCCCCGAGACGCGCAAGCGGGTGCGCCGCGCCGCGCCACGGCGACGACAGGAAATGCCGCACCCGCTCCGGCCGCACCCCGGCCAGCGTGGCCGGTGCCCAGCCGGGGCGATGGTCCTTGTCGACCAGGTGCGCGCGCACGCCCTCGCAGAAGTCGCCTTCCTCGATCGCGCGCGCCACGATGCCGAGCTCCATGCGGAAGCACTCGGCCAGCGTCAGCTGGCGCCCGCGCAGCAGCGCCTCGCGCGTGACATGCAGCATCGTCGGCGAGTGCGTGGCCATGGCGTCGAGCGTGGCCTGCAGCCATTGCCTGGCCTCGCGCGCGGGATCGCGCTCCAGGCTCTCGCGCAGCGTGGCGACGATGCGGTCGATGGTGGAGCGGCGATCGAAATAGCGCACGATCCACGGTGTCGTCCGCGCGATGGCGGCATGCGGCACGATGTTGCACGGCGGCTCGAATACGCGGCGCAGCGCCTGCATCAGGTCGCCCGGGGCGCCCGCGTGGGACAGGCGCAGCAGCCGGTCTTCGAACGAGGCGAGCCACTCGGCGGGTACGCACACGTCGGCCAGCCCGCAATGCAGGGCGTCGGCGCCCGACAGCGTCGTGCCCGTCAGCCCGATGTACAGCGCCATCTCGGGCGGCATCGCGCCCAGGAAGTGCGTCGCGCCCACGTCGGGCAGAAAGCCGATGCGGGTTTCCGGCATGGCGATCCGGCTGCGCTCGGTGACGACCCGCAGGCGTGCCCCTTGCCCGAGCCCCATGCCGCCGCCCATCGCAATGCCGTCGAGCAGCGCGACCACGGGCTTGGGGAACCGGTGCAGCGCGTAGTCCAGCCGGTACTCGTCGACGAAGAATTGCAGCCAGCCGTCGGGGCCGTGCGCCTGGCCTTGCTGCGCCAGCCGGTAGGGCGCGCGCACGTCGCCGCCGGCGCAGAAGCCTTTCTCTCCCGCGCCGCGCAGCACGACCGCGGCAATGCGGGCATCGTCGCGGCACTGCGCCAGCAGCGCCGACAGCTGCCGCACCATGCCGTGCGACAGGGCGTTCAGGGCCGACGGACGGTTCAGCGTGAGGATCGCGACGCGGTTCACCACGTGGAACAGCACCTCGGGCTCCGCGGCGGCGGCCGGCTCGGCCGGCTTCGGCAAGGCGCTCATGGCAGGGCCTCCTCTGGCCTGGCGGCGGTGTGCCAGCGCGGCGGGCGTTTTTCCAGGAAGGCGTTGACGCCTTCGCGCTGGTCGGGATGGCCGAACAGGTCCACGAACCGTTCGCGCTCGACGGCGAGCGCAGCCGTGCGCGGCACGCCGTGGCGCGCCTGGTGGATCAGGGCCTTGCTGAAGGTGACCGCCCGCGGGCTCAGCGTCGTCACGCGCCGCGCCATCGCCAGCGCCGCCTCGCGCGCCGCGCCGGTGTCGACCACCTCCTCGACCAGGCCGATGCGCAGCGCGGTCTGCGCGTCGATGCGCTCGCCGGTGAGGATCATGCGCTTGGCCCAGCCTTCGCCGACCAGCCAGGGCAGGGTCTGCGTGCCGCAGCCGCAGCACAGCAGCCCGACCGCGGTTTCCGGCACGGCCAGCTGCGCGTGCCGCTCGGCGATGCGGATGTCGCAGGCGAGGGCGCATTCGAGCCCGCCGCCCATCGCGTAGCCGTTGATGGCGGCGATCACGACCGGACGCGCGTTCTGCAGCGCCTCGAACGCTGCGCCGAAGCGGGCGGCGGCCTCGCGCGCCACGTCGCGGTCGCCGCTGGCGAAGGTGTTCAGGTCCGCGCCCGCGCTGAAAAACTTCGGGCCGTCGCCGGTGATGACCAGCGCGCGCACGCGCGGATCGGCATCGAGCGTTTCGACGGTGGCCTGCAACTGCCGCAGCCCTTCCGGCGTGAATGCATTGGCGCTCGGGCGGCTGAGCGTCAGCAGGGCGACGGTGCCGTCGTGCAGCCAGTCGAGTGCGATCATCGTGCGGCTCCTTCCGGCCGGTACAGCCGGATCACCGCCGAGAAATCGAGCTTGGCGGCGCCCTGGCTGCTGCTGGCCTGGTAGAGCTGCTGCGCGAGCGCGCCCAGGTAGACGGGCTGGCGCACCGATTTGGCGGCATCGCCGGCCAGGCCGAGGTCCTTGAGCATCAGGTCGGTGCCGAACCCGCCGGTGTAGCCGCGCGACGACGGCGCCGTCTCGATCACGCCGGGGAAGGGATTGTAGGTGTCCGAGCTCCAGCAGCGGCCGGTGGAGGTGTTGATGATGCCGCCCAGCACCTTGGGGTCGATGCCCAGCGCCTCGCCCAGCGACATGGCCTCGGCCACGCCGGCCATGGTGATGCCGAGCACCAGGTTGTTGCAGATCTTCGCGCCCTGGCCGGCGCCCGCCTCGCCGCAGTGCACGAGGTTCTTGCCCATGGCCGACAGCACCGGGCGCACCTGCTCGAACACGGCCGCGCCGCCGCCCACCATGAAGGTCAGCGTGCCGGCCGCCGCGCCGCCGGTGCCGCCGGAGACCGGCGCGTCGACGAACGGGTTGCCGTGCGCGGTGGCCAGCGCGGCGAGGGCCTTGGCGCTGTCCGGGTCGATCGTGCTCGAATCGATGATCGGCACGCCTTTGGCGATGCCCGCCAGGATGCCGTCGTCCGCCGTCAGCACGCTGTGCACGTGCGCGGCGGCCGGCAGCATGGTGATCGCGCAGTCGGCGCCGGTCGCCGCGGCCTTGGGCGAGGGGGCGGCGCTGGCGCCCGCGTCCACCAGCGACTGCACGGCCCGCGCATCGAGGTCGAACACGCTGAGCGCGTGGCCCGCCTTCAGCAGGTTGCGCGCCATCGGGGCGCCCATGTTGCCAAGCCCGATAAAAGCGATCTTCATGAGAGGTCTCCGCATGGTGGCTCAGCGCAGGCTGATGGTGGTGTTGACGCCGCCGGCCTCGACCGCGTCGTCGAACCAGCGCGCGGTGACCGTCTTCGTCTGCGTGTAGAACTGCACGACCTGCTTGCCGTACGGCCCCAGATCGCCCAGCTTCGAGCCGCGCGAGCCGGTGAAGCTGAAGTAGGGCACCGGCACCGGGATCGGGATGTTGATGCCGACCTGGCCCACGTCGATCTCGCTCTGGAACCTGCGCGCCGCCGCGCCGCTCTGCGTGAACAGGCCCACGCCGTTGCCGAACGGATTGCGGTTGACCAGCGCGATGGCTTCGTCCAGCGTGGGCGCGGTCAGCACCAGCAGCACCGGCCCGAAGATCTCGTTGCGGTAGATGTCCATGTCGGTCTTCACGCCGGTGAAGACGGTCGGGCCGATGAAGTTGCCGTCTTCATAGCCCGCGACGCGAACGCCGCGGCCGTCGAGCGCAAGCGTTGCGCCTTGCCGCACGCCGGATTCGATCAGGTCAAGGATGCGCTGGCGGGCCGCGCGCGAGACCACCGGGCCGACATCGGTGCCGGGCTCGACGCCCGCGTTCACCTTCAGCGCCCGGGCCTTCTCCACCAGTTCGGGCACCCATTGCTGCGCCGCGCCCACCAGCACCGCCACCGAGGTCGCCATGCAGCGCTGGCCGGCCGCGCCGAACGCCGCACCCACCAGCGCGTTGAGCGTCTGCTCGCGGTTGGCGTCGGGCAGCACCACCGCGTGGTTCTTGGCGCCCATCATCGACTGCACGCGCTTGCCGTGCTCGCCGGCGAGCCGGTACACATGCGTGCCGACCGCCGTCGAGCCGACGAACGACACCGCTTTCACTAGTTCATGCGTGCACAGCGCATCCACCACTTCCTTGCCGCCATGCACGACGTTGAGCACCCCCGGCGGCACGCCCGCTTCGAGCGCCAGCTCGACCAGCAGCATGGTCGACAGCGGGTCCTGCTCCGACGGCTTGAGCACGAAGGTGTTGCCGCAGACGATCGCCATCGGGAACATCCACAGCGGGATCATCGCCGGGAAGTTGAACGGCGTGATGCCGGCGCAGACGCCCAGCGGCTGGCGCAGCGTGTAGGTGTCGACCGCGCCGGCCACGTTCTCCAGGAATTCGCCCTGCTGCAGCGAACCGACCGAGCACGCGTGCTCGACCACCTCGAGCCCGCGGAAGATGTCGCCCTCGGCGTCGGGCAGCGTCTTGCCCTGCTCGGCCGTCAGCGTGCGGGCGATGCGCGGCAGGTGCTCGCGGATCAGCGCCTGGTACTTGAGCATGATGCGCATGCGGGCGCCCACCGGGGTGTGCTTCCAGGTGGCGAACGCGGCGTGCGCCGAGCGGACGGCCGCATCCACCTCATCCCGCGTGGCGAACGGCACGCGCGCCAGCACCTCCTGCGTGGCCGGGTTCACCACCTCGCGCCACTCGGCCGAGCGGGATTCGACGAACTCGCCCCCGATCAGCAGCTTGACGGTCGGCTGCGTGCGGGGATGCCCGGCGGTTGAGACCGGGGAGAGGGATGCGACGGCGCTCATGGTATGTCTCCTGTGCAAGTCGGTGGCCGTGCGTGACAGTTGCCGTGCGGCGGCCCGTGATGTCGATTGGGTGGCGATGAGGGCGATGAGGGCGATGAGGGCGATGAGGGCGATGGGGTTCAGCGCGGATCGGCGAAGTCGTCTTCCCAGTACTCGCCCGGCAGGCGGGCGGGCTCGGGCAGGCGTTCCTGCTCGCGGCGGCGCAGCTCGACGCGCCGGATCTTTCCCGAGATGGTCTTGGGCAGCTCGCTGAACTGCAGGCGGCGGATGCGCTTGTAGGGCGCGAGCTTCTCGCGCGAGAAGCGGAACACGGCGCGCGCCAGTTCGGGCCCCGCCTCGTAGCCCTGGCGCAGCGTCACGAATGCCTTCGGCACCGACAGCCGCAGCGGGTCCGCGCTGGGCACCACGGCCGCCTCGGCGATGGCCTCGTGCTCGATCAGCACGCTTTCCAGCTCGAAGGGGCTGAGCCGGTAGTCCGACGACTTGAACACATCGTCGGTGCGGCCGACGTAGACGAAGTAGCCGTCGTCGCGCCGCATGGCGACGTCGGAGGTATGGTAGTAGCCGTTGCGCATGGCCTCGGCGGTGGCCTTGGCGTGGTTGGCGTAGCCCTGCATCAGGCCCAGCGGGCGGTGCGACAGCGGCAGCGCGATCTCGCCCTCGGCGGCGGGGCGGTCATCGGCGTCCAGCAGTTCGACCCGGTAGCCCGGCAGCGGGCGGCCCACCGAGCCCGGCACCACCGGTTGCCCGGGCGTGTTGCCGATCTGGCAGGTGGTCTCGGTCTGGCCGAAGCCGTCGCGCAGGGTCACGCCCCACGCCCGGCGCACGCGCTCGATGATCTCGGGGTTCAGCGGCTCGCCGGCGCCGACGATCTCGCGCAGCTTCACCGGGTACGACGCCAGCGGCTCCTGCACCAGCATCCGCCACACGGTGGGCGGCGCGCACAGCGTGGTCACGTTGCAGCGTACCAGCACCTCCAGCGTGTCCCGGGGCACGAAGCGCGCGTAGTTGTAGACGAACACGCACGCCTGCGCGTTCCACGGCGCGAAGACGCAGCTCCACGCATGCTTGGCCCAGCCGGGCGAGCTGATGTTCCAGTGCACGTCGCCGGGCTGCAGGCCGATCCAGTACAGGGTGGACAGGTGGCCCACCGGGTAGCTCTGGTGCGTGTGCTCGACCAGCTTGGGCTTGGACGTGGTGCCCGAGGTGAAATACAGCAGCAGCGGATCGGTCGCGCGCGTCGGTCCGTCCGGGACGAACGCGGCCGGGGCGCGGTACGCCTCGGCAAGGTCGATCCAACCGTCGCGCCGCGCACCCACGGCGATGCGCCTGACGCCGGCATCGACGGCCTCGAACTTGGCCAGCTCCGCCGCATCGGCCACCACGCAGGTCGCGCCGCCCAGCTGCACGCGGTCCAGCACGTCGTCGGCCGAGAGCTGCGTGGTGGCGGGCAGCACCACCGCGCCGAGCTTCATTGCCGCCAGCATCACGTCCCACAGCTCGACGCGGTTCGGCAGCATCAGCAGCAGCCGGTCGCCGCGCACGATGCCCAGGCCGCGCAGGAAGTTCGCCACCCGCGCCGAGCGCTCCGACATCTGCGCGTACGACAGCCGCAGCCCCTCGCCCCGCGGGTCGTCGACGATCCACAGCGCCGGCTGGTCGTTGCCGCGCGCGATCACGTCGAAGTAGTCCAGCGCCCAGTTGAAGGTGTCCAGCTCGGGCCAGCGGAACTCGCGATACGCGCGGTCGTAGTCGGTGCGATACCGCAACAGCAGATCGCGCGCCGCGAGAAAGTCCCGGGCTGCGGGTGTCACATCGTTCATCGTCGTCTCCTCATCGGCGCGGTGGGTGCGCTCTGTGTTTGCGGTGGCGCGTGCGGCGGCGCTAGACGTGCCGCGCGATCACCATCCGCTGGACTTCGCTGGTGCCTTCGTAGATCTGCGTGATGCGCGCGTCGCGGTAATGGCGCTCGACGGCGTAGTCGGCCAGATAGCCGTAGCCGCCGTGGATCTGGATCGCCTTCGAGCAGATCTCCTCGGCCAGTTCGGACGCGTAGAGCTTGGCCTGCGACGCCTCGGACAGGCAGGGCTTGTCCGCGCTGCGCAGCCGCGCCGCGTGGTGCACCAGCAGCCGCGCGGCGTTCAGGCGCGTGGCCATGTCGGCCAGCATGTTGGCGATGGTCTGGTGCTCGCGCAGCGCCTTGCCGAACTGGACGCGCTCGTTGGCGTAGCGGCGCGCCGCATCGAACGCGGCACGCGCAATGCCGACCGCCTGCGCGGCGATGCCGATGCGCCCGCCTTCCAGGTTGGACAGCGCGATCTTCAGGCCCTCGCCCGGTTCGCCCAGCAGGTTCGCTTGCGGCACGGCGCAGTCGTCGAGCGTGATGGGGCAGGTGTCCGAGGCGCGGATGCCGAGCTTGTGCTCCGGTCGCCCGACGTGGAAACCCGGCGTCTGCGTCGGGACGATGAAGGCGGAGATGCCGCGCTTGCCGGCGTCCGGATCGGTCACGGCGAACACGATGGCGAGCTGCGCGCGCGCGCCGTTGGTCACGAACTGCTTGCTGCCGTTGAGCACCCAGTGGCCGTCGCGCGGCACGGCGCGGGTGCGCAGGTTGTTGGCCTCGGACCCGGCGTGCGGCTCGGTCAGGCAGAACGCGCCGATCGCGCGGCCTGTAGCCAGGTCGGGCAGGTAGCGCGCCTTCTGCGCGTCGGTGCCGAATTTCAGGATCGGCCCGCAGCCCACCGAGTTGTGCACGCTCATCATCGTCGCGCAGGCGGCGCAGCCGGCGGCGATCTCTTCCAGCGCGAGCGCGTAGGCGACGTAGTCGGTGTACGAGCCGCCCCATTCGGGCGGCACCATCATGCCGAGCAGCCCCAGCTCGCCCATCTGCGCGACCACGTCGTCGGGCAGGCGGCTGTCGCGGTCCCACTGCGCCGCGTGGGGCGCGAGGCGCTCGGTGGCGAAGTCGCGGGCGGCGTCGAGGATCATCCGCTGTTCGTCGGTGTAGAAATCGTCCATCGCTTGGTCTCTGTTGCCCGGCCGCGTGGCGTCGCGCGTGCGTGCGCTTTACACTGTCGTGCCCTGCGCCGGGGTGGCGCGGTCATTCGATGGGGAGTCAGTGTAGGCAGGCGCCGGCACGGCTTCGATGCCCGTCACGATCAATCTGCGTGAGCGGATTTGCCATGCGGGGCCGGCCCCGGCGGTGCGAGGGGAGACCGCATCCGGCCCGCGGTCCATCTGCTTTCCGCCTTTTTCCTTTTGCTTTTTGCCTTCCGCGACGACGATGAAGCACCACGAAAAGGGCACCATTTCCATGAGCCTCGTCGCCGAGACCCTGGCGCTGGCCCGCTCGCGCGGGCTCGACGTGCAGCCGCTGGTTGCCGCGGCCGGGATCGCGCCGCAGATGCTGGCCTCGCCGCGCGGCCGTGTTTCGTCGGCGCAGTACGGCGCGCTGTGGAGCACCATCGCGCGCTCGCTCGACGACGAGTTCTTCGGCCAGGACTCGCACCCCATGCGCAGCGGCAGCTTCGTCGCCATGACACAGGCCGCGCTGACCGCGCGCACCGGCCGGCAGGCGCTGCAGCGCGCCACGGGGTTCATGCGGCTGGTGCTCGATGACCTCGCCGTGCGGGTCGATGCCGATGCGCAGCGCGTGCGCCTGACCTTCGCGCATCGGCCGGGCACGCCGGAGCCGGCCATGTTCGCGTATGCGACGTGGTTCATCATGGTGTACGGCCTGGTCTGCTGGCTGGTCGGCCGGCGCATCCCGCTGATCGCGGCGCGCTTCCGCTGCCCCGCGCCGCCCGCCGGGCAGGAATACCGATTGATGTTCTGCGACGACCTGGCGTTCGGCCAGCCGGTGTCCTGCGTCGACCTGTCGCCGGCCTTCCTGGACCTGCCCGTGATCCAGACCGCCGCGTCGATCAAGGCCTTCCTGCGCGACGCGCCGGGCAGCTTCGTCGTCAAGTACCGCAACCCGGATGCGTTCGCCGCGCGGGTGCGCAAGACGCTGCGCACGCTGCCGGCGGCGGCATGGCCGGCGTCCGGTGCGATGGCGCTCAGGCTCAACGTGGCCGAGGCCACCATGCGCCGCCGCCTCAAGCTGGAGGGCCACACCTACCAGTCGATCAAGGACGACCTGCGGCGCGACATCGCGATCAATGCGCTGCAGGACGCGCGCCGCACCATCGCCGACATCGCGGCCATGGTCGGCTTTGCCGAGCCGAGCGCCTTCCACCGCGCGTTCCGCAAGTGGACCGGCATGCGGCCGACGGATTACCGCAGCGCCGGCAAGGCTTGACGGACGACGGGCGGGCAGGCGCGTCGCGGGCCGCGCAGGCCCGTGCCGATCGGCCCGTCAGTGCGGGGCGGCGCCCGCCTCCGGCCGCCGCGCGAAATGGAGCGCGAACCGTGTGCGCCCGCCCACCCGCGAGACGGCGATGCTGCCCCCATGCGCCACGACAATCGCCTTGGTGATGGCCAGCCCCAGGCCGGTGCTGTCCGATTCGGGCCGCGCGCGCGATTTGTCTGCCCGGTAGAAGCGCTCGAAGATCCGCGACAGGACCTGCGGCGGAATCTCGTCGCCGTCGTTGTCCACCGAGACCGTCACGCCGTGGCCGGTGTCGGCGATCGAGACCAGCACGGCGCCGCGCGGCGGCGCATGGCGGATCGCGTTGGACAGCAGGTTGCTCAGCGCCCGCCGCAGCATCAGCCGGTCGCCGCTCACCCGGCCGTCGCCGCGCAGTTCCAGCCGCACCGCCTTGTCCTCGGCCAGCGCGTCGTAGAACTCGAAGAGGGCGCGCAGCTCGTCGGCGAGGTGGATGTCTTCGGCGCTGGGCAGCGTCAGGCTGTGCTCCATCTTGGCCAGGTAGAGCATGTCCGAGACCATGCGTGCCAGGCGCTGCAGCTCCTCGGCGTTGGAGGTCAGGACGTCGCGGTACTTGGCGCCCTCGCGCGGCTGCGACAGCACGACCTCGGTCTGCGTCAGCAGGTTGGTGATGGGCGTGCGGATCTCGTGCGCGATGTCGGTCGAGAAATCGGACAGCCGGCGGAAGTCGTGCTGCAGGCGCTCGAGCATGGCGTTCAGCGTGACGGCGAGGTCGGCGACCTCGGCCGGCACCGTGTCCACCGGCATGCGCTCGTCGAGCTTGTCGGCGGTCACCGTGCGGGCCCGCGAGGCCAGCGTGCGCAGCGGCGCCAGGCCGCGCCGCGCCGCCCACCAGCCGAAGACCCCGCTGGCCAGCGCCGCCAGGGCGATATAGAAGGCCAGGGTGCCGCGGAACGTATGCAGGAAGTGGGCGTGGATGTCGGTGTTCATCGCCACCAACATGTCGAGGCGGCCGGCCGTGCCGTCGCGCAGCGCGACGGTGGTGTGCATGGCGCGGTACTGCTGGCCGCCCTGCGCCCAGACCAGCCGGTCGCTGCCGGGCCGCGCGCGGGCCAGGGCCTCGTCCGCGGCCCGGAAGTCGAAGCCGTCGCTCGCGTACAGCGCGCGCCGGTCCGGGCCCAGGATCCGCGCGACGAAGCCGGTGCGGTGCTGCAGGGCATCGCGGATGCGCGCCTCGGCCTGCGGCGCTGGGCCGGACTCGACGATCTTCCCGATCACGCTGACGTGCTCGCCCAGCGCGGTGAAATCCTCCACCGCGAAGTGCTGCTCCATCGCCAGCGCGATGACCACGCCGAGCCCCAGCAGCACCGCCGCCGAGCACAGCGAGAAGAGGGCGGTCAGCCGCGCGGTGAGCGAGAGCCGCCGCCTCATGCCGCGTCCTCCGGGTCTTCGAGCACGTAGCCCATGCCGCGCACCGTCTGGATCAGCTTCGGCGTGAAGTCGTCGTCGATCTTGGCGCGCAGCCGGCGGATGGCGACGTCGATCACGTTGGTGTCGCTGTCGAAGTTCATGTCCCACACCTGGGAGGCGATCAGCGAGCGCGGCAGCACTTCGCCGCGGCGGCGGGCCAGCAGTTCGAGCAGGGCGAACTCCTTGCTGGTCAGCGCGATCCGCTGCCCCGAGCGCGAGGCCCGGCGGCGGGCCAGGTCGAGCACGAGGTCGGCGATCTGGATGCGGTCGAGCGCGACCGGCGTGCTGCCCCGGCGCAGCAGGGTGCGGACCCGCGCCAGCAGCTCCGCGAAGGCGAACGGCTTGACCAGGTAATCGTCGGCGCCCAGCTCGAGCCCCTTGACCCGGTCGCCCACGCTGTCGCGCGCGGTCAGGAACAGCACCGGCACCGCGCACGCGGCCGCGCGCAGCGATTGCACGACCTGCCAGCCGTCCAGGTCGGGCAGCATCACGTCGAGCACCAGCAGGTCGTAGTCGCCCGTCGTGGCGAGGTGCAGGCCGTCCACGCCGTTGCGGGCGAGGTCCACCACGAACCCGGCCTCGGTCAGGCCCTGCTGGAGGTATTCGCCGGTCTTGGTTTCGTCTTCGACGACTAGCAGCTTCATGTTCTCGTTGGATGTCGGGTCGGGATCACTGGAGGGGGCGGGATCGGCGGCGCGCGCGGGCCGTAGCGTACCCTGTGCGCGGCGAGATGACGCAGAGATGACCAAACTGTAATGTTCCAGTCAGGCGAGGGTAGCCTGCCGCTCATTAGCCTGCTTGCATTTTTCCACTCTGGGCACGACGCAAGGACATCCGATCATGCGCATGAATCATGCACCCGGCCTGCTGCTGCCGAACCTGCCCCGGCGGCGGTTCGTGCAAGGGCTGGCCGCCGGCGGGGTGATCGCCGGGCTGGGGCTGGGCGGCATCGCCCCATCGGCCGCCGCGGCCGGCGCCACCGCGCTCGGCACGGCCCCGGTGCTGCGGGGGACCGAATTCGACCTCGTGATCGACGAGACCCCGGTCAACTTCACCGGCAAGCCGGCCATGGCCACCACCGTCAACGGCATGCTGCCCGGGCCCACGCTGCGCTGGCGCGAGGGCGACACGGTCACCCTGCGCGTCACCAACCGCCTGCGCGAGCCCACCTCGATCCACTGGCACGGCATCCTGCTGCCGTTCCAGATGGACGGCGTGCCGGGCCTCAGCTTCCACGGCATCGCCCCCGGCGAGACCTTCACCTACCGCTTCCAGGTCCGGCAGAGCGGCAGCTACTGGTATCACTCGCACTCCGGCTTCCAGGAGATGACCGGCGTGTACGGCGGCCTCATCATCGACCCGGCCGGCAGCGACCCGATCCGCGCCGACCGCGACTACACCGTGCTGCTCGCCGACTGGACCGACGAGGACCCGATGCGGATCCTCGCCAAGCTCAAGACCCAGAGCGACTACTACAACTACCACCAGCCCACGGTGGCGGATTTCTTCCGCGATGTCGCCAGCGACGGCTGGCAGGCCGCGCTCGCCAAGCGCCGCATGTGGAACCAGATGCGGATGAGCCCGACCGACCTGGCCGACCTGTCCGGCGCCACGCTGACCCACCTCGCCAACGGCATCACGCCGGCGGGCAACTGGACCGGCCTGTTCGCGCCGGGGGAGACCGTGCGGCTGCGCTTCATCAACGGCGCCGGCAGCACGTTCTATGACGTCCGCATCCCCGGGCTCAAGCTCAAGGTGGTGCAGGTCGACGGGCAGGACATCGAGCCGGTCACGGTCGATGAGTTCCGCTTCGGCCCGGGCGAGACCTGCGACGTGCTGGTCTCGCCCAAGGACGACGCCCATACGATCTTCTGCCAGTCGATGGATCGCACCGGCTACGCGCGCGGCACGCTGGCCGTGCGCCCCGGCATGCAGGCCCCGGTGCCGGCCCTGGACACGCCCCAGTGGCTCACCATGACCGACATGATGGGAGACATGGGCGGTATGGGGGGTATGGCCGGCATGGACCACGGCGGCATGACCATGATGGACGCGGGCGACATCACGCCGATGGCGCCGGCGGACACCGACGGCATGGCCATGATGGACGGATCCGGCGGCCCGGACGACCTGCGGGTGCCGAGCCGGAAGGTCCGCCATGCCCGCACCGAATACGGCCCCGGCACCGACATGCGCGTCGACACGCCGCGCACCAATCTGGACGATCCCGGCATCGGTCTGCGCGGCAACGGGCGGCGCGTGCTGGTGCTGGCGGACCAGCACACCCTCGGCGGGCCGCTCGACCGGCGCGGGCCGCAGCGCGAGATCGAGATGCACCTGACCGGCAACATGGAGCGCTACACCTGGTCGATCGACGGCGTGGAGTACGGCCGCTCGGCGCCGATCCACTTCCGCCACGGCGAACGGCTGCGCGTGATCCTGCACAACGACACGATGATGACGCACCCGATGCACCTGCACGGCATGTGGAGCGAGCTCGAAGCGCCGGACGGGCGCTTCCAGGTGCGCCGGCACACCGTGCCGGTCCAGCCCGCGCAGCGCATCAGTTTCCTGGTCACGGCGGACGCCCTGGGCCGCTGGGCATGGCATTGCCACCTGATGCTGCACATGGACGCGGGCATGTTCCGCGAGGCGGTGGTCGCATGATGCCGGCCCCCGACACCCGTTCGCGTTCGCGTTCGATCATGATCCGACACGCAAGGACCGCACTGGCGGCAGCGCTGGCCGCCGCCGGTATCGGGATGGCTTGGGCGCAGGAGCGCCCGGGCCCGGACGCAGGGCAGCCCACCGCCGCGCAGGCCGCGCCGCAGGGCGGGCACGATGCGATGCCCGGCATGGACCACAGCGCCCACAGCGCCATGCCGGGGATGGACCACGGCGCCATGCCCATGGACCACGGCGCGATGCCGGGCATGGACCACGGCAGCATGAACATGCAGGGCGGCTCGGCGCCGCCCGACGCCCGGGACCCCGATGCGTACTCCAACGGCTACCGCCTCGGCGCCGGCCCCTACGCGCTGGGCGACACGCGCCACCTGATGATGGCCGACGAGCACCGGTTCGCTTCGGTACTGGTGGAGCGCCTGGAATGGGCGCACGGCAACGGCACGAACGCGACCGCGTACGACGCCCAGGCCTGGTTCGGCACGAGCTACGACAAGCTGGTCATCAAGGCAGAGGGCGACATTCACAAAGGCCGTGTCGAAGAGGCCCGCACCGAGCTGCTGTGGGGCCACGCGATCGCGCCGTTCTGGGACACCCAGCTCGGCCTGCGCAACGATGCGGGCACCGGCCGCCCGGGCCGCAGCTGGGCCGCGTTCGGGGTGCAGGGACTGGCGCCGTACTGGTTCCACCTCGAGGCGACGGCCTATGTCGGCGACAGCGGTCGCACCGCGCTGCGGCTCTCCAGCGAGTACGAACTGCTGCTGACACAGCGGCTCATCCTGCAGCCCCGGCTGGAGGCCAGCTTCTACGGCAAGCGCGACCCGGCCCTGGAGATCGGCAGCGGGCTCTCCAGCGGCACGCTCGGACTGCGCCTGCGCTACGAATTCAGCCGCCAGTTCGCGCCCTATGTCGGCGTCGAGCGCAGCCAGGCGTTCGGCGGCACCGCCAACCTGATCGAGGCGGCGGGCGGACGCCGCGGCGAGACACGGGTTGTCGCGGGCGTACGCTTCTGGTTCTAGACTTTCCATTTTTATAACCCACTTCATGAGCGCCCCTATGTTCACAATCTCCCGAGCCGCAAAGGCCACCGTCGCGGCCTGCGCCGCCCTGGCCGTTTCGTCGGCCTTCGCCCACCCCAAGCTCGTCTCGTCGACGCCCGCCGACAAGTCGGGGGGCGCCGCGCCCGCCAGGATCGAGCTGCACTTCTCCGAAGCCCTCGTCGCGCAGTTCTCCGGCGCCAATCTCGTCATGACCGCCATGCCCGGGATGGCGGACCACGGGGCCATGAAGGTCACCGCTAAAGTCTCGGGCGCCGATGAGGGCAAGACCATGGTCATCACCCCCGCGCAGCCGCTGGTGCCGGGCTCCTATCGCGTGGACTGGCGGGCCGTCGCCTCGGACACGCACGTGGTGAGCGGCAATGTCGCGTTCGACGTGAAGTAGCCCGATGGCGGACGATGGGCTGAATGTCGCGCTGCGCTTTGCGCTGTACCTTGACCTGATGCTTGTCTTCGGCGTGGCGCTGTTCGGCCTCGGGGCGCTGCGTCCGGAGGAGCGGGCGTCGGCGATCGCGCGGCGGTATGTGCGGGTCGTCGCGGTGTCGGTCGCCGTGGGGATCGTGCTGTCGCTGTGGAGCGCCGTGGTGATGGCCAAGGCCATGACGGGCGCGGCCGAGTATGCGGAACTGACCGGCCATGTGTTCGGCATGATCCTGGGCGCCACGGCGTTCGGGCTGGCGTGGGCGGTGCGCATGGCGGCCCTGGTGGCCTGCCTGCCCGCTGCCCTGGCGCTGCGTCGCTGTCCGACCGCGCGCTTCGCCGTGCTGGCGGCACTTGGCGCAACGGCCCTGGCCACCCTGACGTGGGCCGGCCATGGCGCGATGGACCAAGGCGCGCGGGGCATGCTGCATGCGGCGACGGACATCGCGCACCTGCTGGCGGCCGGTGCCTGGGTCGGCGCGCTGGCGGCCTTTGTCTTGCTGGCGTCTGCCGGGCAGATGCGCGCGCCGGGCGCGGCGGCCAGGCTCAGCCGTGTCTCCAGCGGCTTCGCCGGCCTCGGCACGCTGATCGTGGCCACGCTGGCGGTGACCGGCGCCGCGAACTATCTCTTGATCGTCGGCCCGACGGTGGAGGGGGTGTTCACGACGGCGTACGGTGGCTTGCTGCTGGCCAAGCTGGCGGTCTTTGCGCTGATGCTCGCGCTGGCTGCGGCCAACCGGTTCCGGCTGAGCCCGCGGCTAGAGGCGGCGGTGCGTTCGGGGGACCCGGCAGGGGCGGTGAGCGCCCTGCGCGCAAGCCTGATCGCCGAGGCCTGCCTGGGTGGGCTCATTCTCGGGCTGGTGGCGTGGCTCGGCGTGCTTTCCCCGCCCGGGGCGTGAGGCCGGCACGCGCGACTTGTCGGGGGAGGTGCTCACCACACCCACGTAACCCGTGACGTGCAAAAAAAACGGCCGGCGATTTCGCCGGCCGAACGTCCTTGGTCGCAGCAGGGCAAGTCAAGGTCGATATGAACTGTACGCAGCGGGTCTCTCGACGTGCCGGCGCCTTTTGAGGGCGAACATCAGAAGCGATGACGCATGCCAATCATGGCGCCGGTCTGGTTCTGGCCCGGCAATGTGTTGGCCGTGCCGGTGACACCGAACGTCGCGTTGCCCTTGTTGGTCACGTAGCCGACAAGGACGTAGGCGTCGGTCCGCTTGGACAAAGCATAGTTGCCGTTCAGCACAAACATCCACGAGCTGTTGCTGTCCGTACGCGCATTCGTGTAATACGCTGCGCCGTTCAGCGTGAAGGCCGGCGTGAGCTTGTACTGTGCGCCAAGCCAGTACAGATTGTCATGACGTGCGGTGCTGGTCGAGACTTCATCGCGTAGCCAGCGATAGCCGGCGAAGACCTTCGCCTCACCCAGCGTATACGACGCACCAATCGCGGCACGCTTGGCGGAAAGGCCCGAAGCTGCAAGGGTGCTTCCCTGGTACTGGTCGTAGGCGGCGCCCACCGAAAGCGGGCCATTCGCGTAAGCCAAGCCCCCGCCGAAGTTGGTGCCGACCTTGAAGCTGCCCGGCACCTCGCCGCCCAGCCCCACATTGGCATCGCGGCCGAAGCTATAGAAGCCGGTCGCGGTCAGGCCGCCGAACTTGCCCGTGTACTTCAGTGCGTTGTCTGCCCGCCCGTTGAACTGGTTGTCGACCGCGTTGAGCGAGTAGACGCCCGCAACGGACATCGGGTCGTAGGCACCAAACAGGTCAAACAATGCATTTTGCTGGCGTCCCATCGTGATGGCGCCGAAATCGCCCTGCAGGCCGACGTAGGCCTGGCGACCAAACAGGCGATTGCCTTGGGCGGACTTGCCGGTGTCGATATCGAAGCCGCTCTCCAGCACAAAGATACCTTTCAGGTTACCCCCGAGGTCTTCCACCCCACGGATGCCCCAGCGCGAGCCGGAAAGGCCTCCCGAGCTGAGCGCGGCGATCGATCCTTGGCGATTGGTGCCGCCGTTGACGTGGCTTTGATAGCTGACGCCTGCGTCTGCGACGCCATAGAGCGTCACGGTGGACGACTGGGCAAACGCCGCGCTGGACAAGGTGCATGCCGTGGCGGCTGCCGCGAAGAGAGTCTTCTTCATTTCAAGTTTGAGGATGCGGGTGGAATGAGTGGGTCTCCTGGTGGGGCAGAACCGGTCTCAGCGACCCTTCAATAACCACGCCCAGGCCTGACTGCCACCTTGCTCGTCGTTATCGCTGCGGCTGGGAGCATCACTCCTGAGGCCTGCCATCAAAGCGTCCTCACCCCATGTAGTTGAAAAATCAACTAACTGGGCGGAGTTTATAGTTGAAATTTCAAATAAACAAGCGGCAGGTGCCGCGTCTGCGCAACAGGCTCGGCGTTGACATGCGGAAGACACGGCAATGATGGTCTTTGTGCTCGGATTTGCCGACCGATGCCGGCTGTGAGGCGTCAAGAGGGGGCTGCCCGACACGGGAAGTCAGGGCATGGACGCCCGGCCGCCGGCGCCCCCTTGCTGTGAGCAACGTCCGCCGGTGTCAGGTTCATCATCGGCCGCCGTCCATCCGTGTCCGCCGCGAGATGCCGTTTGCGCTTGACGATCCTTTTGGCCAGTCGTGCCGTGTGCGGAACAGGAGTCGGCGCATGGGCTTGCGAAACCATCAATACACGGTTTGCCACGGCGGAACGTCGCGGGGCCGCATGCGTCAGCCGCAGCCCGGCTGCACCGGATAGCGCAGGGCGTTGACCGCCTCCCGCGAATCGCACGCCCGGCGCCGGCCCCGCTCGGCGGCGTGTGGCTGCAGCGGCTGCACAACGGCCCGTTCAACGTCCGTCATGCCGAGAGGTCGCGGCTTTCGGCATCCGGCGCCAACGCTTATGCATACCCATTTATATGAAAAATCAAATAATAGGCGTCAATATATAATTGCAATATCAAACGACAGAGACTGAGAGCCCGGATGGATACGAAATCGATTGAGGTCCGTCACGACCTGGATACAGCGGTGCCGTATCTCGTGGCGCGAGCAGGTGCTCGCATGGGGCAAGCCTTCGCCAAAGCGCTCAAGCCTTTTGATCTCAGTCTGAGTGAATGGCGCGTCTGCGCGTCGTTGGGAAACAAACCGTACCAGAGCCTTTCGGAACTGGTCACACACGCCGCGGTCGACACGTCGACGCTGTCCCGTATCGTTGATCGGCTCGTACAGCAAGGCCTTGTTTCTCGGCAGAGAAGCGATCTCGATGGCAGGGCAGTCCGCCTTTGCCTGACGCCAGAGGGCGCAACCCTGACGCGGAAGATTGCGCCTTTGGCCAAACGCTATGAGAAAGTGGCCCTGACCGGTTTCACCCCCCAAGAGGTCCAGATGCTCCGCGCATTGCTTGTCCGCCTGTACGACAACGCCGAGCCGCTGGCCTGAAGGCGCACCCGCCACCCACGTCCGGTGCAGGGTCGACATCGCTGTGGCCCCCCTCCAGAACATACTGCGCGGTGGCGGTATCAATGCCCTGATGGTCCATCAAAGTTCAAGATGGATGCATCAGAAAAAGGTATTTCATATCAACGACTTCCGGCATATACGATGGCTCGCAAGGGCCATCGCATGACATGCACGAGCGCGCCGTTCACGTCATCACATCGGTCCTGAGATAACAAACCAGGAGACAGTGATGTTGCGTGAAGACATCGGCGTGGTAGCCGATGGCGTGCCTGCTCGCCCAGCCGCCGCCCAAAGATCCCAGCGCGTTAAAGGAATCATCGGCGCATGCTCCGGCAATCTGGTGGAATGGTTCGACTTCTTCGTCTATGCCTACACCGCGATCTATTTCGCATCCGCGTTCTTTCCCAGTGGTGATCAACTCAGCCAGTTGCTTTCTACGGCAGGTGTATTTGCTGTCGGCTTCTTCATGCGGCCGCTGGGTGGATGGTTGTTCGGCCGGATCGCCGACACGCGTGGTCGCAAGGTGTCGATGATCATCTCCGTCTTCATGATGTGCGGCGGGTCTTTGATGATTGCGTTGCTGCCAACGTATCAGGCCATCGGTGTGTTCGCGCCGATCTTGCTGCTCGTAGCGCGCTTGCTGCAGGGCTTGTCAGTGGGGGCGGAGTACGGTACCGGCGCAACCTACCTGAGTGAGGCATCGGTGCGTGGCCGTCGAGGGTTCTTTGGCGCCTTCCAGTATTTCACGATCATCGCGGGTCAACTGCTGGCATTGCTGATTGTCGTCACGCTTCAGAGCCCGTTTGAAAATTCCCCGCCGTTGTGGTGTAAAGGCGGGATGTGGAAAAAAGAACATCGAGAATGTGAGGCGAAGCTGGGTCGCAAGACCAAGCGGTACCCAAGCGACCTGACGGATATCGAATGGGCCGCTGTGCAGCCGCTGCTGCCACGCGAGGCCGTGCGAGGCCGGCGCCGGGAGTGCGACCTGCGGGAGGTGGTCAACGCCCTGCGCTATCTGGTGCGGGCGGGTTGCGGCTGGCGCATGCTGCCCCACGACTTCCCGCCGTGGCAGACCGTGTATTGGTGGTTTCGTCGGCTCATGCGCCGCTTCCTGTTCCGCACGCTGCACGACGTGGCGCTGATGTTGGACCGGGAGTTGGCTGGGCGGCAGCCGTGCCCAAGTGCGGGCGTCATCGACAGCCAGACAGTCAAAGCGCCCTCGGCCGACAAGCGTGGCTACGATGCGGCCAAGAAAATCGTCGGGCGCAAGCGGCATATCGCGGTGGACACGGATGGACGGCTGCTGATGGTGAACCTGACGTCGGCGGATATTGCCGATAGCACGGGGGCGCTGGCGGTGCTGGAAGCGGTGAAGAAACGCTGGCCGGGTGTGAAACACCTGTTCGCAGACGGCGCCTACGACCGCACGGCGCTGATGGACAGGGCCGCGACCCTCGACTTCGTGGTTGAGGTGGTGCGCCGGCACGAGCAGCAAACGGGCTTTGCCGTTCTGCCGCGCCGCTGGGTGGTCGAGCGCACCTTTGGGTGGATGGTTCGCTGGCGCCGACTCGTACGCGACTACGAGCAGCGCGCGGACGTCTCGGAAGCCATGATTCATATCGCGATGAGCGGCTTGCTACTGCGCAGAATCGCTCATCCTTGAATTTCCAAGTAGTGCGGGCCGGCGTACCGGCCCGGCTGTAGATCAACTGCGATCGTACGAGAACTGGATACCTGCGGTGCCGCCGGTCTCGATGAAGAGGTCGATGAAAGCCGGGACGGTTTCGCTGCGGGACCAGTCACGCTGCAACTCACAGAACAGCTGTGCCACGCTGATCATCTTGCCGCCAGCCTGCTCGATGCGACGCAGCGCAGCCTCGTGCGCTGCCACGGAGGTGCCGCCTACGGCGTCGACCACGACGTAGACTTCATAGCCTTCCTTGAGGGCGTCTAGCGCTGGGAACGTCAGACATGCTTCCGTCCACAGGGCGGTCATGATCAGTTTCTTGCGCCCCGTTGCCTTGACTGCCTCGCGGAACTCCACGTCTTCCCACGAGTTGATGGAGGTGCGGTCGTAGGTGGGGAAGTCGCCCAACACCTTCCGCAGTTGCGGGATTGGCGGTTTGTTCAGACCCGTCTTCACATTGACTGTGGAGTGCACGATCGGAAGCTTGTATGCAACCGCGGCACGCGACGTGCCTACGATGTTATTGACCAGCAACTGACGATCCATGGAGGCGATGGAATTCACCTGGACCGGTTGGTAGTCGATGATCACGAAGGCCGCGTTTTGCGGAGTCAACAAGTGGTCGTTTGCGGGATCGCGAATGGGTTCGCTAGCCATGGTCATCTCCAGAGCAAGGGGTGGATTTCTGCTGCTCAGCGCTTCAGGACCGACGGCGCACCGTATATGCCGAGGAAGGATGTCCCGATCGCCGCCGAAGCTTGGAGGCATCATAGGTCCGAAAAAACGCCCCCAGTAGTGCCGTAACATGCCGTCTGTGTTCTACGGAAGGAACAATCGTGGACGACCTGAATGACCTCTATTACTTCGTCAAAGTGGTGGAGCACGGAGGGTTTACGCGAGCAGGCCTCGCGCTTGGCATGCCGAAGTCCAAACTCAGCCGGCGCATTGCGGCACTGGAAGCGCAGTACGGGGTGCGGCTGCTGCAGCGCTCAACGAGGCACTTCTCGGTCACCGAAATCGGGCGCGAATTCTACGAGCGCTGCCTGGGGGTTCTGGTGGAAGCGGATGCGGCGCGCGAGATCATGGAACGCGAGCGCTCCGAGCCGCAAGGCACCGTGCGCATGAGTTGCCCGACGGCATTGCTGGAGTACCGCATCGCCGGATTGGTGGCGCAGTTCATGGTCGAGTACCCGAGGGTCCAGGTGCATCTCGAAGCGACGAATCGCCGTGTCGACGTCATGGGAGAACGCCTGGACCTCGCGCTACGCGTGCGTTTCCCTCCCTTGGAAGACAGCGATTTGGTGATGCGGGTGCTTTCTGACAGCCTGCAGAGGCTGGTCGCCTGCCCCGCGTTCCTGGAGGGCCGCGCGTTGCCGAAGCATCCAGCGGATCTCGCCGGTATGCCGACCCTGGACTGGGGGCCGCCTCGTGACCACGTTTGGTACCTGGTCGGGCCGCAGGGGATGGAAGCGCAAGTGCGGCATCAACCACGGTACGTCACGGATGACATGACCGCGTTGCGGCGTGCGGCGCAGCAGGGCGTGGGTATCGTTCAATTGCCATGCATGGTCGTCGAAGCGGATCTGCGCAACGGAACGCTCGTCGACATCCTGCCCGGCTGGGCCCCGAAAGGGGGCATCATTCATGCGGTCTTTCCGTCTCGCAGAGGCTTGGTGCCGAAGGTGCGTCTGCTGATCGACTATCTCGCCACGCACATTCAGAAGGAGTAGTCCGCGTGTCATACGGAGAAAGCGCGCCGCCTCGTCCCCATCAGGCTCGCATGATTTGACCGTCCGTCTCAAGCTCGGCGAAGGCGGGGAACGCCATCCATCGACCGCGCATCTCGGGGAACTGCCGAAGGCTTCGCCCAATGGTTCACGCGTCACGCGATCTCGCTCGAGATGAGCGTTCGATGCTTGTGGCCTGTCCTGATCACTACGTGCTTCGCGGAATCCAGCCTAGTGAGCAGGAAGCGGTTGAAGTGACGGGCGGCGCCATCGAAGCAAGCCACTTTGTCATCGACTATCGCCACTTTTCAGGCGAAGCAGAGCGCTTCCGGTATCGGTCCGTTCCACGAAGGTGCTGATTGCTACACCTCGACAGACTTTACTTTTATCCGACACACTTTTTTTTTTTAACCGATCGCAGCTGCCAGCAAACCCAACGCACTTCCGCTACACTATCGATTGACTCATCAATGATTGATGAGTCTCCAATCGATCGCCATGGCCCTCCACACCGCGCTCCCGCATTCCCACACCCAGGTCCTGCCGTTCAAGGAATCGCTGCTGGCGATGCTCGGCATCTGCTTCGTCGTCGTGCTGGTGGCGCTGGACCAGACCGTGGTCGGCACCGCGCTGCCCACGGTGGTGGCGGAGCTCAAGGGGTTCGACCTGTACGCGTGGGTGGCGACGTCCTACCTGCTGACCTCGGTGGTGACGGTGCCGGTCTTCGGCCGGCTGGGAGATTTCTACGGCCGCAAGCCGTTCGTGGTCGCGTCCATCGTCGTCTTCACGCTGGCTTCGGTGATGTGCGGCATGGCGGGCAGCATGGCCTTCCTGGTGTGGGCGCGGGCGCTGCAGGGCATCGGCGGCGGCATGCTGGTCGGCACGGCCTATGCCTGCATTGCCGACCTGTTCCCCGATGCGCGGGTGCGCCTGCGCTGGCAGGTCTTGCTGAGCGCCTCGTTCGGGATCGCCAACGCCATCGGCCCGACGCTGGGCGGCTGGATGACGCAGGCGCTGGGCTGGCGCTCGGTGTTCTACGTGAACGTGCCGTTTGGCGTGCTGGGGCTATGGTTTGCGTGGCGCTTCCTGCCGCATCTGCGCCAGAGCCTGCATGCCGGCCGCATCCGGCCGGACTGGCAGGGGGCGCTGCTGATCACGGCGGCGCTGGGCGCGCTGCAGCTCAGCGTCGAATGGCTGCCGCGCCATGGCCTGTCGCTGCCGGTGCTGGGGTGGCTGGTGCTGTCGGCGGCGGCGTTTGCCGGCCTGTGGTGGTGGGAGCAGCGCGCCGAGCAGCCGCTGCTGCCGTTCGAGATGGTGCGCGACCCCGCGCTGGCGACGCTGTTCGTGCTGGCGGCGCTGTCCGGGTTCTCGATGTTCGCGCTGCTGTTCTATGCGCCGCTGCTGTTCCAGGGCGGGTTCGGCATGTCGCCGCAGCAGGCAGGGCTGGTCATCACGCCGCTGGTGGTGTGCATCACGCTGGGCAGCATCATCAACGGGCGCCTCGTCACCCGCATCCCGCGGCCCACTGTGATGCTCTATGCCGGATTCGCGCTGCTGGCGTTGGCGCTGGCGGGCATGGCGGCATCGTCGCGCGCCACGCCGCAGCTGGCGCTGACGCTGCTGATGCTGCTGGCGGGCCTGGGGCTCGGCTTCGTGCTGCCCAACCTGACGGTGTTCGCCCAGCAGTCGGCGGGGCGGGCGCACCTGGGCATCGCCACCGCCCTGCTGCAATCGTTGCGGATGGTCGGCGGCATGATCGGCACGGCGCTGGTCGGCACGCTGGTCAGCGAGCGCTACGCGGCCGGCGTGGGCGACGCGCTGCGGGCGGACGGCGCCACGCAATGGCTGCGCCGGCTTGCCGATCCCGAGATTCTCATCGATCATGAAGCGCAGACCGCGCTGCTCGCGCAGATGCAGTCCGCCGGCCACGACGGCGCCGCGCTGCTCGGGGCGGCGCGCCATGTGCTGGTGAGTGCCATCCACCTGGGGCTGATCGTGGCGGCGGTGGTGGCGGTGGTCGGCCTGTGGCGCGTGCGGCGGGTGCCGCCGGTCGCGCTGTATCACGTGGAGCCGGTGCAGACCGCGGAGTAAGCGGCGTTGCCGCCGCCTCCGATCGATCCGGCGGCCGGGGATCGGCAGCGGATGGGTATGCAACGGGTTGAGGCTGTCTGTGGAATGACTTTCTCAGAGATTCTCAACATGGCGCCAATGCCGCCAATCGCGGTTAGCATGCACGGTTTTTTGCTCTTCCAAGCCTGACCAATGACCTCTGAACGTGAACGCTTTGCCGTCATGCACCAGTTCGGCCGCACCTATCGTGCGTTCATGGCTGCCTTCGAGTCGTACGTCGGCCAGCCGATGCCGCGCTGGCGCATCATGCTCGCGCTGCACGACCACACCGGCGGCGGCCTCGCGCAGAAGCAGCTGGCCGAGCGCCTGCAGATGGATCCGGGGGCGCTTACGCGCCAGCTCAAGGTGCTCGAACAGTTGGGCTGGATCGAGCGCACCACCGACGCCCGCGACAACCGGCTGACCAACGTCTCCCTGTCCGACGCCGGACTGAGCGTGGTGCTCGAATGCATGCCGCGCCGCGTTGCCTTCCTCCATGCCACGCTCGATGGCCTGCCCGACGATCAGGTGCAGGCCCTGTCCGAGGCGCTGGCCGTGATCGAAACCCGCATCGCCGAGGCGCCGGTCCAGCTGGGCATGCTCATCGCCGAGCCGGCCGAAGCGCGCTGACACCTCCGGAGACGCTCGCATGCCCATGGTGATCAACAGCGCGTTGTATCGCAACGGCCGGCGCGAGCGCGACCTGTCGGTCGAGGCCATCAGCGATGTGCTGCACGCGCCGGGCAGCTTCGTCTGGCTGGGCCTGCACGAGCCGGACGACGCCATGCTCGCCCGCGTGCAGGAGGAATTCCACCTGCACGACCTCGCCATCGAAGACGCCCGCAAGGCTCACCAGCGCCCCAAGCTGGAGACCTACGGCGACACGCTCTTCATCGTGCTGAACACGGCGCAGATGGAGCAGGGCGAGGTGGTCTTCGGCGAAACGCACCTGTTCGTCGGGCGCGACTTCCTGGTCTCGGTGCGGCACGGGCCGTCGACGTCGTACTCGCCGGTGCGCGAGCGCTGCGAGCACGTGCCGCACCTGCTGGCCAAGGGCGCGCCGTTCGCGCTGTACGCGGTGATGGATTTCGTGGTCGACAATTACCAGCCGGTGCTCGAATCCATGGAGGCGGCGTTCGACGCGATCGAGGGCCAGCTCTTCGGCGATGCGTTCGACCGTGCCGCCATCGAGCGGCTGTACACGCTCAAGCGCCAGCTGCTGCGCCTGCGCAACGCCGCGCTGCCGGTGGAGGACATCGCCGGCCAGCTGGTGCGCCTGCACGAAGATGTCGTGCCCAAGGAGCTGCGCGCGTACTTCCGCGACGTGGCCGACCACGCCCACCGGCTGGTCGGCGCGCTGGACGTGATCCGCGAAATGCTGACCACGGCGATCTCGGTGAACGTGGCGCTGGTGTCGGTCACGCAGAACGACATCGTCAAGCGGCTGGCCGGGTGGGGCGCGATCCTGGCGATTCCGACCGTGGTGTTCAGCAACTACGGCATGAACTTCAAGGGCATGCCCGAGCTGGAGCATCCGGCGGGGTATCCCATCGTGCTGGCCTGCACCGCGGCGGCGTGCGTGTGGCTGTATCGCAAGCTGCGCAGGTCGGGCTGGATCTAGGAGCGCGCCATGTCCCGCTGCTGCTGGGTCGGCGAAGACCCGCTGATGATCGCGTACCACGACACCGAGTGGGGCACGCCCTCGCACGACGACCGCCACCTGTACGAGATGCTGGTGCTGGAGGGCGCGCAGGCCGGGCTGTCATGGCAGACCATCCTGCGCAAGCGGGCCCGCTACCAGGAAGTGTTCGACGGTTTCGACCCGGCCCGCGTGGCGCGCTTCACGCCGGCGCGCATCGAGACGCTGCTGGCCGATCCGGGCATCGTGCGCAATCGCGCCAAGGTGGAGGCGGCCGTCGTCAACGCGCGCAAGGTGCTGGAGGTGCAGGACGCGGTCGGCTCGCTGGACGGCTTCCTGTGGGCCTTCGTCGGCGGCCGGCCGGTCGTCAACCGCTGGAACAGCTACCGCGACGCGCCGGCCTCGACCGAGGCTTCCACGGCGATGAGCAAGGCGCTGGCCGCGCGCGGCTTCAAGTTCGTCGGCCCGACCATCTGCTACGCCTTCATGCAGGCCACGGGCATGGTGGACGATCATGAGGCCGGCTGCTTCCGGGCCGGCAAGGCCAAGGCCGGGACGAAGTAGGGGCGGCGCTCAGGCGCCGGCGTGCAGTGTCCGGTTGCGTCCTGCCAGCATGCCCAGGACGAGCGCGCCCAGTGCGATCGCGCTGAACAGCCAGCCCATCGCGGCCCAGCCGCCGGTCAGGTCGTGCAGCACGCCCATCAGGTACGGCCCGGCCGCCGCCAGGGTGTAGCCGCCGCCCTGCGTCATCGCCGACAGGCTGGCCGCCACCCGCGCATCCGCCGAGCGCAGCACGATCAGCGACAGCGCCACGCTGAAGTTGCCGCCCTGGCCCAGCCCCATCAGCACGGCCCACCACCACAGCGTGGAGACCGGCGCATACAGGCAGCCCATCAGCCCGGCCCACGTCATCAGCATCATGAGCAGCACGGTGGGCCGCTGGTCGCGGCTGAGCCGGGCGATGAACGGGCCGCCCAGCGCCGTGATCAGCTGGACCAGGACCGACACGGCCACCACCATCCCCGAGTGCACCGCAGAGAGGCCGCGATCCTGCAGGATCACCGGCATCCAGCCGAACACGCAATACGCCAGCGACGATTGCAGCCCCATGTACAGCATGACCTGCCACGCGATCGGCTGCCGACACAGGGCGACGCGCTCGATGCGCGCGGCCGCGCCGCCGGCATGCGGATGGCGCATGTGCGGCCACCAGCCGGCGAAGGCGAGCAGGGCGGGCAGCGCCCAGAACGCCAGCGCGGGCTGCCAGCCGCCCAGCAGCGCCGCCAGCGGCGCGCTGGCGCCGGCCGCCACGGCCGCCCCCAGGCACAGCGCCATGGTGTAGGCGCCGGTCATCAGGTCGGCCTGGCGGCCGAAGTCGCGCTTGATGATGCCCGGCAGCAGGATGCCCGTCACGCCGATGCAGGCACCGGCCGCCAGCGTGCCGGCAAACAGCGCCACGATGCCGCCCGCGCTGCGCAATGCGATGCCGAGCGCCAGCGCGATCAGCAACCCGCCCACCGTGCGCTCGGCGCCAAAGCGCCGGGCCAGCACGGCGGCGGCCGGCGCGAACACGCCCAGGCACACCACGGGCAGCGTGGTCAGCAGGCCGGCCGTCGCGCCGGACAGGCCCGTGCCCGCCGCCACCTGCTTGAGCACCTGCGACAGGCTGGAGAGCGCCGGCCGCAGGTTCACCCCCACCAGCACCAGCCCCGCCACCAGCATGGCCAGCGCGCCGGCAGAGCGCCGGCCGGCGGTATCGTGGAGCGGGGTGGCGGCGGGCTGCGGCGGGCGATGCATGGCGGTGGCAGACGTGGCGGAGCCGCCGATGTTAGCGCGGGCGCCGTTACGGCGCATGCGCCCGCGCAATCACAATGTCGACGGTATTGTTATTGCGCCCCGGGCAGGCGTGCGGCCAGGGCATCGAGGACGTCGGCGGGCGGATGGCCGCGCTCGGCCGCCAGGGCCAGCGCCCGGCGCGTCAGGGCCGCATACAGCGCGACATGATCGGCGCCCAGCGTGTCGAGCGCCTGCAGATGGCGCTCGATGACGCCGCCGTCGCCGCGCGAGACCGGCCCCGACAGCGCGCCGGCCAGCCCCCTGGACCTGGCCGCGGCGAGCGTGCCGTCGACCAGCGGCCACATGGCGGCCACCGCCTCCACGCGGTCGATGCCGGCCGCCTGCCACAGCGTGGCCGCCTCGTGCAGCGCGCACAGCAGGAAGCTGGCGGCGTAGTTGGCACCGGCGTGATACAGCGCGCGCTGGCCTGGCCGCACCTTCAGCGCAGGGCAGCCGAGCCGCCGCGCCAGGTCGGCGAGGGCCGCGTCGTGCGGTGCGTCGGCCTCGATGGCGATGGCGGCGCCGGCCAGCCGCTGCGCATCGTCAGGCAGGCCCGCGAACAGGAAGAGGGGATGGAAGCTGGCGGTGGCCGCGCCTGCCTGCCGCGCCGGGTCGAGCAGATCGCGCTCGCCGGCGCCGCTGCAATGGATGACCAGCTGGCCGGGCCGCCACCGCACGGCGGCGGCCACCTCGGCGATGGCGTCGTCCGGCACGGTGACGAAGACCCAATCGGCCCGGTCCGCCACGCCCTGGGCGTCGAGCGGCGGCGCGGTCAGCGCCTCGGCGAGCGATGCGGCATGCGCCGGCGTGCGGCTCGCGACGCCGGCGCAGCGCATGCCCGCATGCGACGCGCGCACCGCCAGCGCCCGCGCGAGGCGTCCCGCGCCAATCCATCCCACCGATACCGACGACACCTCCGCAGACACAGACACCATGGCAGTCACCTGAAAAGAAACGCCCGCATCATAGGCCGCTGTCGGTCTTGGATATGCAATTAACCGCCAAGCAATCCTCTTCGCCAACAAGCTTGGCTGTCAGCGAGTGGGGAGCGACGATGCGTGCCGGGTGGCGGATCGGTTGGCCACGCGGAGCGGGGCAGTGCGTAGAGCTACCGGGCATCGCTTCGCCGAGGCGGCACTGTTCCGACTGTCGTACGGCTGTCGCCGAGGCGCGGGGTGTGCCGCTGTCGATGCTTCATCGTCGAGTCGGGGCGATGGGTTGGTCGTCGCTCGCGGTTGCTCCGCACGGCAGGCCGCACGCAATGCGGCTGACAATCCTCTGAGGCTTACACCGATCGGGCGATCCCGAGGCGCGCGCAAGGTCGGGCGGCTGATGCATCATCGGGGCCGATGAAAACGGCTGCTCCACACCCCCTTCCAAATGCGCTCCGCGCAGGCGCGACTGGGCATAATCCCGGCTGCGCCGCGAGGCGCTTCTCCGAGGATGAGCCCATGACTCCAAGTCGACCCGCCGGCACCCCGTGGCCTGCCGGTCTTGCGTGCCGCGCGGTGCCGACGCTGCTGGCGCTTGCGCTGGCGGCCTGCGCGGTCGGTCCGGACTACCGCGCCCCCAGGCTCGCCGGCGTGGAAGCGCCCGCCGGCTGGCATGCCACGCTGCCGCACCACGGCAGCCGCATGATGCTGGCCCGCTGGTGGGAGCAGTTCCACGATCCGGCCCTCACGCAGCTGATCGAACAGGCCGATGCCGACAGCCCCACGCTGGCGCAGGCCGTGGGCCGCGTGCGCGAGGCCCGCGCGTCGGTGTCGAGCAGCCGGGCGGCGCTGTTCCCGCAACTGAAGGGCAGCGGCTCGGCCGTGCGGCAGGGCGGGTTCGGCGGCAGCCAGGTCCTCGGCGGGGCCGCAGGCACGGGCGTGTCGGCCACCGGCGTCAGCCCGACGCTGGGGCTCGGCACCTTCACCACGCTGGCGGCCACGTCCGATGTATCGTGGGAGCTCGACCTGTTCGGCGGCAAGCGGCGCAGCCTGGAGGGCGCCGATGCGCGCCTCGACGCCAGCCTTGCCGATTGGCACGATGCCCGCGTGACGCTGTCGGCCGAGGTTGCCGGCACGTATCTGCAGCAGCGCGAATGCGAGGCGCTGGTCGCCATCGGCGAGACCACGCTGGCCTCGCGCCAGGAGACCCTGCAGCTGACCGAGCGCAAGTTCGGCGCCGGGTTTGTCGCGCCCGCCGATCTGGCGCAGGCGCAAGCCACCGTGGCCGATGCGACCAACGCGCTGGAGAGCCAGCGGGCCCAGTGCGCCCAGGGCCTCGACCGGCTGGTGACGCTCATCGGCCTGGACCACGCGGCGCTCGCGGCCCTGCTGGCGTCCGGCACGGGGCGGATGCCCGCGCCGCCCGATGCCGCTGTGCCCGATGTGCCCGCGCAGGTCCTGTCGCAGCGGCCCGACGTGTCGTCGGCCGAGCGCGCGGTGGCGCTCGCCAGCGCGGACATCGGCGTGGCGGTGGCGAGCCGTCTGCCGTCGCTGACGCTGGCGGGGTCGATCGGCATCAATACGTTCCGCATCAGCGGGCAGTCGCTGACCAGCAAGTCGTGGTCGTTCGGGCCGTCGGTGTCGTTGCCCATCTTCGATGGCGGGAGCGGCGCCGCGCGGGTGGAGACCGCCCGCGCCCGCTACGACCAGGCGCTGGCCGGCTACCGCGCCAAGGTGCGCCAGGCCGCGCAGGAGGTCGAGGACGCGCTGGTCCGCCTCGATGCCGCCGGCCGCCGCCTCGATGCCGCCGCCGTCGCCGATGCGCAGTACGCCACGGTGCTGCAGGCGGCCAGCGCCCGCTACCGTCTCGGCGCCGGCAGCCTGCTGCAGCTCGAAGATGTGCGGCGGACCACGCTGTCGGCGTCGCAATCGCTGGCGGCGGTGCGGCTCGAGCGCGCGCAGGCGTGGGTCGCGCTGTACAAGGCCGTCGGCGGCGGATGGCGCGAAGACGCCGCGCCCGCCGATGCCGCTTCTTCTGTTCCCGCGCCGGCCGCAGAGCGCCGGGCGCCCATCGGAAACGCTTCATGATCGGACTTCGTGTGTGGATGGCCGGGCTCGTCCCGGTGATGGCCTGTGTGCTGGCCGCGTGCGGCCGGCATCCCGCCGACGCGCAGGCAGCCAATGCCAAGCCGGCGCTGACGGTCGACGTCGTGCGGCTGAGCCAGCGGGTGTGGCCGCGCGCGGTCACGGCCAGCGGCGCGGTGCAGGCCTGGCAGGAAGCCAGCATCGGCGCGGAGGTGAGCGGCCTGAAGCTGGCCGATGTGCTGGTCAACGTGGGCGACGTGGTCAGGCAGGGGCAACTGCTGGCGCGCCTGTCGGACGAAACCGTGCGCACCGACCTGGCCGCGCAGCGCGCCGCGCTGGCCGAAGCCGAGGCCGCCGCCGCGCAGGCCGCAGGCGAAGCGCACCGCGCGCACGAACTCGACAAGAGCGGCGCGATCAGCCAGCAGGAACTGATCCAGTACGACACCCAGGCCAAGACCGCGGCGGCCAAGCTGGCCTCGGCGCGCGCGCAGTTCGACAGCCAGCAGATCCGCCTGCGCTACACGCGCGTGCTGGCGCCGGACGACGGCGTGATCAGCGCGCGCTCGGCGACGGTGGGCGCGGTGGTCTCGGCCGGCACCGAGCTGTTCAAGCTGATCCGCAAGAACCGCCTCGAATGGCGCGCCGAAGTGCACGGCGACCTGCTGCCGGGCATCCGCCCCGGGCAGGCGGCGCGGCTGCGCCGCATGGACGGCGGCACCGTGGCCGGGCGCGTGCGCCAGATCGCGCCCACGGTGGACGCCAGCACGCGCAACGGCCTGGTCTACATCGATCTGCCGGCCGAGGCGGGCGGCCCGGGCGGGGTCAAGGCCGGCATGTACCTGTCCGGCGAGATTCTGCTGGGCGACGCGCCCGCCGCGACCTTGCCGGAGACGGCCGTCTTCTCGCGCGACGGCTATGACTACGCCATGGTGCTCGGCGCGCACGACCACGTGCGCCAGGTCAAGGTCGCGGTGGGCCGGCGCCAGGACGGCCAGGTCGAGGTGACGCAGGGCATCGGCCCGGCCGACGCCGTGGTCGCCATCGGCGCGGCCTTCCTGAACGACGGCGATGCGGTGCGCCTGGCGGGCCCCGGCGAGGCGGCGTCCGCGCCGGCGGGGGCGGCGCGATGAACTTCTCCGCCTGGGCCATCCGCAAGCCCATTCCGTCGATCCTGCTGTTCATCCTGATCACGGTGGCGGGGCTGGTGTCGTTCCGGATGCTGTCGATCCAGAATTTTCCGGACATCGATTTTCCGGCGGTGTCCGTCACCGCCACGCTGCCGGGCGCGACGCCGTCGCAGATGGAGACCGAGGTCACGCGCAAGATCGAGGACAGCATCGCCAGCATCGGTGCGATCAAGCACATCAGCTCCACCATCAACGACGGCAGTTCGACCACGATGGTCGAGTTCCAGCTGGAGAAGGACGTGCAGGAGGCCGTCAACGATGTGCGCGACGCGGTGAGCCGCATCCGCGCGCAGCTGCCGTCCGACGTGCAGGAGCCGGTGATCTCGCGCGTGACGTTCGCTTCCATGCCCGTGCTGACCTACGCGGTGCAAGCCACCGGCATGGACGCCGAAGACCTGTCCTGGTACGTCGACAACACCGTCAACAAGCGGCTGCTGTCGGTGCGCGGCGTGGCCAAGGTGACCCGCCAGGGCGGCGCGGACCGCGAGGTGCGCGTGCAGCTCGATCCGGTCCGGCTGCAGGCGCTGAACGTCACGGCGGCGGAGATCAGCGTGCAGCTGCGCGGCATGCAGCAGGAGGCGCCGGGCGGGCGCGGCAACATCGGTGGGCAGGAGCAGGCGGTACGCACGCTCGGCACCGTCAAGAGCGCGGCCGAGCTGGCGCGGATGGACATCCCGCTGTCCGACGGGCGGCGCATCCGCCTGTCGGACGTGGCCGACGTGCGCGACACCGCCGCCGAGCCGCGCCAGATGGCGCTGCTGGAAGGCAAGCCGGTGGTCAGCTTCCAGGTGTTCCGCTCGCGCGGCGCGAGCGAGATCTCGGTGGCGCAGGACGTGCGCGCTGCCATCGCCGGGCTGCAGGCCGAACGCCCCAACGTGCGCGTGACCGAGGTCTACAACCTGGTCAAGCCGGTCTCGGACGCCTATCGCGCATCGATGCACGCGCTGTACGAGGGCGCCATCCTCGCCGTGCTGGTGGTGTGGCTGTTCCTGCGCGACTGGCGCGCGACGTTCGTCTCGGCCGTGGCGCTGCCGCTGTCGATCATCCCCACCTTCGCGGCCATGCAGATGCTGGGCTTCACGCTCAACGGCGTCACGCTGCTGGCGCTCACGCTGGTGGTCGGCATCCTGGTCGACGATGCCATCGTGGAGGTCGAGAACATCGTGCGCCACCTGCGCAACGGCAAGCCGCCGTTCGAGGCGGCGATGGAGGCCGCCCAGGAGATCGGGCTGGCGGTGATCGCCACGTCGCTGACGCTGGTGGCGGTGTTCTTGCCCACGGCCTTCATGGGCGGCATCTCGGGCAAGTTCTTCCGGCAGTTCGGGTGGACGGCCTCGATTGCGGTGCTGGCCTCGCTGCTGGTGGCGCGCCTGCTGACGCCGATGATGGCGGCGTACCTGCTCAAGCCCCAGCGCGAGGGCAACCGCGACGGCTGGATCATGACGCGCTATCTGCGGGCCGCGCGCTGGTGCCTGGCGCATCCGTGGCGGACCAGCGGCATGGCGGCGGCATTCCTCGCGGCGTCGGTGGCCATCATCGGGCTGATCCCGGCGACCTTCCTGCCGCCGGAAGACTGGGCACAGCTGCAGATGACGGTGGAGATGCCGCCCGGCAGCACCATCGCCCAGACGCGCGAAGCGACCGAGCGCGTGCGCCAGGTGGTCCGGACGCACAAGGACGTGCGCCAGGTCTACACCGCCATCGGCTCAGGCGTCATGGTCGGCGTGCCGGGCTCCAGCGGCGGCGAGGTGCGCACCGGCACCCTGACGATCTCGCTCACCGGCCGGCACGAGCGGCACATCAGCCAGCAGCAGGTGCAGCGCGAACTGCGCGAGCGGCTGGAGAGCGTGCCCGGCGTGCGGATCGCCTTCGGCGCCGTGGGCTCGGGCGAGCAGCTGCAGATCGTGCTGACCGGCGATGATCCGGCCACGCTGCAGGCGGCCGCGCGCGACGTGATGCGCGACCTGCGCACCGTGCCCGGCCTGGGCGCGATCACCTCGTCGGCGAGCCTGCTGCGGCCCGAGGTCGTGATCCGCCCGGATTTTGCCCGCGCGGCGCAGCAGGGCGTGACGGCGGCGGCGATCGGGCAGGCCGTGCGCGTGGCCACGGCGGGCGACTACGACGTCAACCTGCCCAAGCTGAACCTGCCGGAGCGCCAGGTCTACATCCGCGTGGAGCTGGACCCGGCGGCGCGCCACCAGATCGACACGATCCGCCAGCTGCGCGTGCCCGGCCGCAACGGCGCGGTGCCGCTGGAGAACATCGCGGACATCGCCCTGTCCAGCGGCCCGGCGCAGATCGACCGCTTCGACCGCAGCCGCAACGTCACCATCAGCGTGGGGCTGGAGGGCGGCGCGCTGGGCGACGTCAACCAGGCGGTGGAGGCGCTGCCCTCCGTCCGGAAGCTGCCGCCCGGCGTGCACCGCATCGCCTCCGGCGACGTGGAGGGCATGCAGGAGCTGTTCGGCGGCTTCCTGCTGGCGATGTTCGCGGGCGTGCTGTGCGTCTATGCCGTGCTGGTGCTGCTGTTCCACGACTTCACGCAGCCGGTGACGATCCTGGCGGCGCTGCCGCTGTCGGTGGGCGGCGCATTCGGCCTGCTGGCGCTGTTCGGCTTCAGCCTGTCGCTGCCGGCGCTGATCGGCCTGCTGATGCTGATGGGTATCGTCACCAAGAACTCGATCCTGCTGGTGGAGTACGCCATCGTGGCGCGGCGCGACTTCGGCATGTCGCGCACCGAGGCCCTCATCGACGCGTGCCACAAGCGCGCCCGCCCGATCGTGATGACCACGGTGGCCATGACCGCCGGCATGGTGCCGATGGCGCTCGGCCTGGAAGGCGACGCGGGCTTCCGCGCGCCGATGGCGGTGGCGGTGATCGGCGGGCTGCTGACCTCGACGCTGCTGAGCCTGCTGGTGGTGCCGGTGGTGTTCGAGAAGGTCGACGACCTCAAGGTCTGGGTGCTGCGCAAGCTGCCTGGCGCGCACCATCGCCAGGCCGGGACGCAGGCTTCGCCGCCGCAGGTGTAGCATCGGGCGGATCACCGCGGCGAGGAGACCGCCCATGCCCAACGCATCTGTGCTGTTCCAGACCGATGGCCCGGTCTGCACGATCCTGCTCAACCGCCCGGCGTGCCGCAACGCCGTCGACGGGCCGACCGCCGCCGCGCTGCTCGATGCCTTCGAGCGCTTTGCCGCCGATGATGCGCTGCGCGTGGCGGTGCTGGGCGGCGCGGGCGGCCATTTCTGCGCCGGCGCCGATCTGGCCGCCATCGGCGATCCCGCGCGCCGCAACACGCTCATGCCCGACGGCAGCGCACCCGGCCCGATGGGGCCGACCCGGATGGCCCTGCCCAAACCGCTGATTGCCGCGGTCAGCGGATACGCCGTCGCCGGGGGCCTCGAACTGGCCCTGCTGGCCGACCTACGGGTGGTGGAGCACGATGCCGTGTTCGGCGTGTTCTGCCGCCGCTGGGGCGTGCCGCTGATCGACGGCGGCACCGTGCGCCTGCCGCGCATCGTCGGCATGGGGCGGGCGCTGGACATGATCCTCACCGGCCGCGCGGTCCACGCCGACGAGGCCCTGGCAATGGGGCTGGCCAGCCGCGTGGTCGGGCCCGGCGAGGCGCTGCCCGCCGCGCAGCAGCTCGCGCGCGAGATCGCCGCGCTGCCGCAGCGGTGCATGCTCGCGGACCGGGCATCGGTCTACGCGCAGTGGGCACTTCCGCTGGACGCCGCGCTGCGGCAGGAGGGGGCGCACGGCACGCCCATGGTCTTCGCCGAAGGCATGGCGGGCGCGGCGCGCTTTGCGGACGGCGCGGGGCGCCATGGGGCGCCGGGCTAGGCGCGGCGCATGGGGGCGTCCCGGTGTCAGCAGCCGAACCGAAAACGCTCGCTCCAGCGTCGCCGTTGCAGAACGGTCCCGCAGCGTTACTCCGGAACGTCTTGCGCCAGGAAGTGCGGATTCTGCGGCGTGCCCCGCATCCTGGTGTTGGCCTCCAGCAGCCGCGCGCCCGCCTCGCCGATGCGGTTCGCGCGCGCGTCGAGAAAGGTCAGCGAGGCGCTGTCGGCCAGTGCCTGCGCGCCTTCGGGGCCGATGTCGTTATGGCTGATATCGAGCGAAGCCAGCACGGGATTGTCCGCCAATGCCCGGGCTGCCCGGTGCGATAGCCGGTTCCAGCTGACGTCGAGCGAGGTCAGCGTGCGGCTTTCCGCCAGCGCGCACGCGACTGCGTCGTCGAGCCTGCAATCGCTCACGTTGAGCGAAGCCAGGGGCTCGGCGTTCGCCAGCGCCCTGGCGGCGGCGACGTCGATGGTGTTGCCGCGCAGGTCCAGTGAGACGAGCGTGCGGTTTGCCGCCAGCCTCCGCGCGCCTTCGCTGCTGATACGGTTGAACCCCAGTTTGAGCGAGGTCAGCGCGCGGTTTCCCGACAGCAGGAGCGCGCCCCGATCGCCGCACCCGATGCGGCTCACATCGAGCGACTTGAGCGTGCGGCTCAGCGCCAAGGGGTACAAGCCTTGCGGGGTGATCGGATTGCGGCTCAGGTTGAGCGATCGGAGCGAAGCGTTGCGCGCGATCGTCAGCACCCCCGCATCGCCAATTGAATTCGAGCCCACTTCGAGCGTGCGCAGGGAGCGGATGCGCGCGAGCTGCTGCGCCATGTCATTGGTCAGGCCGCAGCCGTTCGCCTTGAGCGAGGTTAGCGTTCGGTTTGCGGCAAGCGCAGCAGCAGATTGGTCGCTGAGGTCGTTGCCGCTGATGTCGAGCGATCTCAGCACGGTATTGGCGGCCAGCGCTTCGATGCCGCCATCCTCAATCCCGGTGTCGCGCAGTTCGAGCGAAGTCAGCGACCGGCTGCTCGCCAATGCCTGCGCGCCTGCATTGCGGATCGGATTGGCGCTGATGTCGAGCGCGGTCAGCACGGTATTGCGCCCCAGCGCCTCGGCACCCGCAGTGCCGATCCCGTTGCCGCTCAGATTCAGCGAGGTGAGCGACGCGCTGGCGGCCAGCGCTTGCGCGCCCCGATTGCCGATGCCGGTATCGCTCAGATCGAGCGATGCGAGCGGCAGCCGGGCAAGATAGGCCAGGCCCGCCTCCGAGACCGCGGAGCCGGTGCATCCGCTCAGGTCCAGGTGCCGCACCGACGGCGGTAGCGCGCGCAGGTCCGCGAGGCTGAGCGGGCCGTGAAAGCTCAGGCTTTCCAGCGCCGGGTAGTTTCGCAGGCGGCTGAATGCCGCCTTGTCCCAGACGGTCAGGTGCTTCGTGGCGGCCAGTGCGGCAGCCCGCAGCGGCTTGCTGACCGTCGACAGGGTCCGGCGCACGCGCGGGTCTGCCTGGGCGGCAATGGTCTGCCACACGTCAGCCGGCAGCGTCGGCTGTGTTGCCTCCGGCGCCGCGCTGTCGGGCTGCGCGGCTGGCGCCCGAACCGGCAGCCCATACACCTCCGCCATCCGGTCGAAATACGAGTCGATGAGCCCGAGGCCCTCCCGGATCGACGCCGCCATCCGGCTGCTTGCCAGGCCCTCGGCTGAAACGCCGTGCGCGCCGGCATTGCCGTGGTTCGCTTCCGAGGCGGATGGTCGGAGCCGCGTCCACGGCATCTCCTGCGGCGCCTGAATGTTCAGCCCAGACTCCCGCGCCACCCGGTTGAAGAACGGGTCGATCAGTGCGAAGCCCTCCAGGGTCGAAGCCGTCATCGCGCTGTTTGCCGGGGCCTCGGCTGAATCGTGGCGCGCCTGCGCGGCGGACGACCAGATCGCGCCGCCGGGCGCGGTTCGCGATGCCTGGCCGGGATCGCCCGCCAGCCCCGATAGCGGAGGCTCGCCAAGCGGCGCCCGAACCGGGTTGGCGTGGTCATGCCAGACGCTGATCCGCGCATTGGCCGCCAGCGCCAGGGCCCCGCGCGCGCTCATGCCGGTGTCGCGTGCGTCGAGCGAGGTGAGCGATCGGCTCCTGGCCAGTTCCATCGCCCCTGCGTCGTCCAGGCCGTAGTTCCAGCGCACGCTGAGCGAGGTGAGCACCGGGTTGTCGGCCAACGCCTTCGCACTCGCCGAGGTCATGTTGGTAAAGGCCACGTTCAGCGAAGTCAGCGTGCGGTTTCTTGCCAGCGCCCGGACGCCGTCGTCTCCGCACAAGTCGTTGCCCTGTACGCTGAGCGACTTCAGCGAACGGTTTTGCGCCAGGGCCCAGGCCCCTTGCGCGGTGATGTTGTTGGCGGTCTTGTCGTAACCGTCTTGCTCCACCTGGTTTCCCGTTTCGGTGACGAGGTTGCCCAGGTCGAGCGAGACCAGCGCAGGGTTGAGCGCCAGCGCCCGTGTGCCGAGGTCCGTCACGAGGCCATTGCGCACGGCGAGATGCCGCAGCGACCGGCTGCCCGCCAGCGCCTGCGCGCCCGCGTCGCCGATCGCGTTCTGGGTCAGGTCGAGCGACTCGAGTGTCGGGCTTTCGGCCAGCATCCGGGCACCGCTGGCACTGATCCCGCCGCTCGCCGCGTTGAGCGACTTGAGCGACGGGTTGGCCGCCAGCAATCGCGCGCCGCCGTCGCCAATCTCGGCGCCCGCCACATTGAGCGACTCCAGCGGCAAGCCGGCGAGATACGCGATCGCCCGGAACGATTTGGCGCTGCCGGTGCACTCGCTCAAGTCCAGGTGCCGCAGCGTCGTGGGAAGCGCCTTCAAGTCCGCCAGCGTGAAGTCGCCCTTGAGATGGACACTTTCCAGGTGGGGATGGTCGCGCAGTCCGCTGAGCGCCCTTCGGTCGTGAATTTGCAGGTGCGTTGCGCGCGGCAGGGCGGCGGCTCGCGGGTCATCGTGCGCGGCGGGCGGCAGGATGCGCGGCCCGGAAGACGGGCTCGTCGCGGCGGGCCCCAGCCGCAAGGAAGCCAGCCCGCCCAGGGGTGATGACGCGACCCCGGCCGACGAGCGTGTTGGCGTGTAGGCCAGTTCGCCCGACGGGTTCGGCCCGCGCGGGGTTCCAGTGTCGGCTGTTGCCGGGTTGGACGGCAAAGGCGCGTTGCGTGTGGAAACCGGGGCGGCCATCACTGATTCCGTTGACGGGCAAAGCGCAAGACTGCCGCAAACGCCGCTGCCATGCCGCCCGCCTTACGAAATCAGCTCACCGCCGGCGAACCGGGGATGCCCGCTCACGCGATGGGCCCGGCATCTGCCGCTGCGACGTGCCGCCCGTCCGAGGCGGGGGCCGCCAACCTGTTCATGGGGTGTGTGCCCGACTTCGACCGGGTCGAACCGGACGCGCTGCCGGCGAATGCGGACGGGCTTTGCCGGCGGCGGATTCCAGCAGATTGGCCGGCTGGCACGCACGCTTTTCAAAGTCAACCCGAAAACCGGGTGAGGCACTTCGGAGTCACTTTTGATTACCTGAAAGTCAGAGCTTAACGATACAATTCGCGGGTTCGCTTTTTGGCGAATTGGATGGCGTGAAAAATAAAACAGGTAGTCAGGGGTGAATCAAAGGGTGTGGCACGCGCCGCCGCCGGTGTCGTCCGGTGCGTGGCATGCCTCGCTGCGATGCCGGCGCGGGTCGGCACGCAATCCATTCGCCGTTCGTTGCGGGACGGCGCTCGCAGGTCCTTCCGATTTTCGTTTGTCTGCCATGCCCGGCCAGGACTGTGCCGATGGCAACGGGCGAGCCACGCCAATGCCTGAATCTCATATTTTGATGAGTTTTATTTGGGTTGCTTTGATAACGGGAGAAGTCGAGTGAAAACATTCTCGAAAGTGGCAGTTGCCGGTGCGGCCGTAGCGGCACTGGGCATGCTCGGCGGTTGCGCGACCGAAACGTCGCAGGCGTTGCCGGTGCAGAAAGTGGAAAGCGCGAGCCGCCCCTACGCGGGCGTGCGCACGCCGATCGCGGTGGGCAAGTTCGACAACCGCTCGGCCTACATGCGCGGCGTGTTCTCGGATGGCGTCGATCGTCTCGGCGGTCAGGCCAAGACCATCCTGATCACGCACCTGCAGCAGACCAATCGCTTCAACGTGCTCGATCGCGACAACATGGTCGAGATCAAGCGTGAAGCCACCCTCAAGAACACCGCGCAGAAGCTCAAGGGCGCCGACTACGTGATCACCGGCGACGTGACCGAGTTCGGCCGCAAGGAAGTCGGCGACCAGCAACTGTTCGGCATCCTCGGCCGCGGCAGGGAGCAGATCGCTTACGCCAAGGTCAGCCTGAACGTGGTCAACATCGCCACCTCGGAAGTGGTGTACTCGGCCGGCGGCGCGGGCGAATACAAGCTGTCGAACCGCGAGGTCGTCGGCTTCGGCGGCACCGCTAGCTATGACTCGACGCTCAACGGCAAGGTGCTGGATCTGGCCATGCGCGAGGCGGTGACCACCCTGGTCAACGCGATCGAAAGCGGCGCCTGGAAGCCGGACGCGCAATAAGGCAGCCAACAACCAATAACAACGGGAAATCAACGAGGGGTCATGATTGTCATGAGCAAGCTGTTTGCGCTGTCGCGCGTGGCGGCCGGTATGGCCGTGGGAAGTGCGCTGCTGGCCGGGTGTGCCGCCGGTCAGAAGTCGCTGTACCAGTGGGAAGGCTATCAGCCGCAGGTGTACGAGTACTTCAAGGGCGAGTCGAAGGAAGCGCAGGTCGCGGAACTCGAGCGCGGCCTGGAAAAGATCAAGTCGGCCAACGGCGCCGTGCCGCCGGGCTATCACGCCCAACTGGGCCTGCTGTATTCGAACCTGGGCAAGGATGACCAGATGGTCCAGGAATTCCAGACCGAGAAAGCCTTGTTTCCGGAGTCGGGCGCGTACATCGACTTCCTGATGAAGAACGTGAAGAAGGGGACCCACTGATGGCCAAGCGCTTCCTGAAACTGTTTGCCGCCATCGGCGTGGTTGCCCTGATGGCAGGCTGCGCGGCGCCGGCCAAGCACGTCGACTACGCAGCCTTCAAGGCCAGCAAGCCGCGCTCGATCGTGGTGCTGCCGCCGCTCAATCAGTCGCCGGACGTGAAGGCGACCTACGGCATGCTGTCGCAGGTGACCAAGCCGCTGGCCGAAGCGGGCTACTACGTGCTGCCGGTCGCGCTGGTCGACGAGACCTTCCGCCAGAACGGCCTGACCACCGCCGGCGACATCCACGGCGTGCCGGTGGCCAAGCTCAAGGACATCTTCGGTGCCGATGCCGCGCTGTACGTCACCATTACGCAGTACGGCACCAAGTACATGCTGATCGACAGCGTCACCGTGGTGGCGGCCGACGCCAAGCTGGTGGACCTCAAGAGCGGCGAGACGCTGTGGACGGGCCATGCCAGCGCGTCGAGCAAGGAAACCGGCAACAGCGTCGACGTCAACGCCGGCGGCATCATCGGCGTGCTGGTGTCGGCGGCGGTCAAGCAGATCGTCAACACCGCGATCGACTCGGGCTACTCGGTGGCGGGCGCGACCAGCGCGCGGCTGCTGTCGGCGGGCCCGCATGGTGGCCTGCTGTACGGTCCGCGTTCGCCGAAGTACGGCACGGACTGATCGGCGGATCGTTCATCGCTCAAAAAAAAACGCCAGCCGGAGCGATCCGGTTGGCGTTTTTTTATTGGCCGGGAAGGTCAGGCGAGCGCGCTTTCCGCGTGTTCCGCCCGCGTGGCCGGGGTGCCGGCATGCACCGCGCCGGCATGCCTGGCGCGCAGGCGCCGCGTCGCTTCCACCATGCCCCGCAGCGCGGCCTCGACTTCCGGCCAGCCGCGCGTCTTCAGGCCGCAGTCGGGGTTGACCCACAGGCGCTGCACCGGCACCACCTGCGCGGCCTTGTCCAGCAGGGCTTCCATTTCTTCCACGCGCGGCACGCGCGGCGAGTGGATGTCGTAGACCCCCGGGCCGATCTCGTTCGGGTAGGCGAATTCGCCAAAGGCGTCCAGCAGCTCCATGTTCGAGCGCGAGGTCTCGATGGTGATCACGTCGGCATCCATCGACGCGATGGCCGGCAGGATGTCGTTGAACTCCGAATAGCACATGTGCGTGTGGATCTGCGTGTCGTTGCGCACGCCCGAGGCCGACACGCGGAAGACGCGCGCGGCCCACTCCAGGTAGACGGCGACATCGCCCGCGCGCAGCGGCAGGCCCTCGCGGAAGGCCGGCTCATCGATCTGGATGGCGGCGATGCCGGCGGCTTCCAGGTCGCGCACTTCGTCGCGCAGCGCCAGGGCGATCTGCAGCGCGGTCTGCTCGCGCGGCTGGTCGTCGCGCACGAAGGACCATTGCAGCATCGTCACCGGGCCGGTCAGCATGCCTTTCATCGGCTTGGACGTCAGGCTTTGCGCGTACCTGGACCACTCCACCGTCATCGGCTCGGGGCGGTACACGTCGCCGTAGATGACCGGCGGCTTCACGCAGCGCGAACCGTAGCTCTGCACCCAGCCGTTGGCGGTGAAGGCGTAGCCCCACAGCAGCTCGCCGAAGTATTCGACCATGTCGTTGCGCTCGGCTTCGCCGTGCACGAGCATGTCCAGGCCCAGGGCTTCCTGGCGCTGCACCACGTCGGCGATCTCGGCGCGCATGCGTTCCAGGTAGGCCAGCGCCTGCAGCTCGCCGCGCTTGTATTGCGCGCGCGCCTGGCGGATTTCCGCCGTCTGCGGGAACGAGCCGATGGTGGTGGTCGGCAGCAACGGCAGGTTCAGGCGGGCCTGCTGCGCCGCGGCGCGCACCGGGTAGGGCGCGGCGCGCTCGGCGTCCTGCGCGCGGATGGCGACGGCGCGCTTCTTGACGCCGTCGTTGTGCACGCGGCGCGAGGCGGCGCGGGAGGCGATGGCGGCGGTGCTGCCGGCCAGGGCGGCGTGCGCAGCGTCGCGGCCATCGACCACGGCACGCTTGAGGACGGCGAGCTCGTCCAGCTTCTGGCGTGCGAAGGCCAGCCAGCCCTTGAGCTCATCGTCCAGCCGGGTCTCGGCGGCCAGGTCCACCGGAACGTGCAGCAGCGAGCAGCTCGGCGCCAGCCACAGGCGCTCGCCCAGGGTTTGCGCCAGCGGCGCCACGCGCGCCAGCGCTTGCTCCAGGTCTGTGCGCCAGATGTTGCGGCCGTCGACCACGCCGGCGGACAGGACCTTGTCGGCCGGCCACGGCGCGAACGCTTCGAGCTGCTGCGGCGCGCGCACCAGATCCAGGTGCACGCCGGCTACCGGCAGCGATCGGATCAGCGCCGCGTGGTGCGAGGCGGCTTCGAAATACGTGGCGAGCAGCAGCCTGGGGCCGCCGGCCGCCGCCAGCGTCGCGTAGGCCGGGCCGTACGCATCCGACCAGGCTTGCGGCAGATCCAGCACCAGTGCGGGCTCGTCGATCTGCACCCATTCGACGCCTTCGGCCGCCAGGCGCTTGAGCACCGCGGCGTAGGCCGGCAGCAGTTGCGGCAGCAGCGACAGCTTGTCGGCCAGCCCGCCGCGCGCCTTGGCCAGATGCAGGAACGTGACGGGGCCGAGCAGCGCCACCTTCACGCGGTGCCCGGCGGCCTGCGCTTCGCGCACCTCGTCGAACAGCCAGCCGGTGCCGGGGCCGAAGCGCAGGTCCGGCGTCAGTTCGGGCACGAGGTAGTGGTAGTTGGTGTCGAACCACTTGGTCATTTCCATGGCCGCGTGGTCGGCGTTGCCGCGGGCCAGCACGAAGGATTGCGCCAGCGTCAGCTGCGCCGGGTCGAAGCCGTAGCGCGTGGGCAGGGCGCCCAGCAGCGCGGCGGTCTGCAGCACCTGGTCGTACCAGGCGAAGTCGCCGACGGTGACGAAGTCGAGCCCGGCGTCGCGCTGGGCGTTCCAGTGGCGCTCGCGCAGCGCGCGGCCGGTGTCGCGCAGGTCGGCCTCGGTCGAGGCGCCTTTCCAGAAGGATTCCAGGGCGAATTTGAGTTCACGCTGCGCGCCGATGCGCGGATAGCCGAGGGTATGGATGGTCGTCATGATGCCGGTCGGTTTAGAGAGTGCTGCGATGATGGGCGACGGCCGGCCATGAATCAAATGATATTATTTGGAGAAATGTTGAATTGAATTCATATTCTGCCGGTCGCACCCTCCCATGCTCGAAATCCGCCATCTCCGGACCCTGATCGCCCTGGCCGAAAGCGGCTCCGTCTCGCGCGCGGCCGAGCGGCTGCACCTGACCCAGTCGGCGCTGTCGCACCAGCTGCGTGCGCTGGAGTCGCACTACGGGCTGGCCGTCGTGCGCCGCAAGGGCCAGACCGTGGCGCTGAGCGAGGCAGGCGAGCGCCTGCTGGAACTGGCGCACAAGGTGGTCGCCGACATCCAGACCGCCGAGCGCGACCTCGAACGCATCAAGGGCCGCGCCGCCGGCACGCTGCGCATCGCGCTGGAATGCCATACCTGCTTCGACTGGCTGATGCCCGTGATGGACGCCTTCCGCCAGCGCTGGCCCGAGGTCGAGCTGGATCTTGTCTCCGGCTTCCACGCCGATCCGCTCGCGCTGCTCAAGGAGGGCCGCGCCGACGTGGTGATCGGCTCCGAGCGCAAGCCGCGCCAGGGCGTGGTGTTCGCGCCGTTGTTCCGCTTCGAGATCCTCGCGGTGCTGCCGGTCGACCACCCGCTGCGCAGCCGCAAGTGGCTGGAGGCGAAGGACTTTGCCGACCAGACCCTCATCACCTACCCGGTGCCGGAAGAGCGCATCGACCTGATCCGCCAGGTGCTGGCGCCGGCCGGCATCGCGTTCACGCGCCGCACCACCGAGCTGACCATTGCCGTGCTCCAACTGGTGGCCAGCCGGCGCGGTCTGGCCGCACTGCCGAGCTGGGGCCTGCGCAGCTACGTCGATTACGAATACGTGGTTACCAAGCGCGTCGGCCGCGAGGGCGTCTGGAGCGATCTCTACGCCGCCATGGCGCGCGACTATGCGCAGGCGCCGTTCGCGCAGGATTTCATCGAGACCGCCAAGTCGATCTGCTTTGCGCGGCTGCCGGGACTGATGGCGCTGGAGTAGGGGAGGGGCGTCTCATCCGCCGGCAAAGGCGACTTTGCCGGCGCCGCTGACGGACCGTACCGCCGCGGCTGCGCGACGGCCGGTACGTCCGGTCTTACGGGTAGAGTTTCAGCGCTGACCAGGGCTCCCCGGAATGGGAGCGCTTGAATACCAGACGGTCATGCAGGCGGAACGGCTTGTCCATCCAGAACTCGATGCAGTTCGGTACGATTCGGAACCCCGTCCAGAACGCGGGGCGCGGTATGTCGCTGATCCCGAATCGCGCCGCTTCGGTCGCGACAGACTTGGCCAGGGCCTTGCGGTTTTCGAGCGGGCGTGATTGTTTGCTGGCCCAGGCGCCGATCCGGCTGGCCCTGGCGCGGGAGACAAAATACGCATCCGCCTCTTCCGCCGAGACGCGGTTGACCGTCCCCCGAAAGCGAACCTGGCGGCGCAGCGATTTCCAATGCAAGACCGCTGCCGCCTGCATGTTCTCCGCCAGTTCGACGCCCTTCTGGGATTCGGTATTGGTGTAAAAGACGAACCCCTCGCGGTCGAACCCCTTCAGCAGCACCATGCGCACATTGGGCAAGCCGTCCGGATCGGCGGTGGCCAGCGCCATGGCATTGGCGTCATTGATCTCCTTGCGGTGCGCCAATTCAAGCCATTCGCCGAACATCGCGAAGGGGTCTTCACCGGCGATGGTTTCGTGATCGTTGCGGAACGCCGCTTCCGTATCCATATCGGTCGCATTCATGGTCACACTCCGTTGCATGCTTCATGCCCCCGCGAGCCGTTGACGCTCGGGCAGGAGGTTGCGCCATTTGTCGAGATCATTGCCCGGCTTGGTCACCATGTAGATCGCTCCATCGGCTTCAACCAGAACCTCGCCTGCGGGCGGCACGTTGAGAAATTCCATGTGCTGGGTCGCGCAATAGGCACCGACGTCCAGTATCAGCATGTATTCGCCCGCCTTGACGGTTTCCGGCGCCACGACGTCGCCCGGCAGGATGTAGTCGTTGCGCAGGATGCTGCGCCCCCGGACCTTGGCAACGCAGCGCCTGGAATAGTCGACGACCTCGTTGAACGCCGCGTCCAGGAATACCGTGTGGTGGGCCCGGTTGCGCAACTGCGCCGAAGGCATCAGCATGCGCGACCCGTCCGTGACCACGATATTGCCCAGGGAATGCTGCACGATGTCCCGCTTGATCCCGGTGAGCAGGACACCGGCATCGGCCAGCACGTCTCTTCCCGGCTCGAACAGGAACCTGACCGTCTCGGGAATCTTCATTTCCGTCGCAAGATCGCGGATGGCCTGGAAATACGTTGTCCAGTCGAAGTGCTTCTCGGCCTCCGACCACTTCTCATAATCGAACCCATGGCCTCCCGCGAAGTTGATCGATCGCGCGGTCGGAAAATGGTCCAGGTACATCCGAAAAATCTGCCGCGCAATATCGATCATGCCCTGCAGGGAATTCCCGCTGCCGCAGTAGACTTCAAAGCATTCGAGCGTCCGGCCGTTTGCCGACAGCAGCTTCGCCAGGTCGCCCAGCTGATCGACCTTGATGCCGGGCTTGTCGGAGCCAAGACTGTCGATGCGCACGCTGATCGTGGGCGCATGTTCGCGAATGGCGTAGGCGATCTCGTCCAGGCTGGCAAGAAAGACCGGATAGTCCTTCTTGCTCCAGAAGGCGATCTCCTCATTGGAGACATGGCCGGGCGAGACGATGAAATCGGAGAACCCGTACTGGGTGATGAGCTTGTACTCGTTCGGCATCTGCAGCAGGATGCCGGCCCCTTCGTCGCGCAACGGTTTCAGGATGTGCGGATTCGCGTTGGGAAAGAACGGAACAAAGATCGACACGCGGCCATCGAGGCCCGCCGCGGAGATCGCCGATTTCACTCGCCGGATGTTCCTGACCAGTTGTGCTTCGCTGTAAATGAAGACCGGCGTGCCGGTCTGCGAGCAGATGCTCGGCAAATCCGCCCGGGCGATCCAGTGTTCCGCCAGGCGTGGTTGATCGTGAAGTCCGGCTGGGACCGTGATGGGCGTGTGCGACGGCATGGTGATGCTCCTTTGGGTGGTTGATTTCTGCCTGCGCTACTGGTCATGACATTACGTCAGAGGCAGCAGCGGGTGGCTTGACTCACATCAGGAAATTCAGCGTTGCATCGATCGTGGCGCCCGGTGCATGGTCCGGGGCGCCGGTCCCGGGCGCTACGGTGAGGCGTGGAGGCGGGCTTGCGCGATCTCGCGCGTCGCGCTTTCGATATGACGCGCCCGCAGGAGCTGCTCGCCGATGAGAAAGCCGTTGATGCCGGCTTCCATCAGGCGGATCACATCGCGGTGCCCGCCGATACCGCTTTCGCTGATGACGATGCGGTTGCGGTCCACCTTGGAGGCGAGTCTCTCGGATGTCGTCAGATCCGCGGCGAACGTGGCCAGGTCGCGATTGTTGATGCCGATCAGTCGCGACTGCATTGCCATCGCGCGCTCCAGCTCCGGCTCGTCATGGATTTCGATCAGCACGCCCATGCCCATGGCCTGGGCAGCAGCCTCCAGTTCGATCGCCTGGCCATGGTCGAGCATGGCCAGGATCAGGAGAATGGCGTCGGCCCCCATGGCGCGCGCTTCATGGACCTGGTAGGGATCGATCATGAAGTCCTTGCGCAAGACCGGCAGGCCCGATACCGCCTTGGCCAGCTCCAGGTCGGCCGGTTTGCCCTGGAAGAAGGTCTGGTCGGTCAAGACCGACAGGCACGCCGCGCCACCGTCCCGGTAGGCCTCGGCAATTGCGGCAACCTGGAAGTCGCTGCGAATGAGACCCTTGGATGGGCTGGCCTTTTTGATCTCCGCAATCAGCGCCACGGTTCCATTGCCTGCGCGCTCGGCGACCGCCCCCACGAATTCGCGGGGCGGCGGCCGTTGCTTGATTGCCTGTTCCAATCCGGACAGTTTCCGAACGGTTTTGGCATGCGCGACTTCTTTTTCTTTGCCAAGCTTGATGGCATCCAGAATGCCCATATCCCACCTTTCTCCGCAGCGCAAATCCGTTGACAGGGGAACGCGATCAGTACGGCTGGACGTGGCCTTCCGGTTGGGACGCCTCGACCAGCCGATTCAGTGTCGCCAGCGCCGCGCCGTCGTCGACCGACGCACGCGCGAGCGCCATGGCATCCGGCCAGTCCTCGACCACGCCGGCGGCAATCAAACCGCCTGCCGCGTTGAACAGCGCGATATCGCGATACGCGCCAGGCTGACCTTCCAGCACGCGCCGCAGCGCTACCGCATTCCATTTGCCGTCGGCGCCTTTGAGTTCCGCCGGGTTGGCGCGCACCAGGCCAACCATTTCCGGGGTGATCTCGAAACTGCGCACGCGTCCGCGCGCCAGTATCGAGACAAAGGTGGGACCGACCGTGGTGATCTCGTCCAGACCATCCGACCCATGGACGACAAGGGCCCGCTCCGAGCCCAGATCGCCCAGCGCATGGGCCAGCGGTTCGACCCAAGCGCGGGAATAGACGCCGATCAGGTGATGCCTGACGCCGGCCGGATTGAGCAGCGGCCCGAGAAGATTGAAGATCGTCCGCGTCGCGAGGTCGACGCGCACCGGCATCAACTGTTTCAGCGCGGGATGATGCGTCGGCGCGAACATGAAGCCGATGCCGGCTTCGGCGATGCACCGTTCGATATCCGCGGGGGTCTGATCCAGGTTGACCCCCAGCGCGGACAGCACATCGGCCGCACCGGATTTTGAGGACAGCGCCCGGTTTCCATGCTTCGCCACGGGCACGCCCGCACCCGCGACGATGAACGCCGCGCACGTCGAGATGTTGTATGTGCCCGCGTTGTCGCCGCCCGTGCCCACGATATCCACGGCGTCGGCGGGGGCCTTGACCGGCACCATCCGGGCACGCATGGCCAGGGCAGCGCCGACGATTTCCTCGACGGTTTCCCCCCGGACGCGCAGCGCCATCAGCAGGGCACCGAGCTGTGCGTGGCTGGCATGCCCGAACGCCATCTGCTCGAACAGCATCCAGGCGTCCTGGCGGCCGAGGGTCTGTCCTTGCGCAAGACGTCCGATGGTGGCCTTGAGATCAAACATCTTCCTTCACCACGGATGAGCATTGCGCGATGGTGTCGGGCACCCGGCTGGCATGCCTGGGGCCGGCGTGAGCGTGCGGGGTCCGGGGCGGCGGCGTGTCCAGTGCCTGGTTCCAGTCCATGGCAACGCTTTCGCGGCGGAATGGCGGCGCGTCGTAAAGGACGTTGTCGAGCGTTCTGGCCAGCAGGTGACCGGCGAAGACCGCGGCGGCAATGGTGCCCGGCGCGTGGCAGTCTCCGATCCGCAAGACACGCGGCACCGCATCGCGCGCGTCCCGGTTTCCGATGCGCTCGAGGATGTCGTGGTACAGGCGGTCGTGCGGCACCTGGGATGTCACCAGCACAATCGCATCGGCGGGGATGAAGTGCTCGCGTCCTGAAAAGACGCATGAGATGACCGCGCCATCGCCCGCGACATGGGTGAGTTTGTGCGACACATGCACGTTGCTGGCGCACTCGATCAGGCGCTTCTGGATGCGGGGCTGCTCAGCGGTATTGACCGTGAACGCGGAGACCAGGCTTTCCGGCGTCACGAATTCCACGGCGCAGCCGTGCGCGGCGAGCTTTTCGCTGATGACCCCACCCATGTAATAGTGATCGTCGTCGAAGAGCAGGACGCGGCCGGCGGGAATCCTGCCGGCCATGATGTCGTCCGGGGAGTACACCGGGAGCGCGTCCAGGCCCGGAATGGGCAAGGCATGCGTGCGACCCACGCCATCCCTGCGCCATTCGGCACCGGTCGCGACCACGATCAGGCTGCAGTCGGATTCCAGCGCGATCTCGGCTGTCACGTCGTTCTCGGGGAGCATCAGGACATGCCGGTCCTTGCGCAACTGGCCCAGGCGCCAATCTGCCACCCGGCGCCAGGCGTGCAGTCCAGGCAAATGGGATTCGGCCACTGCGCGACCGCCGAAGTGGCGCGCGCGGTCGGCCAGAATCGTCTCGTATCCGCGCCGCCCAAGCCAGACGGCCGCCTCGAGCCCGGCGGGCCCGGCACCGATCACCAGCACCCGATCGTCCGTATCCCTGGGCGGAATGACCTCCGGGTGCCAGTCACGGCGCCATTCTTCGCCCATGGTCGGATTCTGCGTGCAGCGCAGCGGAACGCTCAGCTTGTCCGACGCCACGCAGAGATTGCAGCCGATGCACTCGCGGATATCGTCGAACGCGCCGTTCCTGATCTTCTCCGGCAGGAACGGGTCGGCGATCGAAGGCCTGGCGGCGCCGATGAGGTCCAACGCGCCGGACGTGACCAGGGCGAGCATGTGGTCGGGCGATGTGAAGCGTCCCACGCCGACAACCGGTTTGCCGGTCACGCGCTTGACAAAGCGAATGTAGCGATCCTGAAACCCCTCGTCGCTGAAGCGCGAGGTCTGTCCGTCATTGCCGAACGGACTGAGGTTGACGTCCCATAGATCCGGCAAGTCCGCGAGCATTTCGACCACGTCACGCCCTTCGCCCTCCGAGGACAGGCCGCCCGAACCCATCAGCTCATCCACGCCGAAGCGCAAGGCGACGGCACAGCGGTCGCCCACGGCTTCCTTCGTATCCATGACAAGTTCGCGCAGCAGCCGCACGCGGTTTTCGAGGCTGCCCCCGTATTCGTCGGTGCGCCGGTTGTGGCGTCGCGATAGAAAGTGGGCGGGCAGCGTCATATCGTGGCTGGCATAGACATACACGATATCGAAGCCGGCCCGCTTGGCATTCAGCGCCGCGGTGCGATGCCAGCGGCGCACGTCCTGAATGTCCCGCTTGTCCATCTCGCGGGCGGTGACGGGCGCGATGCCGCGTGTCGGTGCCAGGGAGGGGGCGATCGGAATGGCGCGGGTTTCCAGATTGCTTACATGAAAGCCGTTATGCGCCAGTTCGATCCCGGCCAGTGCGCCATGGCGATGGATTTCCTCGCAGGCTTTGGCCAGGATCGGGATGTCCTGCGCATCCCAGAGCCTGAGTTCGCGCGGGTGGCAGCCGGAGTAGTGGATGTCGCATTGCTCGGTGCAGATGGCGCCCCATCCGCCTTCGGCCTTGATCCCGCGCATGCGCGCCATGGAGCTGGGGTGGACACGGTTCATGCCGTTGCAATGCGGCACCTGATAGAAGCGGTTCTTCGCGACCACCGGGCCCAGCTGCACCGGCTCAAACAGCGGATCGAACCGCGCCGGCCCGGATGCCATTCCATCCGGCGCCCTCATGGCTGAAGCGGCGCGCGTGCGCCGAACAGGGCGCTGCCGACCCGCACATGCGTGGCGCCTTGCGCGATCGCCTGGGGGTAGTCCGCGCTCATCCCCATCGACAGGACGTGGAGCCCGTGATCCGCTGCGATCGATCGCAGGCCGGCGAAATGACCGGAGGGATCGAGGCCGGCGGGCGGAATGCACATCAACCCTTGGACGTTCAGTTGATAGACATCACGGCATTCGCCGATCAAGGCCGAGGCCTCGGCGGGTAGAACGCCACCTTTCTGCGGCTCCTTGCCGACGTTCACCTGAATGTAGATGGCCGGAGCATGTCCTTGCCTTTCGGCTTCCTCCGCGATGGCCCTGGCCAGCCTGGACCGGTCCACCGATTCAATCACGTCAAAGAGGTCAACGGCCTGGCGGACTTTGTTCGACTGCAGCGGGCCAATCAGATGCAGCTCGATGCCGGGGTTGCGGCTGCGCAGTTCCGGCCACTTGCTCACGGCTTCCTGGACCCGGTTCTCGCCAAACACGGTCAGCCCCAAATCGATTGCCTTCTGAATGCGATGGGATTCGACCGTCTTTGATGCGGCAACGAGCGTCACCGCATCGGCGCGACGGCCGTTGTCGATGGCCGCATGCTGGATGGCTTTCCTGATCCGTCCGATGTTGTCTTCCAGATTGCAGCCCATACGTTTGCGCATTCCTGTAACGATCTGCCGGTCGGCGGCGTGGTGTCGAAAGGGGGGCTCACCCGGCTGAGGGTGGGGAGGCCCTTGTGCTCAGATGCCATGGGCGAACGTGAAGCGTTTGTGCGAACGCGTCAGCATTGCGTCGTCGGTGATGGCAATGCCCAAGGCGTTCATGCGCTGGCGAATCGATTCGCGCAGCGCCGACAGGTCTTCCGCGGCCCGGTCGTGCAGCGCTTCGGCAACGATCAGCACGGTGTCGGACGCCTTCGATACGATCGAGGTGGCACCCTGTCGAAACACCCACCTGCGCGAGTGCGCTTCGTCGGCTGCGTCCGCGAAGACGATTTCGTCCTCCGCCGGATGTTCGGTCTCGCCCTGGAAGGTGCGGTAGCGTTCGGTGCCGGTCGCGGGGCGGACCGTGATGCCGTCGACGATGTGGGCGCAGTCGAACGCGGCGATCGGTATCGCGGCGTGCATCGACTCCGCGTTGAGCGTGTCGATCAGCGGATGAAAGCGCGGCAGCTCGCGATCCTTGCGGAACCGGCGCAGCAGCGCTTCCGCCGCGCAGCGATACTGGGTCGGCTTCAACCCCATCGTCGAGTACGCCTGGCGCCAGGCCTGGATGGACGGCAGCTCGCCTTCGGCAGTCCGGTCCAGTTGGGCGGCAACCTGATCCAGCGTTGTATCGATATCCACTGCCGCGTCACTGGTGGCGCGAACGCCGCGCAGAACCATCGTCAGGGCCGAGAGCGTCGGAAATCGGTCCCACACGGCGTCGGAATGGTAGAAGTACATGTTCGGGTTCATAGGCCTTGGTCGGGCTGGGTAACGTGCTGACAGGTCCGATGGCGAGTCATCGCAGGTCGCTGTCAACGGGGCGGGAAAGGGGGCGGGGACGCACGGAAAGCGTGAGCGTCAGGATCGCGAGGATCACGGCAACCACCCCGAATGCCTGCGTGGCGCCGATCCGTTCGTTGAGGAACAGCGCCGCAAGCGCGACGGCGGTCAGCGGCGCCACCGCGGTGAAGGTGGCCGCTTCGCTGCCGCTGACGCGGGCGGCGCCTGCGTACCAGAGGAGGAATCCACCGACCGTGGGGACGAGCGCATACCAGACCACGGCCGCGATCGCCGCGGTCGAGGGTACTGTAGCGGGGAACTCGAGCACAGCGAACGGTAAGGACACCAGCAGCCCCAGGGCGGTCATCGCCGTGGCCTGAAGCAGGGGGGGCAACGGTACGGGCATCCGCTTGTTGAGCAAAATGAAGGCGCTTTCGCAAACGACCGCGCCGAGGATGAACAGCACGCCCGTGAGCGGCGCGGAGCCCGAGCCCGTCCAGGCGACCGCCATCACGCCGATCGTTGCCAGCAGCACGCTGACCATCAGCCGCAGTTTCGGCCGCTCGCCGAGGACGATGACCGAGAAGAGCGCCGATACCGCCGGCAGGGTCCCGATGACGACGCCGGCGTCGGCCGCGGGCAAATGGGCCAGACCCGAAATGAGCAGCGTCGTATAGCCGACGCTACCGGCGCCGGCTTGCAGAACCAGGAGCCCCCATGCCCTGCCGCTCAGGCGCGGCCAGCGCTGGCCGCGAAGCAGCACCAGAGCGAACAGAAAGGGCAGCGCGACGGCGAAACGGAGCGCGGTTGCCGGGAAGGGCGGCAGGTTGCCTGCGATGAGCTTTGAGGCGATCACGGTGGAGCCGACGGTCATCATGGCGAGTGAAAGGAGCAGATATCCGATCGTGCGATTCGACATGTGTCACCCTGTTTTGGAGAGGTTGCCGGTCGCATGAAACATCGACCGCGCATTGGCACCTAGTTTCATAACTTGACAGTCCTGATGTCTTGAACAAAATTGCTTTTTTGGGCGGCTTCCTGTCGTCCATTGCTGAGCAACTGATTTCACCCTGGGCCAGTCATCAGCGTTGACCGCTTCCCTCATGCCTTTTGGCCGAAGGCTGTTCGCCATGCTTTTCCAGTCGAGGAGAGTCGAGTGACCAAGCGCGCGAGTGCTGACAGATTCACGGCCGGTGTCTGCCGGCTGCCGGGTGTGCTGGCGGTGGAGGCGGCGTCTGCCCGGTCGTTCAGTCGGCACACGCACGATCAGTTCGGGATCGGCGTCGTGCTGCGCGGGGCGCAGGATTCCTCGAGCGGGCGAGGACAAGTCCGTGCGGTCTCGGGCGATCTCATCACGGTCAACCCCAACGAGGTGCATGACGGCAGGCCCGTCGGCGGGGAGTCTCGCGCGTGGCGCATGCTGTACTTCGATCCCGCACTGATTGCGCGGTTTTCCGCGGAGATGGGCCGCAGCCCCGGCGGCGAATTCGCCCATCCGGTGCTTGACCACAGACCCGCGACGCAAGTGTTCATGCGGCTGTACGCGGCGTTGACGGGGCCCGCGCAAGCGCCCTGGCAAGAGATCGCCGAGCAGGAGCTCTTCCAGATCCTGGTGCCTTTCTGGGGCGATACGCCGCCGGCCCCGGAGGGTTCGGGCTCGAGCGGGATTGCGCGCGCCAAGGCGCGTATCGACGCGTCGCCGGAAATTCCCGTCACGCTGGCGGAACTGGCGCTTGATGCGGGGCTCAGTCGATATCATTTCTTGCGCGCGTTCAAGGCCGCGACGGACCTGCCGCCCCACGCCTATCGCCTGCAGCGCCAGCTCCAGATGGCGCGCAGACTGATTTTTTCGGGGCACTCGCTCACGCAGGCCACCACGATGGCGGGTTTCGCCGATCAGAGCCACCTCACGCGCCATTTTGTCCGGACCTACGGGCTGACGCCGGGCTCGCTTGCCGCAGCCATCCGAGGGGCTGCCTGAGCGCATTGCGCGACGCCGAATGCCGGCGTCGATGATGCCGCGGACAGCTTGCGCGCGGCGAGGTCCATGCAGGCCGCCGGACAGGTGAGTCGAATGTGACGTTCTGCCGGTCCGTGCCGGGATGGCCCAAGCCGAAGCGTCCGCTAAGATGGGCCCGGACCATCCAACGGGAGCGCGCGACATGGCATTGGACGACGAATCCTTCGGCCTGCTGCAGCCAGCGGTGCAGCGATTCATCCGGGAGCGGCTGGTCCCGGCCGAGAACATCCTCGAAGAGGAAGACGAGGTGCCCGCCGGCATCGTCGCGGCCATGAAAGACATGGGGCTGTTCGGCCTGTCGATCCCCGAGGCGTACGGCGGCATCGGCCTGTCGATGGCGCAGGAGTGCGAGGTGGTGTACGACCTCGGCCATACGTCGTTCGCGTTCCGCTCGGTGTTCGGCACCAACGTCGGCATCGGGTCGCAGGGCATCCTGATGGACGGCACCGAGGCGCAGAAGGCCGCGTACCTGCCGCGCATCGCCAGCGGCGAGCTCATCATTTCGTTCGCGCTGACCGAGCCGAACGCGGGGTCGGACGCGGCCGCGCTGCAGACGCGCGCCACGCCCGACGGCGACCACTACGTCATCAACGGCACCAAGCGCTTCATCACCAACGCGCCGCGCGCGGGCGCCTTCACGCTGATGGCGCGCACCGGCGCGGAGGGCGCGGGCGGCATCTCGGCCTTCATCGTGCCGGCCGATACGCCCGGCATCACGCTCGGCAAGCCGGACAAGAAGATGGGCCAGCGCGGCACCAAGACCTGCGACGTGATGCTGGACAACGTGCGCGTGCCGGCCGCCAACATCATCGGCGGCGTGGCGGGGCAGGGCTTCAAGACGGCGATGAAGGTGCTGGACCGGGGGCGCCTGCATCTTTCGGCGCTGGCCTGCGGCATGGCGCACCGGCTGATCACCGATGCGGTGGCCTATGCCCGGGAGCGCCGGCAGTTCGGCCAGCCGATCGCCGATTTCCAGCTGATCCAGGCCATGCTGGCCGACAGCCAGACCGAGCTGTACGCGGGCCTGTCCATGGTGCGCGACTGCGCGCGCCGCTACGACGCCAAGCCGGCCGGCAAGCCGGATCACGAGGTCGGCATGCTGGCCTCCTGCGCCAAGCTGTTCTGCACCGAGATGGTCGGCCGCGTGGCGGACCGTGCCGTGCAGATCCACGGCGGCGCGGGCTATGTCGCCGAGTACAAGGTGGAGCGCTTCTACCGTGACGTGCGCCTGCTGCGGCTGTACGAGGGGACGACGCAGATCCAGCAGCTGATCATCGCGAAGCACCTGCTGCGGGATTGAGCCGGCGCCGCGGGCGTTTGAACTCCCATTGGCGGTGGCTTAGGCTGGAAGGGTTTTCCAATCGACGCCCTTCCCATGATCGATGCCCGTATCGCCAAGGCAGGCATGGTGCTGGCCTTGGCGGCCTTTGCGCTGATCGTTGCCTACAACAACGTGGTGGATTTCCGCACCAACTACGTCTTCGTCCAGCACGTGCTCAGCATGGACACGGTGTTCCCGGACAGTACGCTCAAGGGCCGGGCCATCGTCTCCGAGCCGGTGTGGCTGGCGGCCTATTGGCTGATCATCGTGTGCGAGGCGGTGATCGGGGCGCTGTTCCTGCTGGGGGGCGTTGCGATGTGGCGTGCGCGGCGTCTGCCGGCCGAGGCGTTCCGGCGCGCCAAGGCGCTGGTCTACGCGGGGGCCACGCTGAGCTTCCTGCTGTGGTTCTTCGGCTTCATGGTGGTGGGCGGCGAATGGTTCCTGATGTGGCAGTCGCGCACATGGAACGGCCTCCAGTCGGCGTTCCGCATTGACCTGTCGATCCTGGGCGTGCTGATCTTCGTCAATCAGCCGGATCCGGATGCGCCCTGAGACGCCGGCTGGCCCCAAGCCGTGGGCGTGGCGTGGCGCTACCGGTCCGGCCGGCGCCGGTACACAATGGGGTGCCTGTCCGCCGTCGAGGCGGGTGTGAGCAAGCCTGTCCCTTGTTGCTGCTGGAGTTGCGATGTACGTCCCTACCGACTTCGAAGAACCGCATACCGAGGTTCTCCATGCGCTGATGGCGCAGTACCCACTCGGTACCCTGGTCACCCACGGCAAGAGCGGGCTCGACGCCAACCACATCCCGTTCCTGCTGAACGCCGACGAAGGCCGGCTTGGGGTGCTCCATGCCCACGTCGCGCGCGCCAATCCGGTCTGGCAGGACGTGGCCGATGGCGACGAGGTGCTGGTCATCTTCCAGGCGGGCGATGCCTATATCTCGCCGAACTGGTATCCGAGCAAGGCTGAGCATCACCAGCATGTGCCGACGTGGAACTACCGCGTGGTGCATGCGCACGGGCGCATCGCTATCCGCGACGACGAGCGCTTCGTGCGCGGTGTGCTTGGCCGCCTGACGCGCGCGCATGAAGCATCCCAGCCCGTGCCCTGGAAGATGGCGGATGCGCCGGCGGATTACGTCAGCGCGTTGCTCAAGGAGATCGTGGGTATCGAGATCGAAATCACGCGCCTGGTCGGCAAGGCCAAGCTCGGCCAGAACCGGGAGGCCCGCGATGCCCGGGGTGCCGCAACGGCACTGAAGGCGTCGGGCAAGGACGTCATCGGCGACGCGATGCTGGCGTGCCTGGCCGAGAAGAGGGAATGAGGCGGCTGGCGGCATGGCCGCCACCGGCCACGCATGGTTACCTGGCGCTGCGGGCCGGGAGGATTTCGCCGCGCACCTCGCCGAAGCCGACGCGGTAGCCATCGCCCTGGCACCAGCCCGTCATGACGACCTCATCGCCGTCTTCGAGGAAGGCGCGCGCGGCGCCGTTGCCGAGCGGCAGCGGCTGCTTGCCGTTATGGGTCAGCTCCAGCAGGCTGCCGTACGAATCGGGCGTGGTGCCGCTGATGGTGCCGGAGCCCATCAGGTCGCCCACGCGCACGTTGCAGCCGGACACGGTGTGGTGGGCCAACTGCTGCGCCATGGTCCAGTACATGGCGCGGAAGTTGGTGCGCGCGATGGTGGTGCGCGCGCCGCCGTGCGGGCGCAGCGCGGTCTCCAGGGCGATGTCGTAGGCGTTGGGACGCGACTGGCGCAGGTAGTCCAGCGGCTCGGGCGATTGCGCCGGGTTGGCCACGCGGAACGGCTGCAGCGCTTCCATCGTCACGATCCACGGCGAGATCGAGGTGCCGAAGGTCTTGGCGTTGAAGGGCCCGAGCGGCACGTATTCCCATTGCTGGATGTCGCGCGCGCTCCAGTCGTTGAGCAGCACCATGCCGAACAGGTGGTCCGGTGCCGCATCGACGGAAATCGCTTCGCCCAGCGCGCTGGGCTTGCCGACGATGAACGCCATCTCCAGCTCGTAATCCAGCTTGCGGCATGCGCCGAAGACGGGGCGGGGCTGGTCCGGCAGCTTGATCTGGCCCAGCGGCCGGTGCAGCGGCGTGCCGCTGACCACCACCGAGCTGGCGCGGCCGTTGTAGCCGATGGGAATCTCCAGCCAGTTGGGCAGCAGCGCGTTGTCGGGGTCGCGGAACATGCGGCCGACATTGGTGGCGTGCTCCTTGGACGAATAGAAATCCGTGTAGCCGGGAATGTCGATGGGCAGGTGCATCACGGCCTGCGCCATCGGCACCAGCGCGCGGCTGCGCAGGGCGGCGTTGTTCTGCACGTGCGTGTCCGCGGCGCCGAACAGCGCCTGCAGGCGTGCGCGCGTCTCGTGCCACACCGGCCGGCCCAGCGCGATGAACGTATTGAGCGTGCCGGTGCGGAAGGCGCCGCGCGCGGAGGCCGGCAGCAGGCCGGCATCGTCCAGCGCCCCCAGGTCGATCACCTGATCGCCCAGCGCCACGCCCGCGCGCGGCGAAGGGTTGGGCTGCGTGGAGAAGATGCCGTAGGGCAGGTTCTCCAGCGGGAAATGCGTCTCGGGCGTGTTGGCGGCGGCGAGCCAGCTCGGTTGTCGTGCGGTCATGTCGGGTCGGGGGCGTGGGGTGGTTCGGATCGTCCTTGGGGGCGGCTCAGCGCTTGGCCGGGTCGAAATGCTTCTTCAGGCCCTGCCAGCACTCGAAGTACCTGGCCTGCAGCTGCGCCGATTCGGCCGCGAAACGTGTCGGGCGGATCACGCCGCGGGTCTCGAACATGAAGGCCATCGTCGCCTCCACCTTGTGCGGCTGGGTCGTGTCGGCATGACTGGCTTTCTCGAAGGTCTCGGCATCGGGGCCGTGGCCCGTCATGCAGTTGTGCAGGCTCGCGCCGCCCGGCACGAAGCCCTCGGCCTTGGCGTCGTACACGCCCTGGATCAGGCCCATGAACTCGCTGGCGATGTTGCGGTGGAACCAGGGCGGGCGGAACGAGTGCTCCATCGCCAGCCAGCGCGGCGGGAAGATGACGAAATCGATGGCGTCCACGCCCGGCGTGTCGGACACGCTCTGCAGCACCAGGAAGATCGACGGGTCCGGGTGGTCGTAGCTGATCGAGCCGATGGTGTTGAACAGGCGCAGGTCGTACTTGTACGGCGCGTAGTTGCCGTGCCAGGCCACCACGTCCAGCGGCGAGTGCCCGATCCGCGCGCGCCACAGGTTGCCGTGGAACTTGGCGACGAGCTCGAAATCGCCCTCGCGGTCTTCGTACCAGGCGTGCGGCGTGAGGAAGTCGCGCGGGTTGGCCAGGCCGTTCGAGCCGATCACGCCCAGGTCGGGCAGGCGGAAGATCGCGCCGAAGTTCTCGCAGAGGTAGCCGCGCGCCTCGCCGTCCGGCAGTTCCACGCGAAAGCGCACGCCGCGCGGGATCACGGCGATTTCCAGCGGTTCGACGTCGAGCACGCCCAGCTCGGTCAGCAGGCGCAGGCGGCCTTGCTGCGGCACGATCAGCAGTTCGCCGTCGGCGTTGTAGAAGAAGCGGCCGGTCATCGACGCGTTGGCGGCATAGAGATGGATGCCGCAGCCGGTCTGCGCATCCGGCCCGCCGTTGCCGGCAAAGGTGACGATGCCGTCGATGAAGTCCGTGCCGGCGGCCGGCGCGGGCAGCGGGTCCCAGCGCAGTTGGTTGGGCGACGCAGGCACGGCGTGGAAGTCGCTGTGGAAGCGGTCTTGCGCGATGGGCTCGAATGGCAGATGCACGGCGGCCGGGCGGATGCGGTACAGCCACGCGCGGCGATTGTGCGCGCGCGGCGCGGTGAACGCCGTGCCGGACAGTTGCTCGGCATACAGGCCATACGGCGCCTGCTGTGGCGAATTCTGGCCGTGCGGCAGTGCGCCCGGCAGCGCCTCGGTGGCGAACTCGTTGCCGAAGCCGCTCTGGTAGGCGGGCCGGTCCGGCGACGCGGGGGTGAAGGCGTTCTTGGCCGCGGGAGCAAGCATGTTCATGGTCAGGTCCTTGGAGGAACGGGCGTGGGAAGCCGATGGAGGGGACCTTGCCGCCGACAGCGGGCGCCGGGCGAGCAAAGCCGGCAGAGGTGGCGCGTGGCGCGCATGGTGGTCTCCTGTGGCGGTGCCGGCCGCCATGTGTATCGGGTCTTGTTGCGCCGTATTGTCCGCATTCTCAAATAAATTTGAAATATCAATGCGAGAATGAATGACATTGATATTGTGAATGTGGAGACGGGCATGCTGAACCTGCGCGATGTCGACCTGAACCTGCTGGTGGTCTTCCAGGAAATCCTGCGCGAGAAGCGCATCGCCGCCGTGGCGCAGCGGCTGGGCCTGTCGCAGCCGGCCGTGAGCAACGCGCTGGCCCGCCTGCGCCAGACCTTCGATGACGAACTGTTCGTGCGCACCCCGCGCGGCATGATGCCGACCGCACGCGCCGAGCAACTGGCCGAACCCGTGGCGATGGCGCTCGACATGCTGCAGCGCGCTTTCGGCCAACGCACGCATTTCGAGGCCGCCACCTCCACGCGCACCTTCACCATTGCCATGAGCGATGTCGGCGAGGTGTACTTCATGCCGGTGCTGGCACAGCTGTGTACCGAACAGGCGCCCGGCGTGCGCATCGACACCCTGCGCGCCGGGGCGTTCGACATGAAGGTCGGGATGGAGTCGGGGGCCATCGACCTCGCCATCGGCGCGTTCGACGATCTCTCGGGCGAGAGCGTGTTCCAGCGCCGCCTGTTCCAGCAGGACTACGTGACGATGTTCCGGCGCGGCCATCCGCTCGAGCCGGCCGCGCAGGCGGGCAGGCTGACGCTGGAGCGCTTCCGTGCCGCGTCGCACCTGGTGGTGGCGAGCTCGGCCAGCCCCTACAACGCCATCGGCCCGTTGCTGGACAAGGCCGGCATCTCGCAATCGGCGCGCTTCTCGGTGCCGCACTTCGTGGCCGTGCCCTACATCGTCAGCACCACCGACCTGGTGGTGACCGTGCCCCGCAAGCTGGCCGAGCGCGCGGCGCCGCCGTTCGGGCTGCAGTTCGTGCCGCCGCCGCTGAAGCTGCCGGCGCTGCAGACCAACGTGTTCTGGCACCGGCGCTTTCACCAGGACGCGGGCAACCAGTGGCTGCGCAATCTGGTGGCGCGGCACTTCGCGGAGGTGGCGGGGTAGCGGTCCGCCTTCGTTTGCGGATGCAGCGTTTCGAGTACTGCGACATGTTGTCAGGGCAGGCCCCAATACAGTGCGGGTATCCGACGCAGTTGTTGCGTCGGCAACCTTCGTGAGGAGCGTTCATGGCCGGTCTCGTCAATGTGAGCACACTGCCCGCGGTCAGTGGTGTGCCGGCTCCGTTCAAGGGGCAGTTGACGCCGTTTTCCACTCCGTCATCCCCATCGTCGCCGCTGGGTGCGCCGCGGTCCGGCTCCCCGGACGCCGCGCCGGGCTTGGGCGATGCAGCCGTCCTCGCCGGTCCCCGGCTCCCCGGGCGCAGACATCGGCCGACGCCGCCCGGAACCATCGGCTAGCCGTTTCCAGCCGGCCCGCACCGCGGGTTTCACAAGGCTAAGCGGCAAAACACTCAGAGCATCGCTTCATCGTCGGACCGGGGGTCACCCCCCGCCCGCATCGGGCAGGTATTGCCCAAACCTTTTGACCCATGGCGCGCGCAGCCGTTGTTGCCGGCCGTCCAATCGCTGAGGAGAACCAGCATGCTGAAGAAGCTCCACCACGTCGCGTACCGGTGTCGGGACGCCGCCGAGACCGTGGATTTCTACACCCGGGGTATCGGCCTGAAGTTCGCGGCCACGATGATCAACCACGTGCCGTCGACCGGCCTCAAGGCCGTCAACAACAACGTCTTCTTCGAGATGGAGGACGGCAGCTACATCTGCTTTTTCGAAATCCTCGGCAGCAAGGAGCCGGTGGTGCCCGTGGAGAACGACTGGGCACAGCACCTGGCGCTCGAGGTGCGTGACGAGGCGCGGGCGGAGGAGATCAGCGCGCGGTTGCGCGCCCTCGGCGTGGATGTGGCCGGCCCCGTGGTCCATGGGGAGCTGGCGCGCTCCTGGTATTTCAACGATCCGAGCGGCCACCGGATGGAGCTGATCGTGAAGCCCGAGGTGCCCGCGACCGCCATCTGGGACAACTTCAGCGCGTCGGCCTACGACGATCTCGCCAAGTGGGTGGAAATGAAGAAGGGCGCCGGCGCCCATGCGGATTGCCAGCCGGGTCCGATGTCGCAACAGCAATGAAACCGATGGAGGTCAAGCCATGAAGCCGATGAGCTATTGGGATTACATCAAAGTCGAGGAACTGCTCGCCCTGCAAGGCGGCGCCAACGGGGACGAGACGCAGGTCGGCAACGATGAGGCGCTCTTCATCGTCGTGCATCAGGTCTACGAACTGTGGTTCAAGCTCATCCTGCGCGAGCTAACGTTTGCGCGCGACCTGCTGCGCCAGGACACCGTTCCCGGCCACCAGATCGCCCTCGGGGTGCGGTCGCTGCGCCGGGCCATCGCGGTCTTCGAGCAGGCGAATCAGCATTTCCGCGTCATGGAAACGATGACGGCGCGCGACTTCCTGGATTTTCGCGAACGGCTGATGCCCGCGAGCGGCTTCCAGTCGGCGCAGCTGCGCGAGATCGAGATCCTGCTCGGCCTCGAGGACAACGAGCGGATCGCGGTCTGCCAGGGCGGCTCCTTCAAGGATGCGCTCAAACTCCCGAACGGGGCATTGTCCTCGGCCGCGTACCGCGTCGAGGCGCGCGAGGCGCACGGCCAGAGCCTCAAGCACTGCCTCTATGCATGGCTGTCGCGGATCCCCATCGACGGCTCGAATGAGCCGGCCGCGGTGAAGCGCTTCCTGCGCGACTACATCGGCTCGGTGCGCGCGGAGAGCCAGCGTCGCCTCCAGACCGCGATCGACAGGCAGCTCGCGCCCGCGGAGGTCGAGCGGCTGCGCGCGCGGTACCAGGCCGATGACGTCGGCGCCGAGACCTTCCTCCTCGCCGAGGAGGATCCGCAGGCCGATGCCATGACCCGCGAGAAGCGCCGCGCCGTCCGGGCCGCGATGCTCTTCGTCGAGAGCTACCGCGAGCTGCCCCAGCTCGCTTGGCCGCGCGAGCTGCTCGAAAGCATCCTGGAGCTGGAGCAGTCGATGCTGATCTGGCGGCAGCGGCATGCGCGCATGGTGGAGCGGATCATCGGACGGCGTGTCGGCACGGGTGGCTCCTCCGGCGTCGACTACCTGGATCAGACGGCGCTGCGCTACCGCGTGTTCACCGACCTGTGGACGGTTCGCTCGCTGCTGCTGCGCAAGTCGAGCGTCCCCCCGATCCGGCAGGGCGCCAGCTATGCGTTCGCGGAAGAGGCACTGGTGTGATGCCGCGCGCCGCATGCGATGAATCGCGCCTGTGCTCGGCGCTCCGGACGCCCGGTCCACGGCGATCCTTTTCCGCCGGGAGGGCGCATCGATGAACGGTGCACGCATTGCCGTCGTGGGCGGCAGCATGGCCGGCTTGATGAGCGCGCTCGCGTTCGCGCGCAGCGGTGCCGAAGTCGTGCTCCTGGATCGCGACCACATGGCCGCGCGCGCGCCGCTTGACGGCGGGATGGAGGCCCCGATCGACGTCGGGTGGCGCAAGGGCGTGCCGCAGGCAAGGCATACGCACGCCCTTGCGGCGCTCGGTCGCGAGGTGTTTCGAGCGCGCATGCCCGATGTCTGGGCGGCGCTTCTCGAGGCCGGCGCGATCGAGATGCCGTTCGGCGGCCGCCTCGATGAAACCGCCGTCGTGCCGCGATGCGGCGACGCCGATCTGTTCGGCCTGTCGGCGCGCCGCTCGCTGGTCGAGGATGTGCTCCGGCGCATCGTGCTCGCGGAGCGAAACATCACCGTCCGGGAGCACGTCGTCGCCACCGGCCTTCTCGCGGGCCCGGGCGCAGTCCCCGTCATCGAGGGCGTGCGCACCTCGCAGGGGGAGGTGCGGGCCGACCTGACGATCGACGCGCTCGGTCGGGCGTCCCCCGTCGGCAAGTGGCTCGGTGGACTCGGCGCGCGCACGCCGGAAGAAACGGTCGAGCCCTGCGGGCTGATCTACCTGACGCGGTGGTACCGCATCCGCCGCCGGCCGGCCGTGCCGCTCAACGCGGGCTTCTCCGCGGGCGGCTATGGGGCGTCGAGCGGGTGCATTGCCTGCCCCGCGGACAACGGCTACGTGTCGATCACGATGATGACGCCGCAGGGCGACACGGCGCTGTATCCGCTGGCCGAAGCGCCCGCGTTCACCGAGGCCGCGCGGCTTCATCCGGGCATGTCGGCCTGGCTCGCGCCCGGCGTCTGCGAGCCGGTGTCGGCCGTGCTGCGCTGGCCGGGTTGCGAGAACCGGTTCCGACGCTTCGTCGTGGCGGGCGAGCCCATCGCCCTCGGGCTGATCGGGGTCGGCGATTCGCTGTGCGCCACCAACCCGACGTACACGCGCGGGATATCGCTCGCGGCCCGGCATGCGTTTGGCGTCGCGGACATCGTCCGCGCCGAGGGCACCGGCGATCTGCGTCGGCTTGCCATCCGCGCGGACGACCTCGCCCAGCGCGCGCTCCGTCCGTGGTTCGAAGACAGCGCCGCACAGGATTGCGTGCGCAATGCCCTGTGGACCGGCGCGCCTCGCCCGCACACGCCGCACGGCGACATCACGCTGCAGCAGATCGCGCTCGCCTCGCGGCACGACGACGTGGTCTGGCACGCGCTGGCGCGGCGCGCGGGGATGCTGGAGGTACCCGATGCGATCTTCGCGCGCACGGACGTGCTCGACCGCGTCCGGAGCGTGCTCGCGCGGCATCCCGCGCCGCCGCCGTCGGGGCCGTCGCGGGACGACCTCCTGCAAGTCATTGAGGCGCGGCAGGGTTTGCAAGCGCAGGCCCGATCGCTGTCCGATTCGCTGTCCGATCTGCATTCCGATCCGTGTTGAGATGGAGTCCGCTATGCATTCCAAGTGGGAATTCAAAGACAGTCCCAAGACGTTCCGAAGCCGCTTCCTGCTCGATCCGAGCGTGACGTGCCTCAACCACGGCATGCTGGGCGCCTGTCCGGCCGAGGTGCTCGAACAGCAGAACGCGCTGCGCGCGCGCATCGAGCGCCAGCCCGCCGCGTTCATCCTGCGCGAGCTCACGGGCCTGCTCGACGAGGCGCGGCAGGCGCTGGCCGGGCTGATTGCGGCCGATCCGGCGGATCTGGCCCTGCTGCCCAACGTCACGACGGCGCTGAGCGCGGTGCTGCGTTCGCGTGCGTTCGCGCCGGGCGATGAAATCCTCACGACCAGCCACGCCTACCTTTCGTGCACGAACCTGCTCGATTTCGTGGCGCGCGAGACCGGCGCGCGGGTGGTGACGGCGATCGTGCCGACGCCCGTGACGCACGCAGACGCGGTCGTCGATGCCGTGCTCGAACGCGTCACGCCGCGCACGCGCCTGGCCGTGCTCGACCACGTCACCAGCCCCACCGGGATGGTCTTCCCGATCGCGGCGCTGGTCGAACGGCTCGCGGCCAGGGGCGTCGACACGCTCGTCGATGGGGCGCACGCGCCGGGGATGCTGCCGCTCGACGTGCAAGCCATCGGCGCCGCGTACTACGCGGGCAACTGCCACAAGTGGCTCTGCAGCCCGCGGGGCGCCGGCTTCCTCCATGTGCGGCGCGACCGCCACGACGGCCTGCACCCGACGGTCATCAGCCGCGGCTACGGCGCCACGGGCACGGGCCGGCCCCGCCTGCATCTCGAGTTCGACTGGCTCGGCACGGCCGATCCGACGCCGCTGCTCTGCATTGCGCATGCGATCCGCTTCCTGGACGGGCTGCTGCCCGGCGGCCTGCCGGAGCTCATGGCGCGCAACCATGCCCTCGCGATCGAAGGCGCGCAGCGCATGGCGGAGGGCTTGCCGCTCAAGCGGCTGGCGCCCGATTCGATGGTGGGCAGCATGGTGGCCTTCCAGCTTCCCGAGACACCGGAGCCGGCGTCGGGCGATGCCGCAGCATCGCTGCAGCGGTGGCTGTACGACGCGCATCGGATCGACGTCGCCGCCGCCGCGTGGCCGGCCGCGCACAGCCGCGTGCTCCGGGTATCGGCGCAGATCTACAACGCGATCGACGATTTCATTCGACTTGGCGACGTGCTTCGGCGCGCGCCCGAACACCTGCAAGACACGAACGCGGTGACGCGTTCCACCGCCTGGAGCAACGCAACATGAAAACGAGCCACACAGACCACAAACACATCCTGATCACCGGAGGCAGCGGCGGCATCGGCATCGAGCTGATCCGCGTCTTTGCGCAAGCGTCCGATCACGTGACCTTCACCTACCGGCCCGGCGAAGACAGCCGCCGGCGCGCGCTCGATCTCGTCGAGCGGTTCCGCGACTACCGCGTGGAGGCGCTTCCCCTGGACGTCGGCGATCCGCAGAGCCATGCGCAGCTCATGCAATCGCTGACCGAGCCGGTGGACGTCATGATCCACAACGCCGGCGTCGGCACGAAAACCGTGGAGCGCGCGGCCTCGACCTACAAGGGCCAGGATGAGGCGTTCTTCCGGGTCAACGCCATCGGCCCGCTCTGGCTGAGCGAGGATCTCCTGCCGCGCATGCAGGAAAAAGGGCGGGGCAAGATTCTCTTCGTCAGCTCCGTCGATGGCGGCATCACCCATTTCCCGCGTTTCCGCGCCGCGGACGGCATGAGCAAGGCCGCGGTCGCGTTTCTCGGCCGGCAGCTCGCGGCCACGCTCGCGTACACGGGGATCGACGTCTTCACCGTGTGCCCCGGCGCCACCGATACGCCGATGTTCCAGGCCAGCACGCTGCAGGGGCTGTCGCCGGAGCAGCGGCAGTCGCTCGAGACCTCGCTGCCCGGAGGCCGCCTGATCGAGCCGCGCGAAATCGCCGATCTCTGCTTTTATCTCTGTCGCGATGAAGCCCGCATTTTGCGGGGCGCCGTCATCGACGCTTCTCTCGGGCTGGGCGTTTGTCCGGCCGTCATGTCCTAAGGAGTCTTCCGCATGCCCGTACCATCCAACAGCTTCTGGGAGCAATGGCTCACCGCGCATCGTGCCAAGCCCGAGGCGTGCGTCACGTTCTCCCTCTCGCCGTCGCCGTTGCTGCAGGAATTCATCGCCGAGCTCGACCCCGCCATCCCGCTCGACTGGTCGAGCGAGGACTACCAGGGCGCGCTGGGGCTGCGTGAACTGGTTCTCGACCGCTACGGCTATCGCGGCGCGTGCGGCGTGGACGACGTGCTGATCACCGCCGGCGCGCAGGAGGCGAACTACCTGGCGCTCACCCAGCTCCTGGGCCCCGGCGATGAGTTCCTCATCGATGCCCCCGGGTGGCAGCAGCCGCTGGTCCTGGCCCGGCAGATCGGCGCGACCGCGAAGCTCGTGCCGCGCTCGGAGGCCTCGGGCTGGGCGCTCGACGTGGATCAGCTCGAAGCGCTCGTCACGCCCCGGACGAAGGCCATCTTCATCTGCAACCCGAACAATCCCACGGGGCGCGTGGAGGATGAGGCGACGCTGCGCCGGATCATCGCCGCCGCCGACCGCGTGGGGGCGTACGTTTTGTCCGACGAGGTCTATCGCGGACTCGAATGGACCGACGTGGAAACGCCGCGCGTCGCCACGATGTACGAGCGGGGCGTGAGCACGGGCAGCGTCTCGAAACTCCTGGGCCTGCAAGGGCTGCGCACCGGCTGGATGGTGACGCGCGATCGCAGGCTCATCGCCGATGCGATGGTCCTGCGGGAGAATACGAGCGAGATCATGAACGTGATGGGCGAGCGCATCTCGGAAGTCGCCCTCCAGCCCGCGCGATTCGCCGCCGCGGTCGAGCGCTCGCGCGCTACCGGCAGGGCACGCATCGATCGGCTCGACCGGTTCGTCGCCGGCCAGCCGGCCCTGCGCTGGCATCGGCCGGCCGCCGGCCTGCTCGGGCTTGCCCACCTCGATCTGCCGATGAGCGCCGACCGCTTCGCCGAGAAGCTCCTCGCGCCGCCGTACAACACGTTCGTGATGTCCGGCACCGCGTACGACTGCCCGCAGCACCTGCGCCTCGGCGCGGGCGGCGTGTCGCACACAGAGCTGGAGCTTGGGCTTGAGCGGATGGCGCAGCTGCTCGCGGCGTGTTCGTGAGCGGCGGGCGGCAAGCGGCGTGCCATGGCTGAGCCGCTGCCGCCCAAGGTCATCGGCTAATCGCCCCCGGCCGGCTCGAACCGCTCGCCCTTGAACACGCGCCGCGGGTTGCCCCGCGCCACCTGATGGTGGAGCGTGCGCCGGTGGGCGCGCTGCGCGGCGCTGGCCGCTGCGTCATGGCTCGCCAACTTGTGCGCCAGCAGCAGGACAGCCAGGCGCTTGTTGGCGTGCTGGCTGCGCTCGGTCTGCACCTTGACGCTGATGCCGGTGGCCACGTGGATGGCTCGTACTGCCGATTCTGTCTTGTTGACGTGCTGCCCGCCCGGGCCGGACGCGCGGGCCGTCTCGAACCGGATTTCGCTCGGCAGGGTGGCCGCGGGCGCGGCGCAGCGTGCCACGCCGAAGAACCAGTTCTTGCGTGCGTGGCGCGGGCGATAGGGGCTGGGGCAGGTCCACTGGATCGTGCCCTCCCACCGTTGCGCCACGGCCGCCTCGGCATCGCCCTCCAGGCTGACCAGGGCGGAGCGCAGCGTGCCGGGGTGTTCGCCGTCCTCCTGTTCGAGCACTTCGACCCGCATGCCGGCCAGCGCCGATTCGCGTTGCAGGCAAGCCAGCCCCTTGAGCACAGCCAGTTCGCATTCGGCCGGCCCTTGCGCGGAAGAGAATTGCAGCAGGATCATCGGCAGCACTCCCCGCGGGTCTTGTAGGTGAGCACCGGGCGCAGGCGCGCAAGCACCTTGACCAGGCCCGCCTGTTCCAGCGGCGCGATGACGCTATCGACCGGCTTGTAGGCCTCGGGGGCTTCTTCGTAGATCAGTTGCTTGTCTTCGCAGATCACATGGCTGCCCAGCCGGGTCCGGTTGAGCTGCGCCGGACTGAAGCGCCGCGCCAGGCGGTCCTTGCACTCGCTGCGCATCCATTTGCGGCCGGCGCCGTGCGCAAGCGAAAAGAGACTGTGCTCGCTCGGCTGCGGCACGACCACGTAGCTGAAGTCGCCGCGCGAGCCTGGGATGACCACCGGCCCGGCATCCGATGGCGTGGCGCCCTTGCGGTGCAGCCAGCCGGGTTCGCCTTCGATGGTCGCCGGCATCACCAGGTTGTGGTGCACGTCCAGCAGTGGCCGGCCCTGCGTGTGCAGGCGGTCCAGCATGCGTCGCGCGATCAGTTCGCGGTTGGCCTTGGCGAACCGCAGCGCCGTATCGTGCCGCGCCAGGTAGGCCGCGCATTCGGGGCTGCCTTGCGGCAGCCCGTCGTGTCCGTGCGTGCCCAGCTGTTCGTCCAGGATGGCCTGGCCAAGCCCGCGCGAGCCGCTGTGCACCAGCAGCAGGAGCTGCCGCGCGCGCAGCCCGAGCGCATCCGCCGCTGCATCGTCATAGACCGTGTCGATCTGCTGCAGCTCAGCGAAATGGTTGCCGCCGCCGATGGTGCCGAGCGCGGCATCGAAGCCCGTGCCGGCCGGTGCCAGCGCCGTGGCCAGTTCGCCCCAGGCATCGTCGAGCGGTCCGTCGAGATTGCCGAGCCGCTTTTCGAGCTTGTCGAGGCGGGCCTTGTTCGCATCGAGATCGGTGGCCCAGAGCGCCATGCCGCAGCCGATGTCGTTGCCGATCAGCGCGGGGTAAAGCCGGCCGACCGAGAAGAACGCGGCACCCACCGGATAGCCGCGTCCGGGGTGCAGGTCGGGCATGCCGGCCACATGGCGCATGCCGGGGAGTGTTGCCGTGGTTTGAAGTTGCTGGATCGCGTTGCCTTCGATCCAGGTGTTGTCCGAGGCGATCAGGGTGACGCCGTCGGCCAGGTGCAGGATGCAATTGCCCATGGAATGTCCATATCAGGTTCAGGAAAAACGTCTGATGTGGCAGGCCGAAGCCGGGGCAATGCGAAGGCGTTGTGTGCTACAGCGCCGGTGATTCGATCAACCCAGGCGAGGCCCGCAGAGGGGGGGAACGGTGTAACGCATGATGTCTGTCCTCCTATGCAAGTGCGGTTGATCGGTAAGCGGGGCGGATACTAGCATCGGCCGCCGTGCTGCTGCAATGATGAGGCGGTGGCGGGTGTTGGTTTGTTGAAACGCGGGGCGGGTGGTGCCGCGGTTTTGAGGGCGAGGGTGTCAGGCTGTGGCACCCGGCAACCCCACCCGCGCCGCAGCCAACGCCTCCTTCAACACCCCCATCTCGCCGATATGGTTGGCCAGCAGCAAAATCAGCTGCGCATTGAGCATGGCGCTCTGCTCGTCGGACAGGCCGCGGTGCGCATCGATCAGCGCCTCGTAGAAATCGTCGGGGCGCGGCAGGTTGGGTTGCGTGTTCAACGGCATGGCGGTCGGGGTCAGGCGGTGAGGGGCGCGCGAGTCGGCGGCGTGGCGGCAATGCGGCCGGTGGCGCGTTGCAGGGCGGCGGCCAGCTTGTCGGCATCGGCGCGGCGCCAGCGTGCGCAAACGTGCTGGTCGGGGCGGATCAGGTAGGTGGTGCCGGGGCGGGCGTCGTAGCGCTGCGCGGCCAGTCCATCGACGTCTTCCAGGGCGGTGACGCCCGGCGCGACCGGCCCGATGCCGCCGGACGGGAAGACCGCCAGCATCGGTAACGGCAATGGCAACGGCAGCGCGTCGACATGCTCGCCGGCGGCGCAGAAGCGCAGCACGACGAAGCGGTCACCCAGGCGGGACAGCAGCCAGCCGTCGCGACCTTCGCGGTCGTGCGCCGGCGCGTCGGGCGCGACCGCGCCGGGCACCAGCGGGCCGGCAAAGGGCGCGTCATCCGGCGTCAGCAGCGGGGAGCCCTCCAGCACGGTGGGCGTCGACAGCCGTCCGCTGTTGACCAGCGTGCGCGCAAAGGCGTAATGCTTGGCCAGCCGCAGCACCGCATCGCGGAAGAGGCGGCTGGCCGGGCTCTTGGGCGTGATGAAGTCGGTCGAGTGGGTGGAGTGGCGGATGTTCTCGTCGGCGGCCAGCTCGCGTTCGCTGGCGTAGGTGTCGAGCAGGGCGTCGGGCGCCTCGCCGTCGAGCACCATGCGCAGCTTCCAGGCCAGGTTCTCCGCGTCCTGCAGGCCGCTGTTGGCGCCGCGCGCGCCGAACGGCGAGACCCGGTGCGCCGCATCGCCCGCGAACAGCACGCGGCCATGACGGAAGCGGTCCATCCGCTCGCACGAGAAGGTATAGATACTGACCCATTCCAGCTCGAAGTCCACGTCGTCGCCGAGCAGCGCGCGCACGCGGGGCAGGACGCGCTCCGGCTGCTTCTCGGCCACCGGGTCGGCATCCCAGCCGAGCTGGAAGTCGATGCGCCAGACGTTGTCCGGCTGATGGTGCAACAGCACCGACTGGTTGGGATGGAAAGGCGGGTCGAACCAGAACCACCGCTCGTTGGGGAAGTCCGCCTTCATGCGCACATCGGCGATCAGGAAGCGGTCCTTGAAGGTCTGGCCGTGGGTTTCCAGGCCCATCATCCGGCGCACCGAGCTGCGCGAACCGTCGGCCGCGACCACGTAGCGGGCGCGCAGGGCATAGGCGCCGTCGGGCGTGTCGATGGTGAGCGTCACGCCATCGGCATCCTGCGCGAGTCCGGTCACCTGGTGCTTCCAGCGCAGTTCGAGGTTGGGCAGCGCCTGCGCGCGCTCGACCAGGAACCCTTCCACGTAATACTGCTGCAGGTTGATGAAGGCCGGGCGCCGATGGCCGGTTTCGGGCAGCAGGTCGAAGCGGTACAGCAGCGCGTCCTTCAGGAAGACCTTGCCGACGTTCCAGCTGACGCCCTTGCCGACCATGCGGTCGCCGCAGCCGAGGCGGTCGAAGATCTCGAGCGCGCGCTTGGAGAAGCAGATCGCGCGCGAGCCGGTGGACAGCGTGCAGTCGTCATCGACGAGGACGACCGGCACGCCCTGCTGCGCCAGATCGATGGCCGTCGCCAGGCCGACCGGCCCGGCACCGACCACCACGACCGGGCGGACGTCGGTGGCCGCGCCCGGCTGCTGCTCGGCGCACGGCGTGTAGGGAAAGACGCGGGTCTGGTAATCGGGGTTCATGTCTGGCTCGCACCGGTGCGGGGCGGGGAGGGCGGGCGCGTGGTGCCGGTTCAGCCTTGCAGCGCGGCCCACATGTCCTGGTCGCGCTGCGCGGTCCAGATGCGCGGGTGCTTGATGCCGCTGGCTTCGTCGTAGGCGCGCGTCACGTCGAAGGGCAGGCAGTGCTCGTAGATGAAGACGTGGCCGAACTTCGGGTCCATCGCCGCGCGGGTGTGGGCCATGGCGGCCTTCAGGTCCATTTTCTGCGCGACGGCTTCCTTGCCGCGCGCCAGCAGCGTCGAGACGAAGTCGCGCGTGTAGGCCAGGCCCTGGTCGACTTCCCGCGGATTGCGCAGCGCCGGGCCGCGGCCGGGCACGAGCTGCTCGGGGCCGAGCGCGCGCAGGGCATCCAGCGTGGCGGGCCATTCCTCGAGCTGGGCGTCGCCGCAATAGCAGGCGGCGTCGTACTCGACCAGATCGCCCGAGAACAGCACCTTCTGCGACGGAATCCACACCACCGTGTCGCCCTTGGTGTGCCCCGGGCCCAGGTGCAGGATCTTCACTTCCAGCTTGCCGAGGAACAGCGTCAGTTCGCGCTCGAACACCAGCGTTGGCCAGGTCAGGCCGGGCACGGTCTCGACGCCGGCGAACAGGCGCGGGAAGCGCTCGATCTCCGACTTCATGTCGGCCTCGCCGCGCTCGACGATCATCTCGTACGTGCCGCGGCTGGCGATGATGTTCTGCGCGCCCTCGGCAAAGTAGGCCGACGCGCCCAGCACCCGCACCGCGTGGTAGTGCGACAGCACGACGTGCTTGATCGGCTTGTCGGTGATGGCGCGGATGCGGGCGATCAGGTCCTGCGCCATCGCCGGCGTGGCGGTGGTGTCGACGATCAGCACCGAATCGTCGCCGATGATGACGCCCGAGTTCGGGTCGCCCTCGGCGGTGTAGGCATAGGCGTTGGGGGCGAGCTGGGTGAACGTGACTTGTTTGGCCTCGAGGTCGGCCTGCGAGGCGAAGGCTTTGGCCATGTCGTCAATCCTTGTGTAGTGGATTACGTTTGGGGGAATTTTCGGGTGGTCGTCAGGCTCGGGGAACGCGCGGTCGGGCAGACGCCATACCGGGCATCGGTGGACGCCGTCATCATAGTTCCGGTAAACCCCGGCTGCGCCTAGGGTATACGAGAGTTATGAATGGATTCATTGTTTATACAATGCGGAAAAACGAGAGGGATCAGTGGGCCGGGCCGGGCGTGCTACGCTCCCCGCACCTGCCGGCTCCCGCCATCCGCCAACCCGCGCCCCACGAGGTCATGGAGACATCCGAAGTCGAACACGACGCGCCGCCCCAGGGCGATGCCGAAGACGCCCCCGCCGGCCGCGATCGCGCCGGCATCCAGTCCATCGAGGTGGGCGCGCAGTTGCTGGTCGCGCTCACGCGGGCCTCGCACGCGATGGCGCTGGGTGACCTGGCGCGCGCGGCGGGCATGCATCCATCCAAGGCGCACCGCTATCTGGTCAGCCTGCAGCGTGTCGGCGCGGTCTCGCAAGACCCGCTGACGAGCCGCTACGAACTGGGCCCCTTCGCTCTGCGCCTGGGGCTGGCCGGCCTCAACCGCGTCGAGGCCGTCAGCCGCACCCGCCCGCTGCTCGCCAGCCTGCGCGACCGCACCGGCCACACCATCGGCCTCGCGGTCTGGAGCGAGCGCGGCCCGACCGTGGTCCATTGGGAAAAGGCCGGCGGCACGCCCGGCGTGAACCTGCGCATCGGCGATGTGGCGCCGATGCTCAATTCCGCCACGGGCCGCCTGTTCGGCGCCTATCTGCCGATCGAGCAGACGCTGCCGCTGGTGGAGCGCGAACTGCACGCGCGCACCAACGATGACTTGCCGGGCCTGCCGCGCTCCCTGACCGATTACTACCGGCTGTGCGAAGCGATTCGCGCCGAGGGCGCATCGTGGGTGTCGGGCAGCCTGCTGCCCGGCGTGAGCGCGCTGTCGCTGCCGGTGTTCGGCGCGCGCGGCGAGCTGGCGCTGGTGCTGATCGCGCTGAACCTGCAGCCGCTGTTCGATGCCGGGCGCGGCGGCGAGCTGGAGACGACGCTGCGCGCGTTCGTCGATCAGTTGTCCGCGATGCTGCGCTCGCCGGTGCCGGCAGCGGCCAGGGCCGGCGGCCGGCGCAGCCGCTGAGGGGCGTTCCCCGATGGCATCCGGCGCGCACGGGTGCCATGCGGGAACGGCCCCCCGGGGTTGCCACCCGGCCCACTCTGTCGTAAAAAGCTGACCCTCCCGTCATTCGCGGTGCCCGCTTGCGCATCCGGCGCAGCCCCCGCGACGAGGAAAAGGAGACCCATGGATTTGTCGATTGCCGCCATCCTGGCCCAGGACGGCGTGACGTCGGGCGCGATCTACGCGCTGCTGGCGCTGGCGCTCGTGCTGGTGTTTTCCGTCACGCGCGTGATCTTCATCCCGCAGGGCGAGTTCGTGGCCTACGGCGCGCTCACGCTGGCGGCCATCCAGACCAACCGGGCACCGCTGTCGGCCAGCCTGCTGCTGGCGCTGGGCGTGCTGACCTTCGTGGCGGAGCTGGGCCGCACGCTGCTGCAGCCCGAGCTGCGCCGGCATGCGCTACGCACCGGTGCCATCTACGCGGCCAAATACCTGCTGTTTCCGCTGGCGGTGTTTGCCGCAACCAGCGCGCTGGCCCCGATGACGCTGCCGCAGCCGGTGCAGGTGGCGCTGGCGCTGCTGATCGTCATCCCGATGGGGCCGATGATCTACCGCCTCGCCTACGAGCCGCTGGCCGAAGCGAGCACGCTGGTGCTGCTGATCGTCTCCGTCGGCGTGCACTTCGCCATGGTGGGGCTGGGCCTGGTGATGTTCGGCGCGGAGGGCTCGCGCACCGAAGCGTTTTCCGATGCGCGCTTCGACGTGGGCGCGCTCACGGTGTCAGGGCAGAGCCTGTGGGTGGTGATGGTGTCGGCGCTGATGATCGTCGCGCTGTATTTCTATTTTGGCCGCACGATCTCGGGCAAGGCGCTGCGCGCGACGGCGGTCAACCGGCTGGGCGCGCGGCTGGTCGGTATCGGCACCACGCAGGCGGGGCGGCTGGCCTTCACGCTGGCGGCGGCGCTGGGCGCGCTGTGCGGCGTCCTGATCGCGCCGCTCACCACGGTCTACTACGAGTCGGGCTTCCTGATCGGCCTGAAGGGGTTCGTCGGGGCCATCGTCGGCGGGCTGGTGAGCTACCCGGTGGCGGCGGCCGGCGCGCTGCTGGTGGGGCTGCTGGAGTCGTATGCCTCGTTCTGGGCATCGGCGTTCAAGGAGGTGATCGTGTTCACGCTGATCCTTCCGGTGCTGCTGTGGCGATCGCTCACCACCCGGCACGTCGAAGAGGAGGAATAAGCCGATGACCACGCTGACCAACGCCTCCGGGAACGCCGCACCGCGCGGCTGGCTGTCGCGCAACCGCCTGCTGACGGCGGCTTTCGTGATCGGGCTGGCGCTGCTGCCGGTGCTGCCCACGCCCGAGTTCTGGATCACGCTGCTCAACTACATCGGGCTGTATAGCCTGGTGGCGCTCGGCCTGGTGCTGCTGACCGGCGTGGGCGGGCTCACATCGTTCGGGCAGGCGGCGTTCGTCGGGCTGGGCGCCTACAGCACGGCGTACCTGAGCACGCAATACGGCCTGTCCCCGTGGATCGGCCTGCTGGCGGGGCTGGCGATCACGGCGGCGTCCGCCTACGTGATCGGCCTGATCACGATGCGCATGTCGGGCCACTACCTGCCGCTGGCGACGATCGCCTGGGGGCTGTCGCTGTTCTTCCTGTTCGGCAACCTGGCGTTCCTGGGCAAGTACGACGGGCTGAACGGCATCCCGGTGCTGAACCTGCTGGGCAAGCCGCTGCAGACCGGGCGCGAGATGTTCTACCTGATCTGGGCCGTGGTGGTGGTGGCCGTGCTGGCGGTGCAGAACCTGCTGAATTCGCGTCCGGGCCGCGCCATCCGCGCGCTCAAGGGCGGCGGCACCATGGCCGAGGCGATGGGCGTGAACACGGCGTGGATGAAGGTGGTGATCTTCGTGGCGGCCGCCATTCTGGCGTGCATTTCAGGCTTCCTGTACGCGCACCTGCAGCGCGCGGTGAACCCGACGCCGTTCGGCCTGAACTACGGCATCGAATACCTGTTCATGGCCGTGGTGGGCGGGGTGGGGCACGTGTGGGGCGCGGTGCTCGGCGCCGGCCTGCTGACCATCCTGAAGGATAGCCTGCAGAACCTGCTGCCCAAGCTGCTCGGCTCCACCGGCAACTTCGAGATCATCGTGTTCGGCGTGCTGCTGGTGCTGCTGCTGCAGTACGCGCGCGACGGCGTGTGGCCGTTTCTCCGCCGGCTGTTTCCGTCCGCGCCGGCCGCCCGCGCGCCGGCCGACGCGCCCGCGCTCAGGCAACGCGAGAAGCCGCGGGCCGGCGAACTCGTCCTCGACGTGCGCGCCGTGCGCAAGGAATTCGGCGGGCTGGTGGCCGTCAACGACGTCAGCTTCCAGGTCAGGGCCGGCGAGATCATCGGCCTGATCGGCCCCAACGGCGCGGGCAAGTCGACCACGTTCAACCTGGTCACCGGCGTGCTGCCGGTCACGCGCGGCGAGGTGCTGTATCGCGGCGAGCGCATCAGCGGCAAGCCTTCGCGCGAGATCGTCCGGCGCGGCATCGGCCGGACCTTCCAGCACGTGCAGCTGCTGCCGGGCATGACCGTGCTGGAGAACGTCGCGCTGGGCGCGCACCTGCGCGGCGATTTCGCGGCGCAGGGCGGCGTGCTGGCCAGCGTGGCGCGCATGAACCGGCACGAAGAGCAGAAGCTGCTGTTCGAGGCGCGCTGCCAGCTCGAGCGCGTGGGCCTGGCCGATTGCATGTACCAGGAGGCGGGCAGCCTGGCGCTGGGCCAGCAGCGCATCCTGGAGATCGCGCGCGCGCTGTGCTGCGATCCTGCGCTGCTGCTGCTCGACGAGCCCGCCGCCGGCCTGCGCTACAAGGAGAAGCAGGCGCTGGCCGCGCTGCTGGCCAGGCTCAGGGCCGAGGGCATGAGCGTGCTGCTGGTCGAGCACGACATGGATTTCGTCATGAACCTCACCGACCGGCTGGTGGTGATGGAGTTCGGCACCAGGATCGCCGAGGGCGTGCCGCAGGACGTGCAGCGGGATCCGGCGGTGCTGGAAGCGTACCTGGGCGGCGTGGAATAAGGAGAGTGGGCATGTCGATCATCCTCGAAGTCACGGACCTGCACGTCCGCTATGGCAAGGTGGAGGCGCTGCACGGCGCCAGCCTGAAGGTGGGCGCCGGCCAGATCGTCACCGTGATCGGGCCGAACGGCGCGGGCAAGTCGACCATGCTGGGCGCCATCATGGGCGCGCTGCCGATCTCGGGGTCGGCCAACGGCGTGGTGTCCTACCTCGGCCACAACCTGGCCGGCCTGCCGGTGGAAAAGCGCGTGGCGCGCGGCATGTGCCTGGTGCCCGAGAAGCGCGAACTGTTTGCCACCATGAGCGTGGAAGACAACCTCGTGCTCGGCGCCTACCGCCGCAAGCGCGCCGGCGAGCGCAACTACCTGGACCAGATGGACGTGGTCTACCCGCTCTTTCCGCGCCTGAAGGAACGGCGCCGGCAGGAGGCCGGCACGCTCTCCGGCGGCGAGCGCCAGATGCTGGCGGTGGGCCGCGCGCTGATGGCCAAGCCGCAGCTGCTGATGCTCGACGAGCCCAGCCTCGGCCTCGCGCCGCTGATCGTCAAGGAGATCTTCCACATCATCAGCAACCTGCGCAGCACCGGCGTGGCGACGCTGCTGATCGAGCAGAACGCGCGCGCGGCGCTGCAGGTGGCGGACTACGGCTACGTGCTGGAGACCGGCGACATGACGCTCGAAGGGCCGGCGCGCGAGCTGGCCGTCAACCCGCGCGTGATCGAGACTTACCTGGGGCTGGCAAAGAAGGCGGCGTAGGGCGGCCGCTCAGCGGCATCGCGCAGCCGCCGGCCGGGGATGGCTCGCCGGTGCCGTCGGCACGCGAGCCGGGACGACACGGCCGCGCGGCGGCTCACTCGTCATCGTCGTCGTCATCGTGGCGGCCGTGGCGGTGGTGCTTCCACCACTCGCGCTCGCGCCAGCGCTGTTCGCGCCATTGCTGCTCTCGCCAGGCGCGGGCCTGCCAGTCGTCGTAGTAATAGCCGGGGGCCGGCGCGACGATGACCGGCTGCGGCTCGACGATCACGGGCGGCGGCGCATACACAGGGGCGGGGGCCACATAGACCGGCCCCGGAAGACCGATGCCGATCCCCACGTCAACGCGGGCCAGGGCGGATTGAGACGGCAGCACGGCGGCGGCGGCCAGCGCGCACAGCGCAAATAGCTTCTGCATGATGAGACTCCTCGACTGCGATTGCACTCTAGCGGAGTGGTGCTGGCGCGGTCTTACAGAAGGTATACGGGCGTAACGAGATGTAACGGCGGGGCGTCGGTATCCGGCCGTTCCGTGGGCAGCATCGGCTTCATCGCGGTCCGTGTCTTGCGCTTGGATGACGCGCCGCGCCGCAGATGAGGTTTTTTGTACTCCGGGAGCGGGGGCATCGCCTATGCTCGTTGCCGGCTCCGGACCGAGGCGGAGCGGGCGCGTGATTGCCGTTCCGGCCCGGTTCGCCGGGCATCGGCTGCCGTTGCCGCCGCCGGTGGCCGCACCGCCGGCGCCGATTGCGAAGCAGGCTGATGGTTCCCGCATCTTGCTGAGTGCAGCATGGTAGCGATCGGATTCCGATTGCCTAGACTGCAAACCTCCGTTCACCCGTCCCCCCCAATCCTGGCTTTATGAAACTCGCCGATCTGTCCACCCCGTCGTTCCTCGAGAATCCCTATCCCCTGTACGAGACGCTTCGCTCGCAGGGCCCCTTCGTGCGCATCGGGCCGAATGCGCTGATGACGGGGCACTACAGCATCGTCGACGCCCTGCTGCACAACCGGCAGATGGGCAAGAGCTACATGGAGAGCATCCGCCTGCGATACGGCGACGAAGGCCCCAACATGCCGCTGTTCCAGGGGTTCAGCCGGATGTTCCTGATGCTCAATCCGCCCATGCACACGCGCCTGCGCGGCCTGATGATGCAGGTGTTCAACGCGCGGCAGATCGAATCGATGCGCGAGGTCGCCACGGCCACCGCGCATCAGTTGATCGACGACTTCGAGCAGAAGCCGTCGGCCGATCTCGTCGCGGAATTCGCCTTCCCCCTTCCCGTGCGGATCATCTGCCAGATGATGGACCTCGATATCGACGATGCCATGGCGCTGGGCGTGGGGGTGAGCAAGCTCGCCAAGGTGTTCGATCCGGCGCCGATGAGCGCCGATGCGCTGGTGGAGACGAGCGCCGCCTACGAAGACCTCGCGCAATACTTCACGAAGGTGATCGAGGCCCGCCGCGCGCAGCCCGGCACCGACCTGATTTCGATGCTGATGCGCGCCGAGGAAAACGGCGAGACGCTGACGCACGATGAAATCGTGTCCAACGTGATCCTGCTGTTCATCGCCGGCCACGAGACCACGTCCAACATGATCGGCAATGCGCTGATCGCGTTGCATCGCAATCCGCAGCAGCTCGACCTGCTCAAGCGCGAGCCGTCGCGGATGCCGAACGCGGTGCTGGAATGCCTGCGTTACGACGGGTCGGTGCAGGTCACGATCCGCGCGGCGATGGAGGACGTCGAAGTCGAAGGCGAGGTGCTGCCGCGCGGTACGACGGTGTTCCTGATGCTCGGTGCCGCCAATCGCGATCCGGCCCAGTTCACCGATCCGGACCAGCTCGATATCGGCCGGCAGCAGGGGCGTCTGCAGACGTTCGGCGCGGGCATCCATCATTGCCTCGGGTATCGGCTCGCGCTGATCGAGCTCGAATCCGCGCTGGGCGCGCTGTTCGAGCGCCTGCCGAATCTGCGCCTCACCAATCTCGACCAGCTGAGCTGGAACCAGCGGGGCAACCTGCGGGGCGTCAACGCGCTGATGGCGGCCTGGTAACGCCAGGGCTGCCGCTTTGCGGCGAGGCGATCCGGCCTTGGCGCCTAGGGCTTGGTCGTCTGGCCCGGATCGAGCGGTGCGGCTGCGCGCCGGCGCTGCGTGCGGCTTGCCAGCACCAGTGCGATGCCGCCCAGGATGGCGGCGGACGCGGTGGCCAGGCGCGGCGTCAGCAGCTCGCCCAGGAACAGCACCGCACCGAACGCGGCGACCGGCGGCACCGACAGCTGCACGGCCGCCGCACGGATCGCCGATAGCCCCTTGAGGGCCGCATACCAGATCACGTAGCCGATGCCCGAGGTGACCGCGCCCGAGGCGAGCGCCAGCGCGATGCCGGCCGGGCTGGCGTGGGCGCGGCTGTGCAGCAGCGCGCTCAAGGCCAGCGCCATGGGCGCCGCGCGCAGGAAATTGCCGGCAGTGGCTGCCAGCGGATTGGCCTGTCCGCGGCCGCGCAGCGAATACACGCCCCAGGCCACGCCGGCGACGGCCATCAGCGCCGCGCCCAGCGGCGTCGGCGCCGTGACGCCGGGCGAGACCAGATACACCAGCCCACCCAGCGCCAGCACAAAGCCCAGCCAGCCGAGCGGCTCGAACCGTTCGCCCGCGCGCAGGCCCGCGCCCAGCATGGTGAGCTGCACCGCGCCGAACAGGATCAGCGCACCCGTGCCCGCGCTGAGGGTGAGATACGCGAACGAGAAGAACGCGACATAGACGAACAGCATGGCCGCGGCGGGCCAGTCCGCCCGCGCCGGCGGCGTGCCGCCCGAGCCGGCCCGCGCGATAACGGCAAGCGTGACGGCGCCCGAGACCAGCCGGATGCTGGAAAAGCTCGCCGCATCGATGCTCGCGTGCTGCAGCGCCAGCCGGCACAGCAGCGAGTTGGAGGCGAACGCCACCATGGTGATGCTGGTGAGCAGCACCGTGCGCAGGGCGAGCCGTCCGTCGCTGGCCGAATCCATGCCGGCCTCACGCGATGGGGCCCACGCCCCAGACATGCGCCGCGGCCAGCAGCACCGCCCCGGCCAGCAGCGCCACGCCAAGCGGCGCGGACAGCCGCCGTCCCCATGACACGTTTTTCTCGATGGCCATCAGGGCGGCGAGCGCCAGCATCCAGCCGAGGCTGCCGGCGCCCACGACGAACATCAGCAGCATCAGGGCCCAGCAGCACCCGACGCAGAACAGCCCGTGGCGCAGGCCCAGCGCGAACGCCTGCCGCTCCCGGGCGCGGCCGCGCCAGTGGCTGATGACGAAGCTCAGCGGCGTGCGGCACTGGTCGAGGCAGCGATGCTTCAGCGTGCTGAACTGGAACGCGCCGGCCCCGGCGAGCGTGGCGGCCCCGATCAGCCAGCCGTGCCAGCTGAGCATCGGCACCCGCGCGACCCAGGCTAGAAGCAGCGCGTGCAGGCCGTGCGCGAGCAGGCCGAAGGCGCTCCATGCGGCCACGTAGCCGGCGCCCAGCAGGAGCAGCAGGCGCACGCGATCCGCTCGCCCCGCGACCACGCGGTCGAAGGCCTGGAACAGCGGCAGCGTGGTCGGCAGCATCATCGCCAGGGTCATCAGCGTCCATGCCAGCGCATAGAGCGCCGCCGGCACGACCAGCGAACCGCCCGGGACCGCACTGCACAGCCAGGCCGCCGGTCCCGATGCCGTCCAGTCGCCATGGTCGAGATAGCGTCCGTAGGGGCTGCGCGTCCACAGCCACAGCGTGGCCCAGGCGAGCGTCACCAGCCCGCCCAGCACGGGCAGGAAGACGCGCTGATGACGTGAGGCGGCGGGCATGATCGTCGCGGCGCCGGGCACGCTGGCGGCCGGGGCCGCGCGCGCTGTGGCGGTCAGGCTTCGAACCGGAAGGTGCTCTGCAGGGCGTTGTGGTTCTTGAGGTTGACGTCGATGCCGATCGTCGCGTTCTTCGAGCGGTAGACCGGCGCCTTGCCGACGAACACCGGCGCGCCGGGCACCGTCGAGAACACGGTGTCGGACAGCGTGGTCTGCGCGCCGCTCGGGCCGACGTAGGGTTCGAGTTCCGCGTGGTAGTCGGTGCCGATCTTGAGCGTGCCCTTCGCGCCGACGATGTCGAACGTGATCGGCGCGCGCTCGACCGACACGACCTTGCCGATCAGCTTCACCAGATCGGCGATCGGTCCGCCGGCCTCGCCGGTGTAGACCTTGAGCAGCGCTTTTTCCTGCGCGTCGGAGGCGGTGTCGTTGATGTAGATCGCGGCGGTCCAGTTGCCTTCCAGGATGTTGCCGGGGACGTGCGCGACGGCGGCGATCGTGGTGCCGGCCACATCGACATCGTCGATCGTGCCCTGGTCCATGTGCCAGGCGACGATCGTGTCGCAGGTGCCGAAATCGGGGTCTTCGCCGATCCAGCACGGACACAGGACACGGCAGTTGCAGACCTCGAGCAGCCGGCCTTCAAGTTGATAGCTCATTGTTTCCTCCACGGGCGCAGTTGACGAACGACGGGCGTTGCGCGCCATGCGGAGAGATGCCGGCCTGGAGCAAAGCAGTGGCCAGCATCGGGGCTTCGCCCGGATGGAGGTACGGAAGGAGCGGACAGCCGGCCGTATCGACGACAAGCGGACGTAGCAGCCCCGCAACCTGACAGCGGCGCGCCATGTCCCCATTCTAGGAAGCGGCTCCTGGTAAGCAAGGACACCGCGCCGGGCGCCGCATCCCTGTCGAGGCGGGCTTGGGCGGCATTGTTTCACGGGTGTTACGGCATCGTTGCGTGCGGTGTTCAATGCCGCGTTCAGGCGTGCATCAACTTCGCGCGAATGCTGTCCGCTCCATCAGTTGGGCATCGTCGCCATAGACGGCGTGCAACGCTTGCTGTTGCGCAGCATCGGCGCTTGCGGGCCGATAGCCGAGCCGGCGCCAGAATGCATCCGCGCCCTGCACCGCCACTAGGCGCGAGCGGCGCAGGCCCTGCGCCCGCGCCGCCGCGCCGGCCGCGGCATGGAGCCGCTCGCCGAGCCGCTGCCCGCGTCCGGCCGGCGCGATCGCCATGTCGTGCACGAACCAGACGCGGTCGGCGTGCGTGGCTTCGGCCGGCGGCAGCGGCACGTGCAGCTTCGGCGGCGCCCATGCGTGCCATGCATGTGAGAGCAGGTAACCGACCACCTGAGTGCCATGCAGGGCGACGAGGCACAGTGCCGGGCTGCGCGCCCAGCGGCTGGCGAGCGCTTCGGTCGGTTCCAGCAGCGCGTTGCCGTAGCAGGCCTGCTGCACGGCCAGCACACCGGGCAGGTCGGCATCGGTGACGGGGCGGATCGTGACGTCGGACATGGGGCGGGGGCGTCGGGAATGCCGCCGAGTCTACCCGAGGCACGCAGGCATCATGCCGTTTGCGCATAACGTGGGCGGGCCTGGCCACCGGCAACGGTACGCAAGTATCCTGTCGGCTCGTTGGCGGGGCGGTCCCGCCGAGTCCCGAATCCTTCTTCCAGCATGTCCCGAATCGTCTTCCTGAACGGCCAATACGTGCCGGCCGCCGAGGCCACCGTCTCCATCATGGACCGCGGCTTCACCTTTGCCGATGGCATCTACGAAGTGACCGCCGTGGCACGCGGCAAGCTGGTCGACAACGACGCCCACCTCGCGCGCCTGACGCGCTCGCTGTCCGAGATCGGCATCGACAACCCGTACACCGATGCCGAATGGACGCGCGTGTGCGAGGAGCTGATCGCGCGCAACGGCCTGGAAGAGGGCGTGGTGTACATGCAGGTCACGCGCGGCGCGGCCGAGCGCGACTTCGGCATCCCCGCGCAGATCGCGCCCACGGCGGTGGCGTTCACGCAGGTCAAGTCCATCGTCGACAGCCCGCTGGCGCGCAAGGGCGCGGCGGTGGTGACGGTGCCCGATCTGCGCTGGAAGCGCTGCGACATCAAGAGCGTCGGGCTGTTGCCGCAGGTCATGGCCAAGCAGGTGGCCGCCCGCGCCGGCGCCAGCGAAGCCTGGATGACCGACGGCGACCGCGTGACCGAGGGCGCCTCGTCCACCGCCTTCATCATCACCACCGACAAGCGCCTGATCACGCGTCCGCTGTCGAATGCGGTGCTGCCCGGCATCACGCGTGTCTCGGTGATGGCGCTGGCACGCGAGCACGGCCTGGTGCTGGAGGAGCGCACCTTCACCGTGCAGGAAGCGCAGCAGGCGGCCGAGGCGTTCTTCACCAGCGCTTCCACCTTCGTGATGCCCGTCATCTCCATCGATGGCGTACCGGTGGGCGACGGCCAGCCGGGCCCGCTCACGCGCGCACTGCGCACGCTGTACCTGCGCTTTGCCGGCGTGGAGACCGCCGAGCCCGCAGAGCAGCTCTGACGCCACGGCGTGCGTTCAGCCGGTAGAATCGCCGGGCTGATGGGTACAAGGCGAGTCCGTTCCATGAAGACAGGAGGCTGGCGCCGGCAAGGCGCCATCGCGGCGGCCGTGCTGGCGGCCGCGCAGTGGGTATCGGTGCCGGCGTTCGCCCAGGCGTCGTCGACACGTGAGGGGATGCAGGCGGCGGCGAGCGCACCCGCGCCCGAGCCGGGCGGCACGGATGTCCGCTGGCGCCGCTTCGTCGGTGTGAACGGCGTGGAGTCGTATCTCGATCGCCAGTCGGTCAAGCCGCCGGCCGGGGCGGACGCCGAGGCCCCCACCGTGTCGTTCCGGCTGCTGCGCAATGTGCTGCCGGATTTCACCATCAAGACCGCCGATGGCCAGCCGATCCGCTCGTCGGTCAAGCAGGTGGTGCTGGATTGCGCGCACCGCTCCTACACGGTGATCGCGCAGACGCTTTACCGTGCCCGCAACGCCACCGGCAAGCCCCTCTACCAGATCCATTACGGCAACGATGCGCAAAGCCGCGTCCTGCGCGAGGGCAGCGTGTTCGACTGGATCGCCGGCCGCTTCTGCGCGCCGCCCCGCTGACGGCGCCATGGCGCTGTCACGCCGGCGCTTCCGCCTCTTCGCGGCCGCGGGCGTAGGGCTGCCGCTCCTGTTCGAGATCGGGGTACTGGCGCGAGGCGAAGTCGGCCGCCGCCTCGTAAGACCCGAACTGACGCGATTCCGCGGCGACGCCGTTGTCGACCAGGATCGCATACCACTTGCCGTACAGCGGTCCGTAGACCACGATCTTGCTTTTCATCGTGCTGTCCCTGTGCGTTCTTTTTTTGGTTTGTGAGGACCGGGGCAGCGCGCGTGACGCCATCCGGCCCGATGCGTCCGGCCTGGGCCAGGTCATGGTGGCCGGCGGGTGATGATTGCAGCGGACCGCATGCACGTCAACGTTTGCGTAGGGTGCGGATTTCCTGCTTGGGCATTGGGGTTTCCGGCTGGATCGGCGGTTCGATGTAATCCTCGAGTCATATGGGAGCCGCCCGCCCGAGCGCGTCAGGCCGCGGTCCCGCGCAATACCGCAGGTCCAGGCGAAACCGGGGCATGACAGCCGGCCCGTCGCCGGACGCCACGGCATCGGCAAAACGGTGGATGCAGTTCGTTGCCCGCCTGGGCCGGTGCGGCGGTAGCCGGTGGCCGCCATCCCTTCGTGCCGCCATCCGCGCGGCGCTCACACATGCACTGTCCGCACAACGGCGAGGCTCGTGCGGCGCTCGCGCATCGGCGCGCCCACCAGCGGGCTGACCGGCCGCCGATTCGATGGCGGCGTCGGATGCGCCATGGTCTCCTGCCGTGGGTGCCGGCCTGCAACGGCCGGGTCGGGGTATACACGGCTCCTTCACAAATCCAAGGATTTTTCCTGACAGTTCCCTTAGAATGCGAACGAGAATTGTTCCTATTCCCATTAATTTGAGCGCTTACATGCGCTTCAGCCAGGGTTCGCTTCAGGGAAATGCCAGAAAAAGAACGAGGAGGAGACGGCGCCACCGCGCGCCGTGCGATGCGGGTCGCATGGCGCATCGCGGGAGGGCTCGCTTGCGCGGCCATGGTCAGCGCATGCGGCGGGGGCGGGGACAGCGGTGGTTCCGGCAGCACCGCGGCGGCGGCGGCGGCCCTGTCGCCGATGGCGCAGGTCGGCAAGGCGATCTTCTTCGACCCGGCGCTGTCGGCCTCGGGCAAGCAATCGTGCGCGTCGTGCCATGATCCGGCGCGCGCCTTCACCGACCCGAACAACCTGGCCGTGTCGATCGGCGGGCCGAATGCCGACCTGCCCGGGCTGCGCAACGCGCCGTCGCTGAACTACGCTTCGTTCACCCCGAACTTCCAGGTCGACGGCACCGGCACGGCCTCCGGCGGCTTCTTCCGCGACGGCCGCTCGCCGTCGTTGATGGACCAGGCGCAGCAGCCGTTCACCAACGCATTCGAGATGGCCAATGGCTCGGCGGACGACGTCCTCAAGTCGCTGCTGACGCGGCCGTACCTCGATCAGCTCACGGCCGTGTTCACCAAGGCGGGCATCCAGGACAGCGCAACGGCGATGCAGAGCATCGGTCGCGCACTGGCCGCCTACCAGGCCGAAGACCCGGGCTTCCACACCTTCGACAGCAAGTACGACACGTACCTGGCCGGCAAGGCCACGCTTACGGATTCGGAGATGCGCGGCCTGCTGCTGTTCAACAACCCGACCAAGGGCAACTGCAACGCGTGCCATGTCTCGTCGCGCACCGGCGGCACGCCCGCGCTGTTTACCGACTTCACGTACGACAACGTCGGCATTCCGCGCAACTGGAGCCTCGCCGCCAACCAAGAAGGCACCACGCTGCCCTACGTGCCGAAGAACGGCCTGGCGCTCGGCGCCCCCAACTACAGCTACTACGACCTCGGCCTCTGCGGCCCGCTGCGCACCGACTTCCGCGTGGGCGGCGCGACGTGCGGCCAGTTCAAGGTGCCGACGCTGCGCAACATCGCGCGCACGCCGCCGTATTTCCACAACGGCGTGTTCCAGACGCTGGACCAGGTGGTGGCCTGGTACGTCACGCGCGATACCGACCCGGGGCGCTGGTACGTCAAGGCCGACGGCACACCCGACGTGCCGTACAACGACCTGCCGGTCGCCTTCGACGCCAACGTGAACGTGCTGGAAGTGCCGTACAACCCGGCCGCCGCCCCGTCGATGACGAGCCAGGAGATCAGCGACGTGGTGCATTTCCTGTGCGCGCTGACCGACGGGTTCGACCCGGCCAATCCGTCCGCCTACAACGTGCCGGCGCAGTGCCAGTCGTCGACGGCCGACAGCGTGGCGGCCGCGCGCATCCAATCCGTCCCGGCGGCCGGAGCCACGGCCGCCAAGGCGAGCCCATCCAGATAATCCGATCACACCAGGGAGCCACACAATGAAGCGAACCGCCTTGTCGGCCGCGGCCGTCATCGCCCTCATGGGGGCCGGCGCGGCCGAGGCCGCCACCACCCAGCAGCTCGAGCAGAAGCTCGACGCGATGGCCGCGCAGATCGAAGCGCTCAGGGCCGAACTGAAGGACGTGCGCGCGCAGAACGCCGCCCTGGCCTCGCAGCAGCAGACGCAGGCCAAGACCCAGGCGCAGCAGGGCGCCGACCTGCAGAACGTGCAGCAGACCGCGCAGCTGGCGCAGGCCAGGCCCTCGCCGCTGGACAACCTCACGCTGTGGGGCTACGGCGAGGCCAACTACAGCCGCCCGACCCGTAACACCGACGACACCAAGATGGACCTGGCGCGCGCCGTGTTCGGCATCGGCTACCGATTCAACGACAAGACCCGCTTCAACTCCGAGTTCGAGATCGAGCATGCGATCGCCTCGTCGTCCGATGCGGGCGAGTTCGAGGTCGAGCAGTTCTACATCGAGCACAAGCTGACCGACAAGGTGGGCCTGAACGCGGGTCTGTTCCTGATTCCGGCGGGCTTCATCAACCGCAACCACGAGCCGACCAACTACTACGGCGTGCATCGCAACTTTGTCGAGACGCTGATCATTCCGAGCACCTGGCGCGAAGGCGGCCTGTCGCTGTACGGCGATACCGATTTCGGCCTGAACTGGAACGTGGGCCTGACCACCGGCCTGGATCTGGCCAAGTGGAACTTCAACCCGGAGAACCCGCTGTTCAGCTCTGCACTGGAAATGCAGAACAACGGCAGCGCCCCGATGCAGACGTCGCACCAGGAGCTGGGGCTGGCCAACGCCAGGAACCTGTCGCAGTACGTGGCGCTCAACTACACGGGCATCCCCGGCGTGACGCTGGGCGGCTCGGTCTTCACCGGCAAGAGCAGCCGCGCGAGCACCGAGGCGCCGCTGCCCGATCAGCGCGCCACCCTGTACGAAGCGCACGCCCGCTGGACGCCGGGCAAGTGGGATCTGTCCGCCCTGTATGCGTACGGCACGTTCAGCAATACCGCTACGGTCAACCTGCAGAACCCGGGCGCGGCCAACCCGATGCCGGCGGCGTTCTACGGCTGGTTCCTGCAGGCCGCCTACAACGTGTGGCAGAAGGGCGATTACCGCCTGGCGCCGTTCGTCCGCTATGAGCGCTACAACATGGGCTCGAAGTACGAGGGCCTGGCGCCGGGCTTCACGTCGCCCGCCGGCTGGCCGTCGCTGTCCGACACGGTCTACACCATCGGCGCAAACTTCTACCTGAATCCGAACGTGGTGTTCAAGATCGACTACCAGCGCTTCACGCAGAACCGCGATTTCTCGCGCGTCGATCTGGGCCTGGGTGTGTCGTTCTAATTCTCAGCCGAGTCGAGTGGAGGGAGGTGCCATGCGTTACCAGCCGGTTCCCGTCGTCCTGGTCTGCGCCGCTGCCGTCGGCGCGCCGGGCGTGGTCGTGACCCGGGCGTATGCGGCGGACTACATGACCGTTGCCGATGCCCAGAAGACGATCTTTCCTGATGCCGCAGCGTTCGAGCCGGTGGCGCTCGCGCTGTCCGCCGATCAGCTCAAGCAGCTGGCCGACCGCGCCGGCGGCCCGCCGCGTGCCGGCGCGTGGCGTGTCTGGCGGGCAGTGCAGGGCGGCAAGCCGCTGGGCTATGTCGTGACCGATGCGGTGATCGGCAAGTTCGAGCTGATCAACTACGCGGTCGGCCTGAGCCCGGCCGGCGAGATCGTCGACGTGGAAATCCTCGCGTACCGCGAGAGCCACGGCTACGAGGTGCGCAACAAGCCGTGGCGCGCGCAGTTCACCGGCAAATCGGCCCGGTCGGCGCTGCGTGTCGGCGAGGACATCAACAACATCAGCGGTGCCACGCTGTCGTGCACGCACTTGACGGATGGCATCCGGCGCATCGCCGTGCTGGCGCAGCTGGCGCTGGTGAAGGGCTAGTCCCCAGGGCGACCTGCCGCCGGGCCGCTCGCCGATTGGGCCGGCGCGGCGTCGGGCTGCCCGGTCATGCGGGTCTTCGCAGCCGTGGATGGCGCTTCGTCCTCGCGTGCCGGCGAGGCTGCGGGATGCACGTAGATTGCGTGCATCGTTCGCCTGCCGGTTCCGAAGAGCGCACCCGCGGGCCATGCCATGTTCCCGATGCTGCTTTGACCGCCCCATGCTTCGCTCCTTCTCCACCGGCACATTGTTTCGGCTGCCGGATGACGTCTCGCCTGCCCATCCTGTCGCGACCGCGCAGGTGCCGGCATCGGCATTTGACTCGCCGACACGGACGCCACCTCGGCGCGCCGCCTCATTGGATGATCTGCGCAGTTACGCCACGGCCAGGCCGGCATCGCGGCGTGCCGTGGTCATCCGCGCCAGTTCCGAGTGCATGGCCGCCGACCGGGTGAGGACGATTGATCCGGTGCGCGTCGATCTGGCCAGCGCGCTGCGCCAGGTGGACCTGACGCCGGGCCTGGCCCGTCCGCGCCCGGGCACCGGCAACCTGGATGCCAGGCGCCGCGAGGTGCTCGAATGCATGCGCGCATGCGCCGGCGAAGCCTACACGGCGGATCTCGGGAAGGTCTCCGATGTCGGCCAGTTGCGGTTTGCCGCGGAGATGTCCTCGCCCACCCTCAAATGCTGGGAGAGCGCGTCGCGTCATGACGTGCAGGCGGTCGTGGTGGCGTTCTCGGGAACCCGCATGGAAGAGGCGGACGATCTGCTGTGCGATCTCAAGAGCCAGATGGCGCACCCGCACATCAATCCGCTCGACCGCCGGCTGCCCCAACTGGGCCACGTGGGTGCGGGCTGGCAGGAGCGCTGGCAGGCCGAGGCGCTTGCGCGGCGCGGCGACGGCCAGCACATGGCGGAGATCCTGGCCGGCTACGCGGCCGCGGCACGGGAACGGCGGCAACCGCTGTCGGTGTCCGTGGTGGGCCACAGCCTGGGCGCGGTCGTGGCGACGCTGGCGAGCTTCGATATTGCCAATTTCCTCGGTACGAGCGGCGCGCACGGCAAGGTCAGCACCTACGCCTTCAACCCGCCGCGCCTGGGGCTCAAAGGTGTCGAAGACACCTACCGCCGCGCCCTGGCAAGCCTGGCCGGGCCCCAGGAAGGCGCACTGCGCTTCACGCTGCGCCAGTTCACGCGCAACATGGACCCGATCCAGTCTGTGCCGCTCTTCATGCAGCACCCGGACTGGGCCGACGGCACGCATCGCGGCCGGGGCGGCACCTATGCTGCCGAAGCGCGTGGCGGCGTCCGCATCGTTACGTACAACGACGAGGCGGCCAGCCGGGTCAATCTCTCGCTCAATCACGAGCTGTCGCTGTGGAAGACGGCCATTGCGTCCGGCATGAGCGATGCGGCGCTGCACAGCCTGTTCGACGGCCGCCCGAAACCCGGGCCGGGTGCCGAGGCGCTGCGCATGTCCCGTCGACGCTTCTTCCTGTCGCTGGTTGACGGTGCGCCGGGGCAGTGCGCGTCCGGGGCAGGCGGGCCGCCGAGGCGTTCCGGCGCGTGAGTCGCAGGTGGCAGGCCAACGGGTGCGATCCGGTTGCTTGGAGCTCCGGCCCGCGCAGAGCGACCGCGTATACTCGCCGGTTCAACCGCCCGACCCCTCTCCGCACCCCGCCATGTCCGCACCGTCCCGCTTCGCCCATCATCTGCGCGACAGCGCTTTTCGCCTGACGCGGCGGCGCCGCTGGACGGTCTACGGCGTGTTCGGCGTGCTGCTGCTGACGGGGCTGGCCTGGCTGGTCCAGCATTTCTTTACCGATGACGGCGGCGAGGGCGGGGCGGTGCTGGCCTGGAGCATGAAGCTGCATGGTGCCGCGGCCATGGCCAGCCTCTACCTGTTCGGGATGCTGTGGGGCCCGCATATCCGCAACGCCTGGGTGCGGCGGCGCAACCGCGCGGCGGGCGCGGTGTTCGGCGGGCTGACGGTGCTGCTGGTGGTGACGGGCTACGCGCTGTACTACGTCAATGGCGAGTTGCCGCGCCAGTGTGCGGAGGTGCTGCACTGGGTGGCGGGGCTGGCGGTGTGCATCGCCCTGTGGGTGCATATCGCGATCGGCCGCAGACGGCGCAAGGCTGCGTCGGCGTTCCAGATGTAGTGGCGGCGCGGTCGTCCTCAATCCCCAATCCGCCTCGCGCAGCAGCAAGTGGTGCGCGCGCGGCGAACGCGGCAGCGTTCGGCATCGTGCTGGCGGTGGGGTGGGGCCGGAGCGCTTCAGCCCGCGGCCGGTGACCGGCTGACGGCACGACCGGGCGGCGGACCAAGAAAAAAGCCCGCCAGGAGGCGGGCCGGAAGGGTTGACAGCAGGAAAGACCGATCGATTGAACTGCTGGGCCGGCAGTACGTGGTCCGGATTCCCCAATCGGACCACCCCGGCCCCCGGCTACGATCACGGCCGGAAGGCTTGCCTGGCACCCGACCATCCCCGTCTGTGTCGATGACTGCCGTGCACATGCGGAAAATAACAACGCCAAGCAATGGATGCACTGTATGGTCTGCATGCTTTCGTCTAACTTTCGAGCGGCAATGGCATGCATAGGTAATTACCCGCCCCCGGGTCACACCTGGGGCACCCCGCCGATGTAGGCGGTGCCTGCCACGACAGCGAGCGATCGCGCATGGGCAGGACGGCGCGTTCCCATGACCGTAGTCCAACGGGTGTCACGCACCCGGTCGCGTCCCGATTCGCTGCGCGCAGCCGAGGGGAACCCGTGCCGGGACGGCTGCAACGTCTTCTATGGCCGCGCGGGCGACACGGCGCTCCCGGACGTGTCACGCAGGTGACCTTGCAGCGCTGCCTCGACTCCCGCGAGCCCCCGCACGCGCCGGTGGCCGGGTGCGACGGTGAACGGTCCGGCATCGCGCATTTCCCCCTTCCATCGCAGCGCCGCCGGGCCTGGGCCGATCCCATCATCGTGCCGAGACCTGACAAAGGGTACGGTGTCATCAAGAATAGCCAGCAGGGGCTCGAGGCTTGAGCCGGACAACGGTGGTACAGCAAAAGGAGCTGAAGATGCTGCATGTATCGATGGTCGGTTGCGGGGCGATCGGGCAGGGCGTGCTGGAGCTGCTCAAGAGCGACCCCGATCTCTGCTTCGACACCGTGATCGTGCCCGAGCACGGCATGGACAGGGCGCGGGCCGCCATTGCGCCGTTCGCGCCGCGGACGCGGGTGATGACCCGCTTGCCTGCCCAGGCGGATCGCCCCGATCTGCTGGTCGAGTGCGCCGGCCATGACGCGCTGCGGGAGCATGTCGTGCCGGCCCTTGAGCAGGGCATCGACTGCCTGGTCGTGTCGGTGGGCGCGCTGTCCGAGCCCGGCCTGGCCGAACGGCTGGAGGCGGCGGCGCGTCGCGGCCATGCGCAGATGCAGCTGCTGTCGGGCGCCATCGGCGCCATCGATGCGCTGGCGGCGGCGCGCGTGGGCGGTCTGGATGCCGTGGTCTACACGGGCCGCAAGCCGCCCCGGGCATGGAAGGGCACGCCGGCCGAGCGGCAGTTCGAGCTCGATGCGCTGGACCGGACGACCGTGATCTTCGAGGGCAAGGCCAGCGATGCGGCGCTGCTGTTCCCCAAGAACGCCAACGTGGCGGCCACGCTGGCGCTGGCCGGACTCGGCATGGAGCGCACCCACGTCAGGCTGCTGGCCGACCCGACCATCGACGAGAACATCCACCACGTGGAAGCGCGCGGCGCGTTCGGCGGCTTCGAGCTGATCATGCGCGGCAAGCCGCTGGCGGCCAATCCCAAGACATCGGCGCTGACGGTGTTCAGCGTGGTGCGCGCGCTGGGCAACCGCGCGCATGCCGTTTCCATCTGAGCCGGGCGGCGTGCCATGCGTCTTGCGGATGGCGGCATCGCGGGTGCGTGAGGCTGGCGCCCGTGGTGTCCACTTCGGCCCGCTTCGTCAGTAGTCGTAGGCATGCTCCACGGTCCAGCCCTGCCGTGGAGCGGTCCGCAGCAAGGCCGACAGCCGCGCCGCCGGCATCAGCATCGCGACGCGCTGCTGGCCCGGTGGGGCGGTCATGGTCGGCGCCTGAGCGGCTTCCAGTCTCCCCGATCGCGCGGGAAGTGACGCCCAGAATTCCTCCAGGCATCAGCTCCGGGAATAGGGCCGGAGAACCATCACTGCTCGGGCAATGGTTTTGCGCCGCCTCTTCATAGACTGCAGATGTGCCGGTCAGACACGCATCGGCGCCACGGTAGAGCGGGAGGAAATCATGTCAGCCACAGCCACCTGGATCGTCATTCTGACCTGCGCCTATATGGAATACAGCACATGGCACGGGCGCCAAATCTATCGCCGCACGGTCGGCTACGAGAACGTCGTGTGGTGCTGAGCGCGGCCGGTCAGCGCCTGGACGATTCCGCTGCCAATCTCAGGATCAAATCGCCATGTGCAGAATGACTCTCCAGCAGTGCGCGGCTTTCCGCCAGCGCAAATTCGCTGAATTCGAACCCAGGCGCGACGGTGCAGCCCACGAGCGTGTAGCCGTGCGCACCGGCGACGCGTTCCGCCGCAAACCAGCGGCCCGCCGGCACCATCGCCTGGTACGTCGACCGCTCGTCCTCGACCGCGTGTCCAAGGCGGTGTGTCGTGACAGCCCCGCCGTCCTCGAGCACGTACACGTTGAGCGGGTCCCCAGCATGGAAATGCCACAGCTCATCCGACCGGATGCGGTGCCAGGCGGAATACGCATCCTCGGCGAGCAGGTAGTAGATGGCGGTGCAGGCCGTGCGCTCGACGGCCGGGACGCCCCGATGGATGCGTTCCTCGCTGCGATAGGTCTCGCGATAGAAGCCGCCTTCCGGGTGCGGCTCCAGGCCGAGGCGGTCGATCAGGCGCTGCGCGGCGGGCACGATGGGCATGGCGGGCTCAGGTCGGAGTGGCCGGATGGGTCGGAGTGCGACGGAACGGAAAACGCTGCTGATTGACGAAGCCGTCAGGCATGTAGTCGCCCACCACGCCGTACTTTTCAGGGAAAGCCTTTTTCGATTTCACCGCCGTGCCGAACAGGTAATCGATGAAGGCGAAATGCGCCGCGTAGTTCTTGTCGATGGCCTCGTCTTCCGACGAGTGATGCCAGTGGTGGAAGTCCGGCGTCACGAAGATGTACTTCAGCGGCCCCCACGGCAGGTGCACGTTGGCGTGATTGAACACCGCCTGGAAGCCCACGATGATGATGTAGGTGTCCACCACCGACTTGTCGAATCCCAGCACGAACAGCGGCCCCAGCACCGCCACCCGCGTCACGATCAGCTCCAGGATGTGCTGGCGCGAGCCGGCCAGCCAGTCCATCGTCTTGACGCTGTGGTGCACGGCATGGAAGCGCCACAGGAACGGCACCTCGTGATACGCGCGGTGCGTGACGTATTCCATCAGGTCCGCCACCAGCATGCACAGCAGCAGCTGCGGCACGAACCAGATCTGTTGCACCATCTGCTGGAACCCGGCGTTGACCATCCACCCGAACACGCGGTGGATCAGGAAGTTCACCACCAGCAGCACCAGCCCCACGATGAAGTGGTTGACCGCGAAGTGCACCATGTCGGTCTGCCATTCGGGGCGGAACACCGGCTGCTTCTTGTAGAGCGGGAACAGCTTCTCCAGCAGCACGAAGATCACGGTCGAGCCGAGCAGGTCGAGGATGAACCAGTCGAGCCCGATGTACGGCGTGTGATCCGGAAAATTGCCCACCTGCACGCGCGAGCCGCCCAGCGCCACGGCCGCCAGCACGAACGCGAAGGCCAGGGCGTTCAGCCGCCGGCGGTTGTCCAGCACGATATTGGCCAGCGCCAGGCCGCCTGACACCAGCAGCGAGAAGAACAGGATCTGCCGCATCACGTCCACCGAGTACGCATGGCGCAGCTCCGGCGTTGTCAGGTACTGCGGAAAGTGGAACGCCATCACCCCCAGCAGGCACAGGAAGCCCAGCACCAGCGCCAGGATGGTGGCGATCAGGCCGTTGCCGAACACCAGGTTGCCGCTGCTGTTGAGCAGCTGGTTGGCGTCGCGCACGGTGGCGTCGGCCACGCGGAGGAGGGCGGGTTGGTGCTCCTGTCCGGTCGGTTCAGGCGGTGTCGTGGAGGGTTGAGGTTGTTGAGTCATGGGGCGGCCCCGTTCCTGTTGTTTTTGATTTTGAAGATGGCCTGCTGCGCGGCCCGGGCGAGCCGGACGCCCGGCGCCTGCAGTCGCGGCTTCGTTGCATGGTCGCGAAAGGCAGCATGTTAGCCCCATCGCCGCCCTTCTTTGTGAACGGATGGAAATCTTTCCGGGGGCGCCGGCGTTTTTCTGGTGATCCTGCGCCAGCCGACCTCGCGGCGGGCCGGCCGCGACAGCCGGCCGCCCTGCCGTTCAACCGCCCGCTTCGCAAGGAAAAGCAATCTTTCGCACCGGATTTGAGGATTCGTTGAGGTTGGATATATCGTCTTCGCCGCTTTGTTGTTGATTATGTTGTTGATTATGTTTTGGGCGGGACTTTGATTTTATTGTGGGCGGGAAAATTATATTTTGTTTATCTGATAATGATTTTGAAATGAAAGCCCCCATGACGGTGTCCGTCCGATTCATCAAAAGAAAGGCAGGTGCTGACGCTGCAAGGATTCGAACATCCATCGGCAGCGCGTTGCCAGCCCGCACCCGGCCAGCCCCTGGGCCGGAATACCAACCACAACCAAAGGCAATACGAACACGCAATGCGCCCGATTATTTCCACGCCAGCCGGCACGTCTTCCCTGGCGATCCCCGACACGCCCGGTGCCGGCGAAGCCCAACGCGCCGATCCTTTCCAACCGGCCAGCCGGCCGCGCTCGCGCCACCCGCAATTCGAGCGATTGCCGTCGCCGCCCGTTCGCACGCGCTCACAGGAGTTGCGCGCCGCGCGCTTGCGGCGCTGCGCCTCCGACGTTTCGGCCACGCCCGAGGCGCGGCCGCGGCTGGTCGTGGTGTCCAACCGCCTGATCGATCCGCAGAGGCCCGCCGCCGGCGGGCTCGCCGTCGCGCTGGGCGACATGATGCGCGACACCGACGGACTATGGTTCGGCTGGAGCGGCAAGACGGTCGACGAACCCGACACGGCCTGCGTGCGGACCGAGCCGTTCGGGCGCACGACGCTGGCCCAGGTCGATCTCGGCCGGACCGATTACGAGGGCTACTACGCGGGGTTCTCGAATTCGGTGCTCTGGCCCATCTTCCACGAGCGGGTGAAATGGGCGGATTTGAATCCGGCGTACTTCAAGGCGTACGAGGCCGTGAACCGGATACTTGCGTCCCATCTGCGGCCCATGCTCAGGGACAGCGACATCCTGTGGGTCCACGACTACCATCTCATCCCGTTCGCGCAGGCGCTGCGCGCGCTCGGCTGCACGCAGCGCATGGGTTTCTTCAACCATATTCCGCTGCCTTCGCCCGACGTCATCCGGCGCATTCCGCAGCATCGGCAACTGATGCGGGCCCTGGCGTCGTACGACCTGGTCGGCATGCAGAGCCCCCGGGATGTGCTCAACCTCCAGCGGTACTGGGACGCGGAGAACATCGCCGCGCAGTCCGAGCGCCGCCATGACCGCGTCCACGCCTTCCCGATCGGCATCGATGTCGAAAGCCTGCGCGCGCTGGTGCCGAGCCCCGCGTCCCAGGCCGTCATCGATGAAGTCCGCGGTGCGGCCGGCAGGTGCGTGCTGATGATCGGCGTCGATCGGCTGGATTACAGCAAGGGCATCCCGACGCGCCTGAAAGCGTTTCGCCAATTGCTGCAGACGCATGCCCGCATGCGCAGCAAGGTCACGCTGGTCCAGATCGCCGCGCCGACGCGGCAAAGCATTCCCGCCTACGCCAGGCTGCGCGACAAGACCGAGCAGCTGGTGCGGGAGATCAACCGCCGGTTCGGCACCGGCGACTGGACGCCGGTGATGTATTTCAGCGAGTCGGTGGACCGCACCGCCTTGCCGCAGCTGTACCGGATGAGCCGGGTCGGCGTGGTCACGCCCGTTGCGGACGGCATGAACCTCGTCGCCAAGGAATACGTCGCCGCGCAGGCCGCCAGGGACCCCGGCGTCCTGGTGCTGTCCAGGGGCGCGGGCGCCGCTTCGCAACTGCGCGACGCGCTGCTGGTTCCCTCGAAAAACCGGGCCGCCACCGCCGATGCCTACGCGCAGGCCCTGTCCATGCCGCTCGAAGAGCGCAAGGCGCGGCATGCCGGCCTGATGCGCAATATCGAGACCGAAGACCTGCGGTGGTGGCGCGACAACTACCTGAAGGCGCTGGCCTGCGCGCCGTGGCCCGCTGGCCCCGAGGGCGCCGAAGACACTCGCCCGGACGCCGGGGGCGCATCCGTGTCCGGCGCGTCCGATGGGGGTCTCACGCAGGCGTAGCCGGCCGTGCCCGCGCGTCGCATCCGGCCGCGCGGCTGGCCGTGCCGGATCGTGATCGGAGGCTTGGCAAGCCATGGATTGACACGCCGTCTTTCCAACGAAACCGCCTGAATCCGCACGAAAGGTACGAATCTCTCCTGGAGACCGAAGAGGAACGTCTACGACCTCACATCAGCCGGCCGCGTAATACCCCAATGGGCACAGCAAAACCACGGCGCAACCCAAAACCGCTATCGATATGAGAAAACCGCATATCACAAATTTCCACTGCGCCGGCGGATGACGTTCGTTTATGCGAGCACATTTTCGGTACGGGCAGGAATCGTTGCATGCTGCAACCGCACACTACGTCCACCAACGAATGCAAAGCGCATGGCGCGAAGGCGAAGGCCTTCATTGTTTTCGCATCGGCAGTTCCGAATCCAGGACGTAGCGACCACCATGATCCCGAAAACACTCCCCACCCATACGGCCCCGATCTCCGCGCCGGATGGATCGCCGCCCGAGGCCGGCGAGCAGGCTTCGCCCCGCCGCAGCAGCGATGTGCAGGCGCCACGGACCGCCAGCCCCGACCTGCGGATCCTGGCCGATAAAGGCCACGGCGGCCGCGTCGGTCGCTCGCTGTCCGACATCGGTGCGCAAAGCATGCTCCGCCGCCATGCCACGTTGCCGCGCAGCGCTTCGCAGGGAGGCATGGCGCCCATGTCGGTGCCGGATGTACCGGATGTACCGGACGTGGCTGCGTCCGGCGTGTCCTTGTCCGGCGGCGTGGGCAGCGCGGACAGTACGGGCCGCGTGGCGCAGGGCCCGGCGCCCACCGGTAGCGCCCGGCGGTCGGAACTGCTGGGCGATTATCAGGCGGCCATCCACCGGCCGCTGGACCTTCAGCGCGCGCTCACGGCCATCCAGCTGCGTAGCGCGGCCGAGATCTATTGCGAGAAAAAAAACAACCTGGCGCGGTTCACGCCAAGGTTGCCGCGCCTGCCGGCCAGCGAGCGGCACTTTCAGGCTCTGCTCGACAAGCCGGTCGACGATCTGATCGTCGACGTGCAAGCGCACCCGCACCGCTACAGCCGCACTCAGTTGACCGACCTCGCGCAGCACCACTTGCTTGCCGCGCTGAATATCGACGTCAAGCAATACCGCGAGGGTATCCACAAGGCGGCCCTGTACGAGGGCCTGCACAGCGTGGCCGGCCGCGTCGTGAGCGCAGTCGCCAGCGGCATCAGCATCGGGGTGTCGGAGCTCCCCGGCGTGAAGCACGCGACGTCGGCCGTGGTGAAGGGGATCAAGAAGGGGGTCAAGATCCTGTCGCACGAACTGCCGCCGAACGTCATCAACCCCGCCCTGACCGGCAGCCTGCGCTCGATCACCGACGTCAAGGAGGCGTTCAAGCGCGTCGGCGGGCTGCCCGTGGTCGCGCCGCAGATCGACAGGAGCGACGACATGGGCCGCATCGTGCAATCGGCGAAGGAAAAGCGCGGGCAGCTCGATGAGGCCATCCGCCATTTCAGGCTCGCCCACCGCACCGACCCGCAGGCGCTGGGGCGCCTGGTGGACGCCTTCCTGGCGCTGCACAACGTCGCCGATCGCCAGTATCGCCGCCGCATCGGCCTGAACCGCACGCAGACCTACAGCAAGGGCTGGGGCATGGCGGTCAACGGCGTGGCGGCCACGGGCGCGGTCGTCACGGCAACGGTTCCGGTGGTCGGGCAGATCGCCGGGCCGGCGATCATCGGTGCCACCATCCCGCTGCAATGGGGGGCGGGCTACCTCGACGAGCGGCGCTCCAAGCACCGGTACAACCTGCGCGCCAACACCAAGTGGGGGGATTTCCTCAAGGAGGACGCGGCGCGCATCCATTTCATAGACCTGAAGCCGAAACATGTGTCCGAGCCCGCGCTGCGGCGTTCGTTCATGACGCAGCCCGAGGTACAGATCGCGGCCATCCGGGAGGTCTATGAGGATGGGCTCGGCGAACTGATGCGCCAGCACGCCGAGCTTGGGAACAAGATCGCTGAGCAGGAGAACAAGATCGACGCGCAGCGGCGTACGGGCAGGCCCGCGCGCGCACTCGTGCCGCAGCGCGAGCAACTGCGGGAGCTGGAGCAACGGCGGGGGGATCTGGAGCATCGGATCAACGAGGCGAAGCAGCATGCCGGCCATTTCGAGTCGTTCGACATCGAGCGCTGGCACAGCATCCCCGCAGACAGCCTGATCGGGCGGTGCCTGGACGACCTGAACCAGCTCGAAAAGGCCAACCGCCATGCACGCCTTCGCAAACCGGGCGAGGGCGCGCAGATCGTGCAGCGCTACGTCCAGGCATTCCACGGCGGCCTATCGACCGGGACGGCCTTGCCGATCGTCGACGCGATCACCTCCATCGATGCGTTCTACACGCACGATGCGCAGGGCAACACCGGCGCGTTGCAGCCGGCACCGGAGGTGGCCGCGGTAGGCGCCGGCGTGGTGGGCGGCACGGTCTTCACCGCGGCCACGGGCGAGGTCCGCATGAGCAAGGCCTACAACAAGAAGCTGATGTCGGAACTGCGGGTCAGCAGCGAAACCTATGCGGCGCACGAGGACCAATGGGTCTTCCGCGCCGACAACCGCAGCGTCGACCTGCGCACCACGGCTGGCTATCGCCAGCACGTCCATTCCAAGCGGGACGAACTGGCACTGGTCGGCCAGGCCCTGAAGCACGGCCTGACCAGTGGGCCGGTTGGCTTGAAGAACCTGCTCCTTGCCAAGGGGGAGCTGCGCCACGCCAGGGCGAGCCTGCGCTCCGCGCTCAATGCCCTGGTCGAGGCGCGCCTGCCGCGCACGGAGACGGCAGGCAAGCGTGCGCCCACGATCTCGGCTATGAAAGATGCGCTCTACGATTACCCGGCGGTGCGGCAGCATTTGGGCGTTGATGCTGAGGCGGTGGGGTGAGCGGTGTTCATGCTGTGCACTGGCGCGGGGAATAAGTGCTGCGCCCATGTGCCTGGGCATTTCATGGTTCAGTGCGCCGCGTTATCCGTGTCGGGCCAGTCGCTGATTTGTACATTCCGCTCGGAATCCGACCAGCGCGATAGGGCACGGCTACAGCTTCGGCTCGCCCTGATCGGCATCCCATTGCCAGATGGTGCTGCCGTAGTCGGAGGTGACGATTGGCATCACGTCGCCTTGCTGGAAGTGCCGGCGTGAATTGGCGGCAGCAGGCGTGAACCACCAGCCGCTGCGCGGGCAGGCATCGCCGCCAGGCGCGCGTCCGGACGGGCGATGGCGGCTTTGGGGAAGAAGGTCGGCGAGGCCATCGGCGACGGTGGCGCCCTCCACGCGGCGCACGCGGGTCCAGAGTGCGGGAGCCTTCGAGATGTACTGTTGGCCGTTGAAGCCAACTTTGGCCATTGGAGCTTCCAGGCCCGCAATCAGGAACTGGGCGGCGGAGTCGTCAAGGTTGGGGAGATAGATGCCAGATTCGGTGACCACTTCATCGGTGTGGATCTGAAGTTGCGGGTCGAGTTCGTAGCATGGCCAGGCGGCCGGCGCATCCAGTGGGCCTCGAGCGTCAGCGTTGTAGCCAGTGGACAAGCGCTTCGTCAACCACCCAGCCTCGGCGGTATTGTCGATATTGAACGCATACTGATTGGCTCGGTACAGCAACTCCTCATAGCGAAATGCAGCATCCGACTGCACTTCGTCGAGCCAGTCTGAGGAGAAATCTCTCTGACCTCTCACGCCGCCAGTCACGCCGACGGCCAGCAGTGCGCTGTAGTCGTGATGCGTCAACCGGATGAAGCAGTCGTCAAGGTGCAGGGCCGTCTGGCGGAAATTCGGCAGTACGCGCTGCCCCCAAGCTATGTCCGGCTGTAGGGGCAAGGGACGGCTGCGATAGTCGGCGGGCAGCTTTGCCATGAAGCGGGCCAAGCAGTCCTCCACGTGATCGACCATGGCTTGCCAAGCATCGCGCATCGCGCCGAAGTACTCGACAGAGGTGTAGCGTTCGAGCAGGTAGATTTCCTGCGGATAAAGCGGCGCGCTCATTGGGTGCCTCTCATCGCGTCATTGGGCGGCAGATTTTTTGGATTCACGTTGTTCGTCAGCTTGGGCAGCCGGCTGTGCTCCGGGTTTCTCCACAAAGAGCCAAGTGGTATCGACGGCCTCTGTGACTGGCGAGCCGGTGGCGATGGCCTCATATTCGGCGGCCATTTCTTCGTCGAACCCGGCGAAGGGATTGTTTAGCTCAAGGCCCTTGATCCGATACGCTGGCTGCATGGGCTGCCCTTCGACGCAAAATGCAAGGCTGAAGTCGTTCGCGCCGTCCAGCCATTGCTTGGGAACCCATACGCCAGTGCGTGGACAAGGGGCGCCAGGGTTCACCTTTTCCTCTGCATCAATAGGATGCAGCGGAAAGGGTACCGGCGGAGACATGATTCCGTACTCTTTCGCATATTGGATCGCCTCGGCAGAGTTACCTGCATGGCTGTCATCCCGATCGAGGTAGATGCGTTGCTCTCCATTCGATGGGCGATCCAGCCATAGTCTTCCTTTGGTCTGATTGTTGCGTAACGTAGTACTCCCCGTGCCACACGCGTAGCTCAGCCGCCGAAATGTTTGGTCCCACTGCTCGCGCTGTTCCTCGCTCATCCAACCCAACGGCTGCTCGACGAGGCCACGGAAATCCGTCGCTGGAGCGTTCAGGTAGTCGATCATCGGCATGTAATCGCCGCCGTTCTTGATGAGCCCGATGCCCCGGCGAATGTTTTCAGCGTGCGTCAGATAGCGGGATACCCAATAGTCGAGCCGTGCGGCGCAGTGCAGTGCGTGGCCGGTAATGAGTTGGTTGTACAACTCGGCGAACTCTTCGCAAAGGCGGGCGCACAGTTCGTAGTAGGGGATCGAGGTGGTCTGGTACCGGAACCACGCATCTTGATCCAGATTGCGTGGCACATCGTAGGGCTTCAGGTTGGGCTCCTGCGAGGCTTGTTGTTCGATACGGCATCGGGTTTGTTGTCCAATGCCTTCAAAGCTTTGGATCGGATTGATCGCTATCCCATTGCCATATTGTCGAGCCGTAGTCCGAGATAACCTCCGGCATTGGTGTTCCCTGTTGGAAGTAACGGCGGGAGCCTGATTTGGCAGGCGTTATCCAGTAGCCGCTCTTTGGGCACGCTTGCCCTGCTTCACAGCGCAGAGGTAAATGATCCGCAGGCGCCGCGTGAGCAGCAGGCTGTAATACGAAATACCACGTTGTATCTACAGCCGTTGTTTCGAGCGGAGTGATCAACCGCTCTTCCGCATCGTCATCGTCGGGCATCGGGAAGTCTGCCCAAATATCGTATGGCTTACCCCAATGCATTTGATATGCAGGTTGCATCGGCTGTCCTTGGACACAGAATGCAAGGCTGAAGTCATTCGCACCATCCAGCCATTGCTTGGGCACCCATACGCCAGTGCGTGGACAGACGGAACCGGGATGCGCTTTTTGCGCAGCATCAATAGGATGTTTCGGAAAGGTGATTGGTGGGGACAGCAGTCCATGTTCTTTCGCATGGCGGATTGCATCGGCAGTGTCCCCCGGATCGCTATCGTCTCGTTCGAGATAGACTCGATCTCCACCAATGGATGCCCGATTTAGCCAATGCCTGCCTTTCGTCAGGTTGTTGCGCAATACGGGGGTCCCTGTGCCACACGCATAGCTCAGTCGCTGGAAGGAGTGGTCCCACTGTTCGCGCTGTTCCTCGCTCATCCAACCCAACGGCTGCTCGACGAGGCCACGGAAATCCGTCGCTGGAGCGTTCAGGTAGTCGATCATCGGCATGTAGTCGCCGCCATGCTTGATGAACCCGATGCCGCGCCGGATGTTCTCAGCATGCGTCAGGTAGCGGGAGACCCAATAGTCGAGCCGTGCGGCGCCGTGCAGTCCATGGCCGGTAATGAATCGGTTGTACAACTCCGCGAACTCTTCGCACAGGCGGGCGCACAGTTCGTAGTAGGGAATCGAAGTGGTCTGGTACAGGAACCACGCATCTTGATCCAGATTGCGTGGCACATCGTAGGGCTTCAGGTTGGCCGTGCTCATTGAATGTCGTCGGGTAAAGAGAGGAGGATGTTCTTGGCTTCCTGTTGGTCCCAATCCGCAAAGCCCCAGCCGGTCTCGAATGGGCCTTTGACATGAGAATCCGCTGCTTTGTCACGCAGCACAGTTTGCACCTTACGGCCGGTTACATCCTCCCACTCGACACGAGTGTCGGGCTGCCCATTCCGCCCAGGTAGAGGTTGTCCAGTCTCAGCATTGATGCGGGGTTTAGTGGGGGCAAGCTTGTCTTGGGCGGGAAAAAATACAATCTGATCGGTGCCGCCCGTCAGGTGATAAGGCGTACCGTCCAGTGCTTGCGACGCCGCCGGACCTTTCCACGCAGCCAGAGTCTCACCAGCCGGGACCTCATAAACGACGTATTGCCCGTTCTGATTCCATTCGGGTTTGACAGCTAGTTTCTCTCGCCACTCCGCACGATTTTTCAGGCTGTGAAAGGTTTTCTCGTCAACCCAAAAAATGCCTCCAGCTGCGTTTGTGGGGTCCACTATTCGGTAAAGCTTGGTAGGGCCTTTGATTAACGCAGGTCCAAGTTTGTCACGCTCAAATGTTTGAATCACATCTAGGGAGAGCGAGGGCGGGGCTGGCTGGTTTGCATTACGCAATTTCGTGATTTTCACGTTGAGCTCCGCCTGGATAACCTCGGCCTGCCTTGGGGTTGGCGCTGGGTGGGGGAATTCCTTGCCCAACCGCACCCACTTGGGCGGATGCTTGTTCATCAACTGAGCAGCCCCTTGCTGACTCATCGGCGCAATCCACCCCTTATTGTGCGTCTGCGTGAACGCAATCCACGCGTGGTCGTCCAGCCGTTTGGCTGTCACGCGGAGAATCGTGCGGATCGGCGCCGTGAATTGTTCCAGCTTGGAGGCAATGGACTGTTTGTTCTTGCCGAGGAAGTCCAGGAAGTCATTGAGCTTCTCCCGCGTTGATGCGGGGACGATATGTTTCAGGCGTCCAAGAAGCGTTTCGATCTTGTCGGCAGCCTCCAGGAACTGAGCTTTCAGTCTTGAGCCGTTCACCGTGTCGGCAAGCTCGTTTAACTTCTTGGAGCAGAACTTGAAGATGTCGGGCACGCCTTCCTTTGTTGCCCACTTGACGACTTTCGAGTTGCTGAGGAACTCGGCAATCTTGGGCAGTGCGGCGTCGAGGGCCCGGTTTGTGGCCTGCCCGAGTTTGGTCGCATCCAGTAGATCTTCGGTGCGTTTGAGGTACTTCCGGATATAGACGAAAGCGATCTTGACCACGCCCTTGACCACGGAGCCGATTTCCGGGAAGAAGCCGACAACGGTCAGCGCGATGAAGAACAGCACCAGCTTGTTGTTCGGATCCTTGCGGTACGCACGGATGTTGGCGCACAGGTCGCGGATATCGCAGATCGTGTCAACGATCGGAATCAATGAAATCACCATGTCCGCAGCGATTTGCCCGGCGGATCGATCGTCATTGAAGTCACCCTGAATGGCTTCCCAGAGCCACAGCCCTACACCTTTGTCTTCCGGCTTGGCTTGGCCGTGAACGATGGCCCATGCTTCTTCGGTCTGCTGTTGGCTGCTCATACGGTGGTGATGTTCGTCTTGTCCGAACTCGGTTTTGCTTCTTCTTCGCGGATGAGGGGCTCGGTGGCGGCAAGGAGGTCATCCAGCGTAGGGCGAGCCACGTCCTTGGCTGCAGGATTGTTCTTGTATGTCAGCGTAGCCTCGCCCCATGGCACGGCTTCTTCGCGTTGTTCCGCTGAGCCGTTCAGCCGTCCTGTCCGCTTGGTTCCGTCGGCGAATGCAAGCTCGTATTGGATATTGCGCATTGGCTGCCCCTCGTAACCAAGCAGGCTCATGGCGATCCAATTCGGTTGATTGGCAGAGGAGGGCAACCCAGGCAACTCCGCCGGTTGTCCTCCCGGCCCGATGAGCGGATGCCCCGCCCCCTTCACACTCAGCTTGATCGTCTCGAACGTAATCGCGCTGCCCTCCATCCGGATCACCGAATCCCCGCCACGCAGCACGATGTTGCGCTGCGCCAGGATCTCGATCGACTCGGTGGAGGAAATCACGGTGACGGCCTGGTCCGCCAGCACCGCCAGCGCATCGGTATGCGCCTGGATCGAGACCGGCCCGCCCTCGGCGATGGCGCGCAGGCCGTTGCGTTGCGCGAACAGGCTCACGCCCCGGGCCGCGGCGGCTGCCACCACGTTGCCGGCGGCCAGGTGCCAGTCGCCCTGCGCCGTGCCGTGCAGGTGCCTACCCGCGTAGACCGTGGTGGTGGCCTGCGAGGCCAGGGCGATGCTGGCGGGCGATTCGGTCACCAGCAGCGGCTGGGCGAACTTGTCGACCGGTGCCCGGTTCGGCTGGACCGCGTCCTGGCCGTTGACGCTGCTCGGGTAGTGCCCGTCCTGGGCGGGGTCGATGGCCTGCGTGAGCGGGTCGAAGGCCGCGTTGGCCGACAGCGGCAGCGCCTGCTGGCTGGCCGCCGCGTCGGACAGGCGCTGAGCCGTGCGCTGTGCCGCCGTGAGTTGGCCGCGCGCCTCGTGCATATCGAGCAGCGTGCCGCCGGCCTGCGCTCGCGCGGTGGTCGAGAGCAGCAGGCCGCCGCCAGCGCGCACCACTGCCCACGCATCGGTGCGCAGTTCGGCGCCGGTGCCGCGCCAGTCGCCGCGCTCGCCGCCGGTCGGGCCGTGCGAGACCACGTAGCCGAGGTTGAGCTGGCTGCCGGCGGTGGAGCTGGCCAGCCGCATGCGCAGCTGCGCGGGGTGATCGTCGACCACCCACTGGTTGTAGCCGTCGCCGCCCAGGCTCGGCGAGTGCCAGCCCGACAGCGCCTGCCCGAGCGGCGCGTCGGCGGCGGGCCAGGGCAGCGCGTCCTGCTCGTTGTGCAGCTGCATGGTGACCAGCGGCCGGTCGATGTCGCCGTCGACGAAGGTCAGCAGCGCCTGGGTGCCGGCGCGCGGCAGGTGGTGCGCGCCCCAGTTCGGGCCGGCCGAGGCGGTGGCCACGCGCACCCAGGCGGTGACCTGCGAGCGGTCGCTGCCGGCCGGTTCGGCGAAGGCGTTGAGCGCCGGCGCGCGCAGCCACGGGAAGCGGATGCGCACGCGGTGGTCACGGTCGGTGGTGAGCGGGGCGCCGTCGTCGGCGATCACCGTGGCGGCCTGGCCTTCGGGGGCGGTGGGGCGGTGGCGGTACGGGGGCACGATCGGCGCCTCGGCCGGCACGGCGACGAAGCGGTTGCGGTAGCGGCCCGATTCGATGTCGGTGGTGCCGAGCAGCCGGGCGAGGTCGGCGCCGAGGTTGTTGGCCGCCTCGTGCTCGACCGACAGGGTGACGAATGGGCTGTGGCGGGTGTCGAAGTGTTGGGTGAGCGTGAAGCGCTGGCCGGGGCCGAGCTGGCGTACGCTGCCCTGGCCGAGGTAGCGCAGGTAGGCGCCCTCGTGGGCTTGCATGCGCAGGCGCGCGGCGCGGCCGGCGCCCTGGGCATCGGCAAAGCGATAGGGGCCGGCGGCCTCGAACGCTTCGAGCGCGGGCAGTTCGCCGCCGGGGTCGCTGGCGCTGGCCTGGGCGGCGGTGGCGGCCAGGGCCTTGTAGTTCCACGAGGAGACGGTCACGGCGTTGGTGCCGACCGTGCGCATCTGCGAGAAGCGCTCGATGGCGTCCTCGCGCTCGGTGGCGTCGACGCGGTGGAAGCGGATGTCGGGCTGCGCGCAGGCGGGGCGTTCGGCGTCGTTGTCGAAGATGACGACGCAGTGGCGCGATTGCGCGTTGCCGTCGCGCCGCGCGTCGCCCTGCTCGTGCTCGATGCGCAGCGACAGGCCTTCCTCGGCCAGCAGGCGCATCACGAAGTCGTAGTCGGTCTCGCGGTACTGGCAGCAGATCGAGCGCTTGGCGCACGGCTGGCTGACGGCAAGCTTGTAGTGGGCGACGGGGTAATCGGCGAAGAGGTCTTCGATGATCTCCAGCGCTGTCTTGTCCTGGTAGACGAAGCAGTCGCGGCGGGTGTGCAGGCGGTCGAGCCAGGGCCCGATGCGCAGGCGGTAGCGCGCCAGCCCGCCGTTGCCGCCGAGGGCCGCGCAGTCGGTCACGTAGCCGTGCCAGGCGCGGCGGCTGCCGTCGGCGAGCATCAGGCGCAGCGTGGCCTCCTGCGAAGCCAACTGGGCGGTATCCAGGTTGGCCAGGGGGCTCAGGCAATCGACCTGCAGCACGCACGATGCCGACACCGCCTCGCGCGCCGTGAAGCGTTCCACCACCAGGTTGTCGGAGGTCAGCGCCGTCTCCAGCGTGATCTGGCGGGTCTGCTGCCCGAGCAGCGCGCCCAGGACGGCTTGCGGCACGGCGGCCGGCAGGGGGAACGGTGACTTCATCGGAACGGCGTCGCGCAATCTTTGGGCGGTTCAGCGGGTGGTGCGATGGCCAGCGGCGTCAGGGCAGCGAGATGGTCAGGTGCGAGAAGCGCGGCCCGAGCTTGATGACCTGCGAATAGCCTTCCAGCGTTTCGTTCGTCTTCGCGCGCAGCGTGGACGACAGGCCGATGTACCCCAGCAGCGCGATCAGCGCGAAGACCGCGCCGAAGATCCACAGCGGCGTTTCGCGCTTGAGCCGGTGCGACACCTTGTCCGGCAGCAGCCAGTGCGGCGCGAAGGCCGCGCGCTTGCCCTTGATGGCGGAGATCTCGTCGCCCAGGCGGGCGGTCAGGTAGGCCAGCTTCTCCGGCCCTTCGAGGATGTACTTGCCGCGGAAGCCCAGCAGCAGGCACATGTGGAAGACCTCCAGGGCCTGCAGGCGCGGCGCGCCGTGGGCACGCAGCTCTTCCAGCTTGATGAAGAACGTTTCACCGGCGAGCTGCTCGCCGAACAGCTCCAGCTGCAGCGGACGGCGCTCCCAGGCGGTGCGGATGGAGAAGTTGGACGACAGGATGGTCTCGTCCACGGCGGCGCAGAACGCGTACTTGGCGTCGAACACGTCTTCGGCCGACACGTTCAGCCGCTTGGCGCCGCGGTCGAAATCTTCCAGGAAGGCGCGCACGCGGGTGAGGAAGTCTTCCGCGCTGGTCGGCTGCTGGCCGTTGCGCAGCTGGAAGAGCATGAAGAAGCCATCGTAGAGCAGGTCCAGCAGCGTGCGCACGTGCGTGTTGGATTCGCGCGCATCGGCCGCGGCATTGCCGGCGGGGGCGGCCGAGCCGCCGAACAGCGAAGGCGTGGTGGTAGCGTTCATGAAGTCACCGCGATGAGTTCAAGTTTGAGTTCCCGGATGCCGGCCGGGGCATAGATGGTGATGGTCTGGGCCTGCAGCATGCGTTCGTACAGCATGCCGCGCGCTTCGACCGCGAAGTAGCACGCGCCCGGCCGCACCGGAATGGCGGGCGGCACCTGCGGCGTGTAGGTGAGCGGCACGCCCGGCATGGACGACAGCACCAGCTTGTCCACGTCGTCCGGCGCGCCGACCTTGAAGCGCGCGGGAATCGCCTCCACCAGTTCCGCCGCCGGCATGTCGGCCGACACCGAGAGGTAGAAGCTGGTCTTGTCGTCGATCTTGCCGGAGTCGATCCGGCCGAGATGGAACGAGGGCCGCGTCTCCTCCAGCGCGATCGCGAAGTAGCGCGTGGAGATCACGGTATCGAGCAGCTCGCGCACGATGGTGTCCAGCCGCGAGAACACCGGGCCGGGTTTGTCGTGGTCGTAGGCGGGCAGGTCGGCCAGGGTGTAGCTCTTGGTGAACGTCATCAGTGCGCCGGCCAGGCGCAGCATCTCCTGGAACAGCCGCTCCGGATGCAGGTCCGGGTGGTGATAGAGGTGCGACAGCGCCGCAAAGGCGGCATTGGCGGTGTGCAGCAGCCAGAACGATGCAATATCGCCCGAGCGGAATTCGATGATGTTCTTGGTCGGCTCGCGGTGGAAGCCGTACAGCGCGTTGACCTTGGCCTGCAGCGCATCCAGCAGCCGGCGCAGGCGCACGTACAGCACGGCGGACGCATTGATCGACAGGCTCGGCGCGACGAAGCTGTCGTCCAGCTCGAAGCCGCCGGTGCCCGTCCGGCGCACCCGCACGATGGGCAGCGCGATGAACTGGTCGCGCGGCTCGGTGTCCGCCACCAGCTTCACCGACTTCTTGAGGTAGGTGATGGCCGCGGACTCGGCCTCGGTGAATAGGTCCGCCGTTTCTGCTTCGGTGGAGACGAAGCGCGACACGGTGGTGCCCTCGGGCTGCTCGCGGTAGTTGCCGCCGCTGTCCTGCAGCGGATAGAGCGCGAGGTGGAAGGTCAGCTCCGACACACCGGCCGGGATGGCGTCGAGCACGAGCGGCGGCGGCAGGGTATCGGCCTGCGGCGCGAAGTACAGCTCGCCGTCCGGAAAGAACAGCGACAGCTCGGTCGCGCGCAGCACGCCGCTGGCGAGGGCATCGGTGTCGAACTGCGCATGGCGGATGCCCCATCCGTACGGCTGGATCATCTGCGCGGTCGCATGCAGGCGGGACTCGTGGTACGCGTCCTGGCGCTGGAAGTGCTGGGGCCGCAGGAACAGCCCTTCGCCCCAGAGGATTTTGGCGGAATAGCTCACGTTGGCTCTTGTTGTGCTGGTGCAGGTGCTTGGGCTTGCCGGATCAGCCGCCGCAGCTTGCCGGCGAAAGCAGGTTCAGGTCGGACAGCGGCGCGCTGCCGGCGGGGGTGGTCGGCGAGCCCGTGGTCAGGGTCATCGCGCAAGCGTGCAATCCGATCATGATGCCGCTTTTCTCATTCTTTTCCGCATTAAAAGCGAATTTCCATCGTTGGGCGGCCGGACTGCGGAATAGTGCAACAACGCCCAGTGTACTGGCTTCACGCGAGACTTTTTCCGAGAATTCGTAGCGCTGGCCGGGAATCAGCGTCATTTCCCGGACCTGGACCAGATCGGCGCCGAGCGTTTGTTTTTCACGCGCCGGATCAATAAACGTGTCATACGGCGCCTGCAGGAAACTGGTCGGATCCTTGAGTGCGTATAACCGGACCACCAGCGCGACCGGGCGGCGGTCCGTCGCCGCGTTCAGGTTGGCGCCGGCGGTCAGCTTGAGCGGAACCTCGCGGGGCGGTTTCTGCGCGTCCGGCACGCTCGATGCCTTCAGCCCCACGGCCTCCAGCGCGCCACTGGCGGCGCCCGCCAGCACGCTGGCGCCGGTCGAGCAGGCGGTCAGGGCGATCACGGCCATCCCCGCGACTGCCCGCTGGAGCCCGGTCGCGATGCGGCGCGGGCTGCCGCAGCCCGGCAGCCTTGTCGTAGCCTTGAATTCAATATTCTTCATGCCAGATTTTTTGAATGTCTAATTCTCTTGGGTTGGCTTGAAGATGCGGTGCCAAGCCAAAAGATCGATTGAAATGTTTCGATTTCTTAATAATTGCCGCTGCCAACATAATCGGCAAAATGTTTCGATTTCTTAATAATTGATTAATGGTTGTCAATCGCAGCGAGCGGAGTGTACTATTTCGCGCCAGTCAAGACCAACATATAACGCGCCAATTCTCGCGCATTTTGATTGGCGTTCGATACACCGCTTTGAACTTCTGACGAGTCTCGCCGTGGCCAACTTCCTGCTTACTTCCCGCGTTATCCGTTCCCTGGCCGTGCTGGCCAGTTCCGCCGCCCTGATCACCGGCTGCGCGACCACCTCCGGGCCGCAGAGCGACGAGGCATTCGGCAAGAGCATGTCGGAGGCCGACGCTGCGGCCAAGGGCGGCCAGCAGGACAAGGCCATCGACCTCTACCAGCAGATCGCCAAGGCCAACCCGACGCGCGACGAGCCGTGGGTGCGCATCGCCCAGATCCAGTTCGGCTCGGAAAAGTATCCGCAGGCCATCCTGGCGGCGGAAGAGGCGCTGCAGCGCGACAACGGCGATCGCCAGGCCAAGAGCATCCTGGCCGTGAGCGGCCTGCGCGTTGCCCGCCGCTCGCTGCAGGAGCTGCGTGCCGACAGCGCGCTGGCCGGCGACGTCCGGACCGATGCCCAGGTGCTGGCCAAGATGCTGCGCGACACGCTCGGCGAACAGGCCCTGTTCCCGGCCGAGCAGGCCGCCAAGGCACAGCCGCGCCGCGCCCGCGTGGTCAAGCGCAGCGCGCCGGCAACGACTGAAGCCGCCAACCACGGTGGGGCTGCCCCGGCTGTGCCCGCCACGCCCGCTGCCGGCAACGGCGGCGGCGGCGCCGATCCGTTTGGCGCGCTGCGTTGATCGGTTTCCCCGGTTCCACATGAGCGGAGGAACGTGATGGCTAAGAAAGAAAGTGTGCAGAAGCGTCTGCAGAAGGTGCGCCCCCCGCGCGTGCAGCTGACGTACGACGTTGAAAAGGGCGATGCGATCGAGCAGAAGGAACTGCCGTTCGTGGTCGGCGTGGTGGCGGACCTGTCGGGCCAGTCGGAAGTGGCGCAGCCCAAGCTGCGCGACCGCAAGTTCGTCAACATCGACCGCGACAACTTCGACGACGTGATGTCGGCGGCCGAGCCGCGCGCTGCCTTTCAGGTGCAGAACACGCTGACGGAAGAGGGCGGCCGCTTCGGCGTCGACCTCAAGTTCCGCTCGCTGGAGGATTTCTCGCCGGAAGCCGTGGTGAACCAGATCGAGCCGCTGCGCCAGCTGCTGGAGGCACGCTCCAAGCTGGCCGACCTGCGCAACAAGCTGGCCGGCAACGACAAGCTGGAAGACCTGCTGTCCGAGGTGCTGAACAACACCGAGGCCCTGCAGAAGCTGGGTGTCAAGACGGATGGGGGTGAGGATGCTTGACAACCAATCCGCCGCGCTCGCGCAGAGCGCACCGGCAGCCGAGTCCGTCAACCTGCTCGACGAGATCGTCGAGCAGAGCCGCGTCGCCAAGTCGGACGCCGAGCACGCGCGCGCCAAGGACATCATCGGCGAGCTGGTCAACCAGGTGCTGCAGGGCACGGTGGTGGTGTCCGACAACCTGTCGGCCACGCTGGATGCCCGCGTGGCCGAGCTGGACCGCCTGATCTCGTCGCAGCTGAGCGCCGTCATGCACACGCCCGAGTTCCAGAAGCTGGAGGGCACGTGGCGCGGCCTGTCGTACCTGGTCAAGGAAACGCAGACCAGCACGATGCTCAAGATCAAGGTGCTCAACGCCACCAAGCGCGATCTCGTGCGCGACTTCAAGACGGCCATCGATTTCGACCAGAGCGCGCTGTTCAAGAAGGTGTACGAAGAAGAGTTCGGCACCTTCGGCGGCGCGCCGTTCGGCACGCTGATCGGCGATTTCGAAGTCACGCGCCAGCCGGAAGACGTGTACTTCATCGAGCAGATGTCGCACGTGGCGGCGGCCGCGCATGCGCCGTTCATCGCCTCGTCGTCGCCGGAGCTGTTCGGCCTGGAGTCGTTTGCCGACCTGGGCAAGCCGCGTGACCTGGCCAAGGTGTTCGATACGGTCGAATACGCCAAGTGGAAGTCGTTCCGCGAGTCGGAGGATTCGCGCTACGTGGGCCTGACGATGCCGCGCTTCCTGGGCCGGCTGCCGTACAACCCCAAGGACGGCACCACCGTCGAGGGCTTCAACTTCGTCGAAGACGTGGACGGCACCGACCACAGCAAATACCTGTGGTGCAACGCGGCCTGGGCGTTCGGCGCGCGGCTGACCGCCGCATTCGAAGACTTCGGCTGGTGCGCGGCGATCCGCGGCGTGGAAGGCGGCGGGCTGGTCGAAGACCTGCCGACGCATACCTTCAAGACCGACGACGGCGAAATCGCGCTCAAGTGCCCGACGGAAATCGCCATCACCGATCGCCGCGAGAAGGAGCTGAGCGACCTGGGCTTCATCCCGCTCGTGCACTGCAAGAACTCGGACTACGCCGCGTTCTTCGCCGCGCAGTCGGTGCAGCGGCCCAAGAAGTACGACACCGACAGCGCGAATGCCAACGCGGTGCTGTCGGCGCAGCTGCAGTACATCTTCTCGGTATCGCGCGTGGCGCACTACCTGAAGGCAATGATGCGCGACAAGATCGGCAGCTTTGCGTCGGCCAAGAATGTCGAGACCTTCCTCAACCGGTGGATTTCGCAGTATGTCCTGCTGGACGACAACGCGACCCAGGAGCAGAAGGCGCAGTTCCCGCTGCGCGAGGCTTCGATCCAGGTGTCCGAAGTGCCCGGCAAGCCCGGTACGTACCGCTCGGTGGCGTTCCTGCGGCCGCACTTCCAGCTCGATGAACTGTCGATCTCGCTGCGGCTGGTGGCGGACCTGCCGAAGCCAACCAATTCCTGACCGGACTCTCCCCGGGGGGGAATGTTCGGGCTTAACCGCTCGTCATGTATTGCAGTACCAACAACCTATCAGATAAGAGGGTCTCAGTATGAAGGATATCTACGTCAAGTTCGACAGCCCGGCCATCAAGGGGGAGTCCCAGGACAAGGATCACAAGGAGTGGATCGAAGTCAACAGCTGGTCCCAGTCGATCATCCAGCCGCGTTCGGCCACGGCCTCGACCGCGGGCGGCCATACCGCCGAGCGTTGCGAGCACCGCGACATGGTGTTCTCCAAGGACCTGGACGTGGTCAGCCCGCTGCTGTACCAGCACGCTTCGGGCGGCACGACCTTCGGTGAAGTGACGATCGAGTTCTTCCGCGCCGACGGTGAAGGCAACCGCGTGAAGTACCTCGAGGTCAAGCTGAAGAACGCGATCCTGAGCGAAGTGGATTCGCAGGTGGCTGCCGAGGGCATCCCGACCGATACGTTCAGCCTGCGCTACGCGGCCGTGCAGTGGAAGTACACCCAGCAGAAGAGCGCCGGTGGCCAGGGCGGCAACTCGCAGGGCGCCTGGAGCCTGACCAAGAACGACAAGACCTACTCGGTTTAACGTTTGCTGCCGTGACAAGACCAGCCGCAGCACCGCGCTGCGGCGTCTTGTTTTTTACGCATGAAAGGTTTCGAACCCAGCCTGCTCGACAAGCTCTTCGACGACGAGCCGCATGCGCCCATGCCGACGGCTCTGCGCCAGCTTTCGCTGGAAGAGCTCAAGAGCACGGTGGCGCGCGATATCGAGTCCTTGCTCAATACGCGCATCGTCTTTGAAGAGGACGACCTGCAGAGCCTGCCCGAATGCAAGCGGTCGCTGCTGACCTACGGGCTGAACGATTTCGCGGGCCTGAGCCTCGCCAGCTTCTACGACCGCAATTACATCTGCCAGTCGCTCACCAAGGCGATCGAGCGGCACGAGCCGCGGCTGCAGCACGTCAGTGTCTCGCTTGAAATCAACGAGCGGGCGACCAACGCGCTGTGCTTCGGCATCACTGCGGTCTTGCTGGTCGGGCCGGCGCGCGAGCCCGTGAGCTTTGATGCGATGCTGCAGCCGTCCACGCTGCGGTATTCCGTCTCGCGCGGGCGCGGCTGAGGCCGCCGCCGGCCTGGGCGTATCGGGTTGCCATCGGGACGGACACAGGACCGCCAGTCAACATGGAAGAGCTGCTGCCCTATTACGAACGAGAACTGGCCTTCCTGCGCCGGTACTCGCGCGATTTCGCCGAGCGTTATCCGAAGATCGCTGGCCGGCTCGCCATGTCGGGCGACGGCTGCGACGATCCGCACGTCGAGCGGATGATCGAGTCGTTCGCGCTGCTGAGCGCCCGCGTCAGCAAGAAGCTGGACGACGACTACCCCGAATTCACCGAGGCGCTGCTGGAGGTCCTGTACCCCCATTACCTGCGTCCGTTCCCATCGTGCTCCGTGGTGCATTTCGATGTGCGCGGCGCGGCGGCCCAACTCAGCGCGCCGGTGCAGATTCCGCGTGGCACCTTCCTGACCTCGCGCGTGGTGCGCAAGGTCGAGTGCAGTTTCCGCACCGCTTACGACGTCATCTTCGCGCCGGTGCGGATTGCCGCGGCCACTTACGCGCGCGCCGTGTCCGCGCCGTCGGCGGTCAGTCTGCCCAAGGGGGCGACCGGTGCGATCGCGCTGACCCTGGAATACGTTGGCGAGCGCGGCGGCTTCGAGTCCCTGCCGCTCGACCGGCTGCGCGTCTACATGGACGGCGAGCCGTCGTTCGTGGCCGCGCTGGGGGATGCGCTGTTCCTGCATACCGCGGGAGCCTACGTGGAGGGCGAGCGACCGGGCGTGTGGACCCGCTTGTCCGGTGTGCCCCTGCATGAGGTCGGCTTCGCGGAAGACGAGGCGCTGATCGACTGCCCGGCGCGCTCGCATCCGGCCTATCGGTTGCTGACCGAGCACTTCAGTTTTGCCGAGAAATTCAATTTCTTCGACATCGACCTGGCAGCCGTGCGGCGCGGGCTGACGCCCGGCGTGCCGGTTCGCCGCCTGGTGCTGCACCTGGTCCTGAAGGACGTGCGCAGCGACTCGCACGCTGCCCGCCTGCTCGAAGGCCTGCAGGCCGAACACCTGCGCCTGCATTGCACGCCGGTGGTCAACCTGTTCCAGCAGAATGCCGATCCGATTCGCATCGAGCACACCGCCAGCGCCTACCCGGTCGTGGCCGACAGCCGACGTGCGCACGGCTTCGACATCTACTCGATCGACAAGGTGCACCTGGTGCGCGAGACCGCCGCGCACGAAGAGGTGACCGAGTTCCGCCCGTTCTACTCGCTGCACCACGGCGAGGAGCCCGGGCAAGCGGGCCACTACTGGATCGCCCGGCGCAACGAGCTCGTGGCGCAGCGCAGCCCCGGCTTCGAGACCGAGATCTCCATCGTCGATACCCGGTTCGATCCGGCCAGCCCGCAGACCGACACGCTGAGCCTGACCGTCACCTGCACCAACCGCGATCTGCCGTCCACGCTGGCGTTTGGCCAGCCGGACGGCGACCTGTCGATGGAAGGCAATTCCGTCGCTCGCGCCATCACGTTGCTGCGCAAGCCGACGCCGTCGATGCGCCTGGGCGGCGGCCGCGCGGCGCAGTGGCGGCTGATTTCGATGCTCTCGCTCAACCACCTGTCGCTCGTGCAGAACGGGCTGCCGACGCTCAAGGAGATGCTGCGCCTGCATGATCTGCCGCATAGCGCCATTTCGGCGCGGCAGATCGAGGGCGTGGTCGGCCTCGACTACGCGCCGGCCACGCACTGGCTGGCCGGCAAGCCGTTCGCCACGTTTGTGCGGGGGCTGGAGATCCGGCTCACGCTGGACGAAGACGCTTTCGTCGGCACGGGCCTGCATCGCTTCATCCGCGTGCTGGACCACTTCTTCGGCCTGTACGTCCATATCAACAGCTTTGTGCAGCTGATTGCGGTATCGCGCCGCAGCGGCAAGGAACTGGTCAGATGCGCACCCCGCAGCGGCGAATCGATCCTGGTGTGATCCGCAGGCTGCTGCGGCAGCCGTACCGGTACGAGTTCTTCCAGGCCGTGCGGCTGCTGGAGCAGCTGTTCGCGCGCCGGGGCAACGCCGTGTCCGAGCATGCGCTGGCCACGCGCGTGAGTTTCCGCAACACGCTGTCGCTGTCGTTTCCGCCCAGCGAGCTGCAGGCCATCGAGGCCGCTCGCGTGACGCCCGACATGCTGGAAAGCGATGCGGCCTTCATCGCGGCGCTCGAGGACGGCGTGCTCGATACCGTGGCCATCACGCCGACCTTCTTCGGCATGCTGGGCGTTCAGGGGGCGCTGCCGCTGCGCTACACCGAGATCGTCGCCGAGCGTGAGGCCGTGTGGCGCGACCGTGCCGCGCGGGCCTTCTTCGACATCTTCTCGAACCGCGCGACGGCGCTGTTCTACCTGGCCTGGAAGAAGTACCGCCTGCCGTTCCAGTACGAGGTCGACGCCAACCGGCATTACCTGCCGCTGCTGCTGTCGCTGGCCGGCGCCGCAGACGGGACGCTGCGCCGCGATCTGTCCGACACGCCGGGGCCGGTCCATGACGAGGCGCTGGCCGGCTATGCCACGGCGATCCGGCATCGGCCCGTGTCGGCGGCGTACCTGCGGCGCGTGCTGGCGGACTACTTCCGGGCGCCGATGCGCGTCGAACAGTTCGTCGGCAACTGGTATCGCGTGCCGCCGTCGCAGTATTCGCGGTTGGGCGGCACCAACAACGTGCTGGGCGCCACCGCGCTGGCCGGTGCCCGCGTCTGGCAGCGCGACCTGCGGGTGCGCGTGTGGGTCGGCCCGCTGGCGCGCGCGCAGTACCGCAACTTCCTGCCGGGCGCGCCCGGCGCGCTGGCACTGCGCAAGATGCTGACGATCCTGTGCGGCGCCACGCTCGAATTCGAAATCAAGCTGATCCTGCGGCGTCAGGACGTGGCCGGCTGCACGCTGGGCGCGCAGGACAGCGGCCGGATCGGTTGGGACACCTTCCTGTGCTCGCATCCGGCGCAGCACGACCGCAGCGACGCGCAATACACCCTCGCACCGCTGCATTGACCCTTCACTGACTGATTGGAGCCCTTGCCGCCATGGCCACCCCACTCAAGACCTTGATCGCCAAGCTGAACGCGACCAGCCGGCAGGCCGCCGAGCGCGCGGCGTCGCTGTGCATGGCGCGCGGCAACTATGAAGTCGACCTGGAGCACTTGTTCCTGGCGCTGCTCGAAAACCGCCGCAGCGATTTCGCCGTCGCGGCGCGCGCCAGCGGCATCGATCCGGCCGCGCTGCAGCGCGACCTGGAGGCCGAGGTGGGGCGCTTCCAGACCGGTAACACGCGCACGCCGGCGTTCTCGCCGTATCTGCCCAAGCTGTTCGAGCATGCGTGGCTGATCGCCTCGCTGGATTCGCAGATCACGCGCATCCGCTCGGGCCACCTGCTGCTCGCGCTGCTGACCGAGCCCAGCCTGGCCGCGCTGGCCGAACGCGGCTCGCGGCTGTTCGGCCGCTTCGAGGTGGAGCGGCTCAAGCACGATTTCGAGCGCATGACCACCGGCTCCGACGAGCAGGAGCAGGCCGTCGATTTCGCCGACGGCACGGCCGTGCAGACGGACGACGGCCGCACCGCGCCCGCCGCCGCGCTGGGCGCGACACCGGCCCTCGACCAGTTCACCGTGGACCTGACGCAGGCCGCCCGCGAAGGCCGCATCGACCCGGTGATCGGGCGCGACGCCGAGATCCGCCAGGTGGTCGACATCCTGATGCGCCGGCGCCAGAACAACCCCATCCTGACCGGCGAGGCCGGTGTCGGCAAGACGGCGGTGGTGGAGGGGCTTGCGCTGCGCGTGGCCGCCAACGACGTGCCGCCGCCGCTGCGGGGCGTGACGCTGCGCACGCTCGACATGGGCCTGCTGCAGGCCGGCGCGAGCGTGAAGGGCGAGTTCGAGAACCGCCTGAAGAACGTGATCGACGAGGTCAAGAAGAGCCCGAAGCCGATCATTCTGTTCATCGACGAGGCGCACACCATCATCGGCGCGGGCGGGCAGGCCGGGCAGAACGATGCGGCCAATCTGCTCAAGCCGGCACTGGCGCGCGGTGAGCTGCGCACCATCGCCGCGACCACCTGGAGCGAGTACAAGAAGTATTTCGAAAAGGACGCCGCTCTCGCGCGCCGCTTCCAGGTCGTCAAGGTCGACGAGCCGAGCGAGCCGCTGGCCGCGGCCATGCTGCGCGGCATGGCGCCGCTGATGGAGCGCCACTTCGGCGTGCGCGTGCTGGACGAGGCTATCACCGAGGCCGTGCGCCTGTCGCATCGCTACATCAGCGGGCGGCAGCTGCCGGACAAGGCGGTCAGCGTGCTGGACACGGCGTGCGCCAAGGTGGCACTGGGCCAGAGCGCCACGCCGGGCGCCATCGAAGACGACCAGAAATTGCTGGAGCGTCTGCTGGGCGAGATCGCCGCGCTGCAGCGCGAGCAGAGCGCCGGCGCGGCGCACGATGCCCGCCTCGAAGCGCTGCAGGCCAAGCGCGCCGAGCTGGAGCAGCGCATCGCGCAGAATACCGAGCGCCTGGCCCGGGAGCGTGCGCTGGTCGCCCGCATCCAGGCGCTGCGCGAGGCGCGCGAAAGCGACGCGGCGCAGGCCGGCGCGCAGGACGCGGAGCCGGTGGCGGCCAACAGCGATGTGGTGGCGCTGTCGCCCAAGCGCGCCCGCGCTACCGACGCGCCGGACGAACTCGCCACGCTGCTGGCCGAGCTGCGCGCGCTGCAGGGCGAGGCGCCCATGGTGCCGCTGCAGGTGGACGGCCATGTCGTGTCGGAGATCGTCTCGGCCTGGACGGGCATTCCGCTGGGCCGCATGGTCAAGGACGAACTGCGCACCGTGCTGAACCTGAAGCCGCTGCTGGCCGCGCGCGTGATCGGCCAGGACCACGCGCTGGACGCCATCGCCCAGCGCGTGCGCACCGCCTCGGCCAACCTGGAAGACCCGAACAAGCCGCGCGGCGTGTTCCTGTTCGCGGGCCCGTCGGGCGTGGGCAAGACCGAGACGGCGCTGGCGCTGGCCGACATCCTCTACGGCGGCGAGCGCAAGCTCATCACCATCAACATGAGCGAGTACCAGGAGGCGCACAGCGTCTCGGGCCTGAAGGGCTCGCCGCCGGGTTACGTGGGCTACGGCGAGGGCGGTGTGCTGACCGAGGCGGTGCGCCGCAACCCGTACAGCGTGGTGCTGCTGGACGAAGTCGAGAAAGCCCACCCCGACGTGCTGGAGATGTTCTTCCAGGTGTTCGACAAGGGCGAGATGGACGACGCCGAGGGCCGCCCCATCGACTTCCGCAACACCATCATCATCCTGACCTCGAACGTGGGCTCGTCGGCCATCATGCAGGCCTGCCTGAACCAGCCCGCCGAGGCACTGCCCGACGCCGACACCCTGGCCGAGACGCTGCGGCCGGTGCTGTACAAGGCCTTCAAGCCGGCCTTCCTGGGTCGGACCAAGGTGGTGCCCTACTACCCGATCGCCGACGACGTGCTGGCCGAGATCATCACGCTCAAGCTCGGCCGCATCCGCGATCGCGTGGCCGCCAACCACAAGGCGACGTTCCAGTGGGACAACGCGCTGGTGGAATCCGTGCTGGCCCGCTGCACCGAAGTGGATGCGGGCGCGCGCGCGGTCGACCACATCCTCAATGGCACGCTGCTGCCCGAGATCGCCGAAGCGGTGCTCACGCGCATGGCCGAAGGCGGCAGCGTCGAGAAGATCAAGGTCAGTGTCGGCAAGACCGGCGAGTTCAAATACCGCATCAACTGAGCGTTGCGCTGGAGCACACCATGGTCTTACCGACCGAGCTGGCCAACCTGCTGCGGGCGGCCTTCACGCAGGCCAATCGGCTGCTGCGCCTGGACACGCCGCTCGGGCCGAACGCGCTGCTGCCCGAGCGGTTGGACGCCGCCGAGCATCTCGACGATGGCGGCTTCCGGCTGGAGCTGACCGCGCTGTCGGATGACGCCGATCTCGATCCGGCGCGCCTGCTGGGGCAGCCCGTCCGGCTCGACCTGCTGACCCAGCAGAGCCGCGGCGCGCTGCGGCCGTTCCATGGCCACGTCACGCGGTTCGAGCAGTTGGGCGCCAACGGCGGCCTGGTGCGCTACCGGCTGGTGATCGAACCCTGGCTGGCCTTCCTGCGCCACCGGCGCGACAGCTTCCTGTTCCAGGACCAGTCGGTGATCGAAGTGATCGACAGCCTGTTCGGCGACTACAACGGCCAGGGCCGCCTGGCGCCGGCGTGGCGCTGGTCGCTGCGCGATGCCTCGGTGTACACGCGCCGCAGCGTCATCACGCAATACGAAGAAAGCGATTTCGACTTCGTCACCCGCCTGCTGGCCGAGGAGGGGCTGTTCTACTTCTTCGAGCACGAGGCGGTCGAGGGCGATGCGCTGGGCGTGCACCGCATGGTGATTGCAGATGCCAACGATGTCTTCACCGACAACGCGCAGGCCGCGATCCGCTTCGGCCGCGCCGATGCCACCGCCAATGACGACGTGATCGACCGCTGGCAGGGCGTGCGGCGCTGGCAGACCAACGCCGTGTCGATCGCCAGTTGGGACTATCGCGCCAACACCCAGCGCAGCGCCCAGCTCGGCGCGCAGCAGCGGCGCGACGGCATCCCGCAACTGACGCTGCAGGACACCGACTACCCCGGCCAGTACTGGTTCGAAGACAGCGCCCAGGCCCAGCGCAGCGCGCGCCTGGTGATGGAAGCGCTGGAGCTGCGCGACAAGCAGTTCGACGGCGAAGGCAGCGTGCGCACGCTGGCGCTGGGCACGCGCTTCCAACTGGTTGATCATTATGAGCACGGCGACGACGGCGAGGCGCGCTTCGCCGTGCTGTCCGTCCTGCACCGGGCACGCAACAACTTCAACGAGCGCTTTGGCCAGGTGCTGACGCAGGCGCTGGGCGCGCTGTCCGGCGCCGACGCGCAAGACGCAGCGGGCAACGCGGGCACCGACGCCACGTTTTACCGTAACCACTTCACGGTCGTGCACGATACCGTGCCGTACCGCCCGCAGCAGCGCGATGCGCAGGGCCGTGCGCTGCATCCGCGTCCGACGGTCGAGGGCAGCCAGACCGCACTGGTGGTGGGCACCGGTGGCCCGGTGCATACGGACCGCGATCATCGCATCAAGGTCCAGTTCCATTGGCAGCGCGGCGCGCGCTCGGCCAGCCGGCAGCCGCATCCGGCCGGCGATGACAACGCCCGCGCGGAGGCCGGCCTGGGCTGCTGGGTGCGCGTGGCGGCGCCGGTGGCCGGGCCCAACTGGGGTGGCGTGGCGTTGCCGCGCGTGGGCCAGGAAGTGCTGGTGGAATTCGTGCAGGGCGATATCGACCGGCCGGTGGTGGTGGGCGCGGCCTATAACGGCAGCGGCCAGCGCGACGCGCAGTACAACCAGAACCAGGCCGGCGCGGCGGGCGCGACCGGCAACGCGCCGGCCTGGTTTGCCGGCGACAGCAAGAGCCAGGGGGCGTACGCGCACAACGCGGTGCTCTCCGGCATCAAGACGCAGGCGCTGGCCGGCAGCCAGACGGGCGCCTCGGGCTACAGCCAGCTCGTGTTCGACGATACCGAGGGCCAGGGCCGCACGCAGCTGAGCACCACCCAGGCCGCCACCGCGCTCACGCTGGGGCACCAGAAGGAACAGATCGACAGCGCCCGCCAGGCCGACCTTGGACACGGCGCGGCGCTGGCCACCAACGACAGCGGCAGCGTGCGCGCCGGCGCGGGCCTGCTGCTCACCGCGCACGCCGCCGACACCGGCGCCGCGCTGCTCGACAGCGAAGGCGCCGCCAGCCAGATCGAAGCCCTCAGCGAACTGGCCGAATCGCTGGCCGACGTGGCCCGGAAGCAGCAGGCCGGCCTGCCGGAAGAGCCTGCCGCGCAAGACCTGCCCGCGCTCAAGCAACTGCGGCACACCACCGAAGTGCTGCGCCACGCCGAAAGCGCAGGCAAAGGCGCCTCGGCCATCGCCTACAGCGAGCCGCATCTGCAAGTCAGCGCGCCGAAGGGGATTGCCGCGACCACGCCGGCCGACGCCGTGCTGGTGGCCGGCACCCAGATCGCATTGGCGGCCAAGCAGGACGCCAACCTCGCGGCGGGCGGCAACCTGGCAATGGCCGTGGCCGACGGCCTGACCCTGTTCGTGCACGGCAAGGCGGTGGGCCAGTCATCCGACGCGGCCCGGGGCATCGCGATGCATGCGGCGAGCGGCAAGGTGAGCTTGAGCGCCCTGAAGGGCGAGAGCCGGCTGGTGGCGGAGAAGGCCGTCACGGTGGCATCCACGCAGGGCAATGTCACGGCGGAGGGCAAGGCGCGCGTGCTGGTGAATGCGGCAGGCGCGCAGATCCGGGTGACCAACGGGACGATCGAGCTGCATGCGCCGGGAAAGACGATCTTCAAGGGGGCGGGGCATGTGTTTGTGGGGCCGGGTGGGGCAGCGGCGGATAACACGTTGGCTCAGGGCAACCTGAAGGGGTGCGGTATCCAGGAAGGCAACGCCGCTACCAGTGGAGCCGGGTCGGTTTCGCGTTGAACAACCAGAACAACGGCATGACGAATCGCATTTTGTCGGGCTTGGAGGAAGCATTGCTGAGCCCGGCCACCGAGGATGTTCCGGCACCGCATCCCGACTACATGACGCGCTGTCGGGAACTGGCCGCCGGCTATCACGCGCTGAAGCGGCGACAGGAACCTGATGAGCGCCCATTGCGCGCTTACCTGCTGCTTGATCCGTGGGATGGCAATCCTCTTGCAGCCGACCTGTCCGAGGCATGGCCCGAAGCCGCTGCGGTGCGCGCGGCCGTACCCGATGACTTCTACGCGGGCCGCGAAGGCGAGGCCCCTTGCGTGGTGCAGCTTCCCGACGACGTGCTGCCCGATGGCGATCCCGACAATTTGGCAGAGGTGCGCGCACAGGAAACCCTGGCCCGCTGGATGGAAGACGCAAGTCGGCAAGCTAGTCAACGGCTGGTGCGACAGCATTTCTGCGCTGTTCTCTTCAGCACCGACTCGGCAGCGTGGGTCGCCCGATATCTCGCCTCGCTGGGTTTCCAGTATCCGCCGGGAAGCAGCAGCGCGCGGCTGTTCCGCTACCAGGACCCGCGCGTGATGCAGCGGGTGTGGCCGGTGTTGTCTGCGGCGAAGCAGGGCATGTGGCTGGGTGCGGTAGAGGCATGGTGGTCACTGATGCAGCCGTGGGGCCCTTGGGCGATGCAGGACTTGGTTGCGTCGGAGGATGCTGCAGTGCTGGCGCCTGCGTGGTTCAAGGCAGAGCGGCCCATGGTGCCGGACGGTCAGGCCGAGACGTTGATGCTCAGCCGGTTGATGAACGCCGAGCAGTGGGGGCGAGCGCATTCGGCGCCGGTGGGCAATCGGGTGTGGATGCGTTTTGCAGAGAACGGCTGCGGCGCCGATGAGCAACCCGACGCAGATTTGATGCAGCAGCTGCTGGCAACTGGCGTGTCGTATGGGCTGGATGAGCGGAGCCTCGAAGATTTCATTTGGTGCAGCGTCCGCTACCGCGAAGCGCCGCCCGCGATCGACTGGCGAGTCCCCCATTGGTCACGCGCGTTGGAGCATACGCTGCAAGTGCTGCGCGCCGATTCCGACGCGCGTTTTATCAGCACCTTTGATGCCTACCTGAATTCCGGAGAAGACGCGCATGGCTTGCACCACCCCATGTGAGCAATGCAACCGCAAGGGGTTGCCGATCCTGTTCACGCGCTATTCCGCTGGCTATAGCTCACGGCCGGAAGGGTTGTCCATCCTCGAAAAATTCAGGCCGGCCGGGCGCTTGCAGGCGCAGCCGGGCGGCGTGCCGATCAAGACCGCGCGCTACGGTGTGCGGATGCTGCGCGCTGGCTATCTGTATCTGCGCATCGAGCGACGTGGCTTGCTGGAGTGGGAGGGGTATGCCGTGCATCCGCATGGCTATCTTCAGCAGTTTCCGGTGATGCTGCCGGCAAACGGCGAGGCACGGATCGCTTGCGAGCGCGATGCACGGCAGGCCAACAACAGCCTGATCTGGATCAAGGACGCTAAGAACGTCAAATCGCTGTGGTACGCGTTCCACCCCGACCCCATCGACCCGCAGCACCTCAAGCGCGAGATCGAGCCGAACCCGGCCAAGTACATGCAGCGTTTCGACGTGGCGGGCTGGCAGGCCGGCAGCACGAGCCAGGCCGATAGCCTGGAACCGGCGCAGCTGGACAAGCAGGTGCTCGAATTCGCGGCGCTGAGCGATGAACAGGTGCAGATGGTCGGCAACGAGCAGGGCTTTGGCCTGATGGGCATGACGCCGCAGGAGCGGGCCTGGGGGAACTATGAGACCGAGGAGAACGAGCAGCAATTCATCGCGGTGCCGGATGCGCCCCCCGTGGTCATCGACGATGTGCGCACCGTTCTCATTACGCAGCCGACGTATCAGAAGAAGCACGGCCAGCGCCTGGAGGGCATGCGCAAGTTTCTGCAGGACAACAAGGGCGCGGTGGTGGTTTGCGAGGACGCGCTCGGGATTGCCCAGGAATTGAGCCTGCATCACTTGACCGCAGCGATTCCATATGTGGCGTGGCTCAAGGAAACGGACAAGCAGGGCTACAGCAATGCCTGGAAGGACAGTGCCAGCCGTGGCATCCAGATCATTAAGGAGGCGATGGAAAAGAAGGCCATCACCGACTACGACGACGGGACTTCCCGCATGCGAGAAGTCCGGGAAAACATGGGCAGTTACTACCCGGGTTCGGATAGCGGACAACCGGTCAGGATTCGCCGGACGGACGGCAGCTACGAGACGATCAGCATCCAGGAGCTGAACCGGCGTCGGCAAGCTGATCTGCAGAAGCAAATCGATGAACGGACTGCCAAGCATGCGGACGCGGTCAAGGACCTCGGCGATGAGGCCAAGGAGAGCGTTGACGCGCACTGCAACGTGGATGCGATCAGCAAGTTCAACCAACAGCATCAGGCTCGCTTGAACGAGCGCGATGCCAAGATGAACCTGATTGCCGAAGACCTCGTTCACTGGCTTAAGGCGGACAGCCTGACGGACCGGGCGCTCGGCCTGTATGACGAAACCGCCTCGCCGGAGAAGGGGGACGGAGACCGTTGCGCGGGCCAACTGTGTACGATCCTGCTGCAACTGGACAGCAGCCCGCGAGGCAGGGCGTGGTACGGCGCGCTCGATACCTTCACACCGCAGAAGAAAAACCTAGTGTGGCGGATGCTGAGCCTGAACAACCGGGGGATCAGCCAGGAGATGGAGAGTGTGCTCAAGCAGTTGAGCTTGCCGCTGCCGCCCGACAATTCAGTGCCCACCGACACACGGGAAGCCGCACGCGACCAGAAAGCCTACGCCGATGCGCTGGCCGCAATCAAAGCGATGGGCAAGACAATCAAGAACGCCGATAAGATCAACAAGGAGACGGCCAAGATCATGGCGGCGATCGAAGAGTACAACACTGGCAAAGACAAGGCGGCAGCGGTCGCTAAGGGCAAGGACTCGCTTGCGGAAATCCGCAAGGCGGCACTGGAAAGCCGCTCGGCGGTTCTTCTGGCGGCCGTCATGGGCAAGTTCAGGGCGGCCCCGATTACGAAGCTAGAAGCGATGATTGCCAGGACGCAGGCGCTGATGCTGGTGCACGGGCTCGGCTCGAAGGCCGCAGCGCACATCGTGGAACTGCGGGAAGACAACCTCAGCAACCAGCAGCGCAAGGACGTGTTCCAGTATTTGGCGCACAAAATCCAGAAGACGTCCAGGAATCTGTTCAACCGTGGCGGGGCGGACAGCGCGGCGCAGGAAATGCGAGTGGGCTATGTCCTGTGCGGGGTGAATACATTGGCGATCATGCCCGCGCTTGCCCGAGCGTACTCGCGCCAAGACCCGCGTTCGCTGGCAGACTTGACTACAGCAGCATCGACGTTGGTCGGCTCGCTCAAGCAGGCGCGTGCAGATTTTTACGAGAAAGCGGTGTACAAGAAGGTGCCGGACGTATTGGGAAAAGCCCAAAAGACGGGGGCGACGGCAGCGGCAGAACGGGAATTGCTGGCGCTGAAGGCAGGTGCGGCGCGGTATGTGGCAGCGGGGGCAATTGTTGGGATTGTGGCGGATGTGGTGGACGCGGCGGTTGCAGGGAAAGAGGGGCGTAACCAGTTGGCCGAAGCGTATGTTGCTCGTGCGGTTACTGGAGGCCTTTCTGTATTTGGAACGATTCGGGCGGCCAGATACATTACTGCTCCGCAGTGGTTGCTTCGCCTAAATCTTTGGAGTGCTATTGCTACTGTTGCACTGACAGTTTTGATTGCAAAAATAAAAGGTAAGGCGTGGGAGAGTTGGCTGCAAGCACAGCCATTTCGTAAGTCGGAAAGTAAGAAAATTCCTTATAAAAGTGAAAGTGAAATGACGAGGGATCTGGCGGATGCATTGGTTGAAATAGGCGGATGATCTGGGAGGGATATGTTTGATTGTGAGGCGGCGTTTCTTCAGCACGGAAAGAAGCATGGAAAGAGGCGGGCTGTTGAATATATCGCTGATATAAATCGGTATACGATACTTCATCTTCCTTATGAGGCAGAAGGGACGGGATTAGTTAAGCCAAGTTTGCTTTGGGCGAGGAGTCTCTTTGATCGCAATGAGCATTTCATAGAGCTTTCCAATATGGGGGAAGAGGATAGGTCTTTGGAGTTTTTGATGGGATTATTCTTGGTGCTAGTTCCGTTCTTGCCAATTGTTGTTTTGTTTTTTATCGCGTCAAACTCAACCGACTGGCTGAATGACCTATTTATTTGCGGTGGCATGTCCGTAGTAACAATCGTTGTTGTGTCACTCTTTTGGCCATCGACGATCACACCAAATTTTGGGACGTACCTTCGCGCCCGCTACCGCTTCAACCGCACAACGCGCAAGGTGTATGTCCTACGTCCCAATCGGTATGGCGGCAATGTCATCCTCGACTGGGATCGCGTCAAGGCGCACGTGACATGGTGCGCCCCGCGAGAAATGACGCCTGACCAGATTGACGATAAATTCGCGCGTCAGCTTCGGCAGCAACGAGGAGGTGGTCCCTTCGGCATGCGAGGCTTGGTGCTGTACTGGCCACCGCTGGATCCGAATGATCCGGAACGCAAGGGTGAGGACGTGTTGTGGGTCGGTCCGAAGCTTGCCGGGGAGGGTCTCTGGCAATACATCCGCACCTTCATGGAAGAGGGCATGGACAAGGTGCCCGCACCAAATGAATACGAGTGGCTGCGCAAGGGTTTCCACACGCCAAGCCAGCATCTGGAGGAAACGGAATTGTCCGCTTCTCGTGTGCTGGACGATATCGGAGGTCGCGGCAAGAATTCCGCGCGAACGCAACTGACCTTCTTGATGACGTTTCTGTGGGCGCCGCTGCACTGCTTGGCTGAGCGCCTGTGCACATGGCCGACGTTCCCGGAAGAGTGGAACAGCGACTGCGGCCAGAAGCGCCGCGAGGATGGCATCGGGCCGGAAGAACCGTTGCGGTGGAAGCCCTCTTTAGAAACCATCGTCGCCGAGCAGGGAAAGTGTCGCGTGTCTGATTGAGACGGTGTCTTAATACCGATACTGTGCGCAGGGCGGTGCGCTGTGTCCGCGTCCGATGGTCGACGGCCGCTCCATCGATTTCGGGCGAGCCGGCCAACCGGCTGCTGCGCCTGGAGACGTCGCTCAGGCTGAACGTGCTGCTGCCCGAGCGGCTGGACGCCGCCGAGCAAACAGAGCAGCGCCGAACTCGAAGGCGAGGAGGGCTTTGTGATCGGCGGTTGGCTGCGGTCCTCGGCAGAGCCGCGTGTGCTGGTACGCCATCTGCAGAGCCTGATGCTGCCATCCGAACCCCGTGTCGGGCGCCGATATCTGCGGCTGGCGGATCGTCGCGTGTTTGAGTGGATTTGGCCCGTGCTGTCGCCACTGCAGCGTCAGCAATGGCTGGGGCCGATCAACCGATGGTGGGCGCTGAACCGGCGCAACGAGCTGGTCTTGCACGCAATGACGGAGGCCGTGCCGGAGGAGCCGCATCACGACCCTGAACTGCTCACCGCAGCACAGTGGACGCGCTTGCACGACTGCGAGCTTGCCCAGCAGATCCTTCGCGGCTGGAGCAGCTTCGCCGATCCACTGCCTGCCGACTACGTACCGCAGGCAGAGCACGCCCTGCGTTCAGTGCGGTCGCTGGGCGTGGCCGAGCCCGCCGACATCGTGCTGATGAGCGCGTATCAGCTGCAAATCCACCCCCGGCTCTGCGAGCACTCCCGCGTTGTCGAGCTGGTGCGCACGGCGCAAAACAGCGACGTGCCCTTGCAGGATGCGCTGGCCGGGATTCCCGATCCGGAAGGGTGGGATCGCATCCGGCACGAATTGACGACAGGCAGCCCGCCCAATCCGCTCGCCTGAATTCAGCTAGACACACACTGGAACCGAATCATGGCGGAAGGTCAGGCCATCAGCTACTCCCGTAATGCACAAGTCGCCGCCGCATCGGCCAAGCCGGCGTGTGGTGCCTCGGGGTGCCCGTCGTGCGTCAAGGCCGGCTTGCCGGTGCTACTGACCCGTCTCGGGTTGGCGGACAAGGGATACGCCGAGGCCAGAAAAGGGGTGTTGGCACCCATCGTCAAGAAGCTGGCCGCGCCTGATCTGGTGGCCTCGGGTTACGTCTTGCGGACCCTGCGCGCGGGCTATGTCTACGCCTACTACGAGAAGGCGCACACCCCGGAACTCGTCAAACAGCACGGATGGCAGGTGTTCCGCGTCGATCACGGCGGCTATCTGATGCCGATTCCGCTGGCGATGGCCGGCAAGGACGACGAGGCGTTCACCTGCAAGCGCAGCGAGAGCTATGCCACGGCCATGCTGTTTGTGATTCCGCAGCCCAAGCAGACCAAGCGGGTGTGGGTCGGGTTCAGTACGTCGCCGTGGAGTGCGCCGACGCTCAAGAAGTATGCGAGCCATGCGGATTTGCGTGCCAAGCGGATGGCGTGTATCGATGCGCCTGCCGGCAAGAGTGAGCAGGCGATTGGGCTAACCGTCGAGAAGGCCATCCAGTGCGTTCCTGACTACGACATCGGGCTAAAGCCTGAGGTGCTGCGCGGCAATCCGTTTCCTCGGCTGATTCCCGCCAAGGCGGGGCAGAGCAATGGGGCTGCGGCTATGGCGTCGCCGGATGCGCAGGATGAAAAGCAGGAGTCGCCGCTCTTTAAGAATCCCAAGCAAACGGTGCGTCCGGAAGATGCGCAACTGCTGTACAAGCAGGCGCACACGATGTTCGACAAGTTGCCGGGCAAGCCCTATACGGACGCCAACCTGATGATGGTGTGCGTGCCCGATGCCGAGGGGATTACGACCGAAGCCGCTCAACGCCGTATCACGCTGTGCAATTCGGCGGCGGAGTCTGTTGCCAGTAAGGATGAATTCCGCAAGTTTCAATCTGCGTTGCAGATCGAAGGCATGCTCAAGTTGATCGAGCAGAACGGACAGCAGCACAAGCAACGCAATGCCAGCTATGCCAAGCTGGACGGCACGCCGATCACGCGTACGCAGTTTGAGTCGATGCAGAAGGACGGCCGGCTTCCGCCAGACGCTGAACTGATCCCGGGTATCGTCAAGCGAGGGGTGAACCCGAATCACTGGTATCCGGACTACAACAATGGAACCGTTCGCATTCCCAATGCGCGTCAGATCGACCAGGACACCAAGGATGCACGTACGCGCTTGTTGGGCAAGCTGAGGGCGTTGCCCACGCCCAACGGCTCCACCTGCACGTACGCTCAATACCTGCAGCGCTATCGGGACAAGGCTGCAGCCGATCAGAAACGTTTGGCAGAAGTCGAGCGGGACTACAGGGTCTGGTTGCAGAGTGATGCCCGCAAGCTGGTGACGTCGCACGACTTTGACGACGCTACCCATATCGATGGGGTCTACTACGCCAAGTGCGTCGCCAACGTGACGCTGGGCGGGCCGATGTCAGACGAGGGAGCGAAGTGGTTCAAGCCATTCTTGACATCCAAGTTCGACGATAAGGAAGCGCTGCTCGCGCGCGCCTTGCTGGGCAACCAGAAGCAATTCCTCGATTGGGCCACGGACAAGGATCAGGTGTCCAAGGAATGGGATTCGGTCAAGGGCATCATGGACTTGGAGCCTGTCAAGGCAGCGGTGGCTGCCGGCAAAGGGGCGTTGCTCGACGATGTCCGGTCAACGACGCAAGCCCTGCTGGGCACCACCACGGCCGTTGTGACGAAGCTGGACCTGAAGGCAGGGCAACTCTCCGAAAAGCTGCGATATCAGCTGAAGCTGATCACCATGATGGTGATGACCCGCAGCGAGGCTGATCCGCTGCTCAAGCTCATGCGAGTGCAGATGCCACTGGCAGACGCCGTACGCATGTGGAACGTCATGCGAGGAGAAGTGGCCGAGGCCATCAAGCAAACCGTCAAGGATGGTCGGAACAAGGTCGAGAGTCTGCTGCTCAACTCGGCTGCCGCCATGGAAATGAATGGTGCGCCAAAGACGGCGATGGGGATGGTGGACGTGTACCTGATGGTGCGCGATCCTGGCGCGACGCTCAGTAAGGTCAAGCAGGGGGCGGCGAAAGGCGCCCGGTACTTGGTTGCGCCTGCGGAAATCTATGGCGCGAAGGCGGCTCGTTCGGTTGCCCAGTTCGTCGACTCGGTGACGGCGACGCAGTGGGCGAAGGGGCATATGAAGGTGGTCGCGAGCGCGAGCGGTGTATTGTCTGCGGGGTCTGGTCTATTGCAGGTGTTGTTGATCCATAAGGCGTGGGGTGATTATGCCAACGGCAATGATCAGGAGCGGATGGCTGCGAGCTTCGGTCTGCTGTCGGCTGGTTTGGGCTTGACGGCTGCGTTGTATGAGTTGCGTGCTCAATATCTGGAACATGTGGGTAAGACAGTGGTGTTTGACGGGGTGAAGCGGGTTGCGGGGTTCCTCGCGGCTGGGTCGACGGCTGTGGATGCAGTGCAGGCATTGGTCAACGCTGTAAGAGCAGCTGGTGATGGAGATGAGAAAGCGACAACTGGCTTTATTGTTCAGAGCATTGTCTTTGGACTGGCAGCTGGTGCTGCATTTGGAGCTGCTGCTGGGGGCTGGATGGGCATCGGCGCTGTAGCTCTGGGTATTGGTAGCTTAGTGCTGGTGGCCGTTGGGGTAATTGTTGGTTTCGTGATCTTGCTCGTTAAGGATAAACCTCCGGAAGTATGGGCTGCTAAAACGATTTGGGGAGTGGCAGACAAAGAAGGTAAGTGGCGTGATTTCGACGCAGAGGTGCGAGAGGCCAATAAGGTTTTGCTGTGTGCGCAGATCGACTTTTCGTTTCGATGGAACCTTATCGAGAACTTAGGCGCTTCAGCCATGGCGGCAGAAGGGGCTGGCCTGTTAGGTCAGGAACCGACCTACACCCGCGAAGCGTGGTTGCGTTTTATGTTGCCGGAAACGTTACGTAATCGGCTGGGCTGGGAAATGCGTGTCTATGCATCGGGAGGCGGGGGCGAAATGCTGGTGGGTACGGCTTCCTATACCGGCTCTGGATCGGTTGCGACGAACATTCCGGGAGTAAACGGTATAGCCCCGACGTTTACGGAAAAATCAGAGAGCGGTATTACCACACTGGTTCTGTCATCCACTGTCAAGATGACACGTTTCCACAATGCGCGTGGCACCGTGCAGGTTTTTACGTTTTCTGGCAGCGGGCATGCTATCGGCGAGCGCTCGCTGATTATTGATGAGGAGATTTGAGATTGACCATCGAATACGACGACGAGGCTAATGGACCACGCGGGAAAGCGGTGCTGGCGCCAGTCTGGAATCAGCCCGAACCGTATTTCCAGGTTTTGGACAGGCTGAAACCTATTCTTCCGCCGAGAAATAATCCTTGGCGTATAGCGCCTGATGATAAAGGCACTCGGACGCACGAACTGGCGAGAACGCGGAATTGTTTGGTGAGTGTGCACCCAGATGCCATCGCAATTGGTTCTCCGTATGGGCAAAGCAGGAGGCTTCTCGGATGGGGGGGCGTAGCATTTTCAATGCTATTGTCTCTGATTTTTCTTATTTTCTCGATTAGGCTAATTACTTACGACTATCCACGTACATGGTCTGCAGTCATAAGTTTGTTGGGGTCGATCTGTTTTTTCCTTATTTCAACGTTTTTTTTTAATTCCACGGTGAGAATGCCAGCGGACTGGCCCATCCTATTTAATCGAAAGGATCGGACGGTCACCTTCATTCGCCCGACACGACCAAAGTTCTTAAAATTCTGGGAATTCACGAGGTCCGGTGCCTTTACTTATTCTTGGGATGAGTTGAAGGTGCGTACCTACAAGCTCATCGTCTCCAACGCGGGCAAGTCGTTCCACGAATCGTACTGGATGGTTTTGCTTTGGGGCGGATTGGATGAACACGGTCAGAAGACCGTGAAGGACTGTGTGCCGATCGGCTACGAAGGCTACTTCGAGGATGAACGCCTGTTCCAAGTCTGGGAGCACGTTCGTCGATACATGGAGGAAGGCGGTCCTGCAATTCAACCCGGCGAGCGGTTGCGCAAGCCCGTCAACAATCGCAAGCCGATGGCGTTTCCGCCCGAAGTGATCGCGGCAGCAGGTGGTCCGGCGTTGAGCGTAGCGGATGTGGAGCTGCTGGCAGGGGTGGAGCCAGCGGTGCAAGGGGAGGTGAGCATCGTCGAATAGGCGGTTGCCGATCCTGTTCACACGCTATTCCGCTGGCTACAGCTCGCGGCCGGAAGGGGTGAGCACCCTCGACAAATTCAAGCCGAACGGGCGCTTGCAGGCACAGCCGGGCGGCGTGCCGATCAAGACCGCGCGCTACGGTGTGCGGATGCTGCGCGCTGGCTATCTGTATCTGCGCATCGAGCGACGTGGCTTGCTGGAGTGGGAAGGGTACGCAGTGCATCCGCATGGCTATCTGCGGCAGTTCTGGGTGATGAAGCCGGAAGCGGCCGAGGCCAAGATCGCCTGCGAGCGCGGCGCACGACAGGCCAACAACAACCTGATCTGGATCAAGGACGCCAAGAACGTCAAATCGCTGTGGTACGCGTTCCACCCCGACCCCATCGACCCGCAGCACCTCAAGCGCGAGATCGAGCCGAACCCGGCCAAGTACATGCAGCGTTTCGACGTGGCGGGCTGGCAGGTCGGCAGTACGAGCCAGGCCGATAGCCTGGAACCGGCGCAGCTGGACAAGCAGGTGCTCGGCTTCGCGGCGCTGAGCGATGAGCAGGTGCAGCGGGTCGGCAACGAGCAGTGCTTCGGCCCGATGGGCATGACGCCGCAGCAATGCGAGGATGCGATGACGCTACACGGCAGCCCTCAACGCCGCAAACGCCCATCGGCCATCGCCCACGCAATCGATCGCTTATCAAAGGAGAGCATGATGTCGAAAGCCATTCATTCGCAGCCCTGTTCCGGCCGATCGCACGGAGCCCAAGCATGAGCCGGCGCGACGATCGGATTCTGCCGCAGACCGAGGCTCAGGAACCCTCGCCGCTGACGGACGAGATGGCACAGGCGGGTATTCCGCGCCGGCGCTTTCTGACCTGGAGCGCATTGGCGGCCGGCGCGGGGATGCTGCACTTGCCGCTCGATGCCGGCGCGTCGAGCGCGCTCGGAGAGGTCCGGGCCACCTGGGTCGCCAGCGTGCTCAATCTGGATTGGCCAAGCCAGGCCTCCACGCAGATCGAGAACGTCCAGGAGCGCGTGCGGGTCCAGCAGGACGAACTATTGCGAATCCTCGACGAAGCGGTGCTCATGAACCTGAACACCTTGGTGTTCCAGGTCAAACCATGCGCGGATGCGCTCTATCGCTCCCGGCTCCTGCCCTGGTCGCCGTACCTGACCGGTGTGGTGGGCAAGGACCCGGGGTTCGATCCGCTGGCTTTCCTGCTCCAGCATGCGCATGCTCGTGGCATCAAGGTGCATGCATGGCTGAATCCGTATCGGGTCTCGATGAACACCCGCCAGGACACCCTCGATGCATTGACCCGCTCGTCGACGGATTCGCCGCCCAGCGTCTACGTTCAGCACCCGGAGTGGGTGCGCGTCGCGAACAACCGCTTCGTGCTCGACCCAGGTATTCCCGAGGTGCGCGCGTGGCTGGCAGGCGTCGTGGCAGAGATCGTCCGCAATTACCCCGTCGACGGCATCCAGTTCGACGACTATTTCTATTACGAAACCCGCGACTCGCTGCTGGACGATGCGGCCACCTACCAGCGCTACGGCGCGGGCTTCGCCGACAAGGGCGACTGGCGCCGCGACAACACCTATCGGCTGATCCGGGACATCGCCTGCACGATCAAGGCGATCAAGCCCTGGGTGGTGTTCGGCATCAGTCCGGCCGGCGTCTGGCGGAACAAGCAGGACGACCCGCTGGGCTCGGAGACCCAGGCCGGCGCGCCGAACTACGACGTCGCCTATGCCGATACCCGCCGCTGGGTGCTGGAGGGGCTTATCGACTACATCGCGCCACAGATCTATTGGCCGTTCGCGCGCCAGATCGCGCGCTACGACGTCATCGCCCGCTGGTGGGCCGACACCGTGCGGCAGACCCGGACCCGGCTCTATATCGGCATGGCGCTGTACAAGGTGGGCACGCCGAGCACCGCCGAACCGGACTGGACGGTGGAGGGCGGTGTGCCCGAAATCGCGCGACAACTGGATCTCAACGAGGCGTTGCCGGAGATCCACGGCAGCATGCTGTTCCGGCACGGGTTCCTGCGCGAACCGCAGACGCAGCAGGTGGTGGCCTACATCAGGCGGCGCTGGCAAGGGCGGTAGCCGGCCACGGGATGCGCCCGTCGGTCTGCCCGGAAAGCGGCTGCGCGCGAGGATGTTCCCGGCCCCGGCACTGTCGCTTTAAGGCATCTCACGCAGTAGACTTGCACCAACTTTGTCGACCGTTTTTCTACCCATGGCAACCCTCCAGTTCGACCAGCTTCTTGCTCCGCTCTCCGGCCCCACGCCTTGCGGCGAAGACATGCTCTTCTCCACCGAATTCGACACCATCCAGGAAGCGCGGCGCTTCGACGACCCCTCGCTCGATCAGGGCGACTGGGTGACCGAGATCAAGGAGGCGGACTGGCGCGCCGTCGTCTCGGAAAGCACGGCGTTGCTGCAGAAGCGCACCAAGGACCTGCGCCTGGCCGCGTGGCTGACCGAGGCGCTGTCCAAGGAGCGGGGCTTCGCCGGCCTGCGCGAGGGCTACGAGCTGATCGCGGGGCTGTGCGAGCAGTACTGGGAGCACCTCTTCCCGCTGCCCGAGCCGGATGATCCCGAGGCGCGCACCGGCAGCATGGCGTGGCTGGCGGGGCGCTCCAGCCAGTTGATCCGCGAGGTGCCGCTGGTGGAGGCGGGCAACGGCGGCTTCAACTATGTCGACTGGGAGGTCGCCACCAACCTGATCGAGGCGATCCGGCGCGATCCGGAGCAGGCGGATGAGCTGTCGCGCGGCAAGGTCACGCAGGATCAGTTCGAGGCGGCGCGCCGCGCGTCGTCTTCGGCGTTCTACACGGCGCTGTACAACGACGTGGTGGGTTGCGGCGCGGCGCTGCTGCGGCTGGAGTCTGTGCTGGACGGGCGCGCCGGGGATCATGCGCCGAGCTTCCGCGCCGCGCGCGAGGCCTTGCAGGCAGTCCGCGCTCTGGTCGAGCGTTTCGGCGGCAAGACGGAAACCAAGCCCAGCGCGGTCGAGCCCAAGACCACCACCGCGCCGCAGCAGACCGCCCAGCCCGTCGCCGAGGCCGTGCCCGATACCGGGGTCGGCCCGATCCGCACGCGCGCCCAGGCGCTGAACCAACTGCGCGAGGTGGCCGAGTTCTTCCGCCAGACCGAGCCGCACAGCCCGGTGGCCTACCTCGCCGCGCGCGCGGCCAAGTGGGGCGACATGCCGCTGCACGCCTGGCTGCGCGCGGTGGTCAAGGACGATGCGACGCTGTCGCAGATCGAAGAACTGCTGGGGTTGGGCGATCCGCCGGCGGATGACGCGAGTTGATGGCGGTTGTGTGGGCACGCGCGGCCGGCCGTCCTGGGCGGCAGGCGGTGCGTGCATGACTGCGTGGAGAAATCAGCCAGAATCCGGGCGCTCAGTGGCTGGACTGGCGGTGTGCCGCGTCGGTGCTTCCATCGCGAGCCGCACTGCCCTTTCGCAACGGGCAAAGTCGTAGCTTCGGAAACGGAGGTTTCCCTCGCCGCAGCGGCCGAGTGCCATCATTTCGGGAATGGGCAGCAGTGGTCCGGCCAGCATGCGCGTTGCCGCGACGCTGATGAGGCAGCAGGCCAGCGGCAGCAGCGTGAGCGAGAACGCCAGGACCGCCATGACGGGGCCGATGTTCTGCGCACCGGGTTCGCTCGCAAGCAGCACGAAGGCCATCGGCAGGATCATCGCAGCGGCGTACCCACTGCGCGTCCCCACGGCTTTCGCGAAGCCATGGGGACGGCGCGCCAGCAGTTCATCGAAGCGCCTGGGCAGGTCTCTCGGCGGCCGGACGGCATAGACGATCCGCGAACGGTGTCCTTCACGCAGGCGAAGCCCCCAGGCCGAGAACATGTCGCGTTCCCACCAGCCTACGGCACACACCCGTTCGCCTGCGGCGAGATCGGCAAAGTTGGGCGCGTTGCAGGGTAGCGGATGGTTCGTGACCTGATATTCGCAGAAGTGGATGACGCGGCCATCGTCCAGTTCGAGCACGACCGGTGTCACGCGGTAGTACATCTCGCTCGACGGATCGTTGGCGTCGTGCCACATGTTGAGCCGCGCCAGCGGGGCAACTTGCAGCCCCATGGCCTGATATACGTCGAACGCCGCATCGCCGGCCCGGACGGCGCGGATGACGCCCTCCATGACCGTGGCGGGCGCACCGCCGAGCCGCTCGGCCAGCCAGTGCTCGATGCATTGCCATGCCCAGACCAGGTGGCACCAGACCCACCAGATGCCTTTCACGATGGGAGAGGGAAGGCGGCGGCGAAGGACCGCGTGGGCGCGGTTCCGCTGTCGTGGTCATCCGGGCGGGTTGGGCCCGCTGCCTGTTGCATGCCGGCACGTGGCTTGCTGATTTCCGTCACCGGTTGCTGTGCGGCGTTGGCGGCCGCCGGGCGCTCCCGTGAGGGAGCGCGGCCGGATCCGTTTCCACTCACTGGCTAGCCCGGAACTCGATCCGCCGATTGCGCGACCGCCCCTCGTCGGTGGCGTTGGGTGCCACCGGCTGGTCCGGCCCGACGCCGATGGCGGTGAGCGTGCCGGGTTCGGCGCCCTTGCTGATCAGGTAGTTCTTCACCGTCTCGGCGCGGGCCTGGCTCAGGTTGAGGTTCATGGCGCGGCTGCCCGAGTTGTCGGTGTGGCCGACGATCTCGATCTTGCGGCCGTTCAGGCGCGGCAGCACGGCGGCCATTTCATCCAAGATGCCGCGGCCCTTGGGCGTGAGCGTGGCGCTGCCGGTCTCGAACTCGATGATGCGGTTGGCCAGGGTCTGGTCCAGCAGGCTCTGTTCCGAGACGGCGGCCACGCGCAGTCCGTTCTTGATCGTGTAGCTGGCGCCGAGCGTGGTGGCCATATCGCTGGCGAGCTGCTGGCGCTGTGCTTCGTTCTGCACGTCGCCGTGCACGGCCACCTGCGTGCCGTCGATGTTGAGCTGGCCGCGGCTGACCTGCTTGATCTGCGGTGACAGGATCTTCTGCACGTTGCCCGTCCAGTTGGGCGGCGACACCACGTTGCCGACCTCGATCTGGTCGACCACGTTGGCACTGCCGTAGAGCTCGCGCAGCCTGGCCAGCACGCTCGCCTTGGTGGCTTCGTCCGGGACCATGCCGCCGGCCACGACCTGCCCCGGCACGGGGCTGGTTGCGGACGCGGGGGCCGGGTCGCCCGGCGCGGCGTGAGCGGGCAGGGTGCCCAGGCAAGCCGCCGCGAGGGCCGCCGCCAGTACCGTTGCAGGCCGGAAGCCGTACCTGATTGCATCCAGACCCATGTTCATTCTCCGATGAAGACTTCGCGGAAGGTGTCGACCGCCACGCGCAGCGACAACTGCGGCTGGTCGAGGTAGCTGACGAATTTGCCCATGCCGTATTCCGTACTGACGTGCTGGTCGACCCATTCCGGATCGTCGATGTTGATGTTCTGCTCGGCGTACGCCAGCGGTGAAATGATGCTGTGCAGGGTGCGCGACGACGCCCCGTTGAAGCCGATGACCAGGCGCTCGGCACCGTTGATCCGGCCCAGGAACAGCGAGAGCTCGAAGTCGGCGCGCTGCAGGAAGCGCGAGACCAGCTCCAGCCAGAAGCTCGCCACCAGGCTGCGGTAGAGCGGATCGGCCGGCAGCGGCAGCGTGAGCCCCTTCTCCAGCCGCGACGAGCCGCTGGACATGACCGGCTGCAGCAGCGTGCCCAGCGCCAGCAGCGTGCGGCGCAGGCGGATGTCGTGGCCTTCGGCGCGCAGCATCTGTTCCAGCCCGGCAACGGTCTGGAAGTCGATGAAGTCCGAGAAGCTCGCGTCGTAGGTCTGCGTGCCGGCGCCGGTCTCCACGTCGTGCTGCGATTCGGCCAGCAGGCGCAGCCCCTCGGTGGCGTCGGCGGCGCGGGCGAGCGAGATCATCTGCTGGCCGGCGCGCGTCCACAGCCGCGCCAGCGCCAGCGGGCTGCGGGCGATGAAGTTGATCGGGCGCTCGACCTCCATCGCCGTCGCCGTCAGGAACGGAAAGCGGCGCGAAGACAGGTCGCTGCTGGCCATCAGCGTGCCGGCGATCGCCAGCCGGCTCTGCGAGCCCAGGAAGGCGAATTGCACCGGCTGCCAGGTGTCGTAGGTGGCCTTCCAGTCGGGCGCCTCGGCCAGCAGCTCCATGCCCTGGGCGAGCCAGCGGTCCAGCGTGTCGAGCAGCTGGACGTTGTTCGCGCTTTTGACGAAGTCGCCGCGTGAGGGCAGCTTGCCGAAGTACGAGAGCTGCAGCTGGGTCTGACTCATTGCGCCGTCCCCCCTTGCTCTTGTGTGACGAGGGTCCGGGCGGTGGCCTGGGTCGTCGCGGCGGCCGCGCTGGCCGGGCGGCTGCCTGCCGGCGCGGGCGGCGTGGCGGTGTTCTGCGAGGCGGTCGCGTCCGCGATCGAGGTCGGCAGGCGCAGGCCGCGCAGGCCCTGGCCTTGCGGCGAGTCGGAGCCCGAGGTGCCGGCCGTCTGCGGGCTGCTGATGATGCGCAGGCTGACCGACACGCTGATGTCGCCGCGCGCCCACGTCAGGTCGAACGCGCCATCGGGGCGACGCTTGCGGTTCGCGGTGGCGATCAGGCGCTCCAGGCCGAAGCGGCCCGGTTCGTTGAGCAGCTCCACGGTGCGGCCGTCGAAGGTCGTGGCCGTCACGCGCGCGCCCGGCGTGCCCTGCGGATTCGGCCAGACGAAGTTGGCCCATTGCGGCGGCGTGTTGCGGTAGCGCAGCTGCTGGCCGTCGATCTCGATGGTGTATTCGGTGGTGCCCTGCGACGGCACCGGCAGAATCTGGAACACCGTCTGCGGCGCCGCGGCCGCCGCGCCACCGGCACCGCCCGCCGCACCGCCCGTCAGCGGGGCGATCCAGCGCGTGAAGCCGGCGGTGAACTCGGGCACGAAGGCCAGGCCCAGGTCACCCCAGGTGCGGGCCGCCAGCATGTCGCCGCGGCGCACCGACAGCGGGCCAATGGTCGTGTTGGCGAACTTGGCGATGGCGCCCTCCGGCCCGAAGATCTGGCCGATCTCGGCCGCGCTGGCCTCGATCTTGGCGTTGGCGGCAAACGGATACTTCTCGGCCAGCGTCTGGCTGAACGGCTGGTAGACCTGCGCGTTCCACACCTTGTTGATCTCCACGCTGGCCGGCCGGATCACCACCGCATATGACTGCAGCAGCGGGCGCACCAGCAGCGGGCGCAGCGTCTGGCGTTCGCTGTCGGTCATGCCGGTCAGCATCTGCTCATCGACGTACTTGAGGGTGTCGGCCAGCTCGGAGCCGTTGCCGTCCAGCGTCTGCTGCATCAGCTGGCGCGCGCCGGGGCCGGGGTCGCCCTGGTTCTTGATGAGGTTGAAGCGGGTGCGGACCTTGGACAGCGCGTCCATGTAGCCGCGCAGCAGCGATTTGTCGTCGTGCATCACCGCCACGCGCGCCAGCCCGGCGAACTCCTTGCCCACCGGCCCCATCGGGATGCTGCCGGTCTCGGCGTTGCCGCCCACGTCCACGTTGACGTTGATCTGCGACGGTGTCTGCCGCGCGAAGAGCTGCTTGAACCAGCCCAGCACGCCCGACTTGGCCTGCTTGAGGCCGGCGTTGAGCATGGACGGGTTGTCCCACGAGGTCTGGTCGTAGGCGGTGTCGAGCACTTTGCGGATCGGTGAGTTGGTCGGATCGCCCAGCAGGTTCATGCCGGCCACGGCCTGCTCGAAGCTGGTGAAGTCCTGCACGGCCACGCCCTGCATGAAGCGTTGCCACTCGCGGGCGTACTCGGTCTTGTACATCGTGACCAGGGTCTTCTGGATCTGCTCGGGGCTGCCTTCGAGCGTCAGGTCGTCGCGGGCGGCCACGTTGAGCACCCAGTCCTTGGTCTGCAGCTCCTTGCTGGCGGCCTCGCGGATGGCGGGCTGCACGTAGCCCTGCCATGCCTCCTTGGTGAAGGTGCCGGGCACGGCGTAGCTGCCGGCGATCACGTTGCCGCCGGTCTCGCCGACGATGCGCGCGACCGTCATCGGCGCATAGCGGGTCGAGGCGCGGGCCTTGATCTCGGCGTAGGCGCGTTCGCGCGCCGGCATGCCGCGCACCACGCGGCGCAGGTTCTCGCGGGTCTGGTCGATCAGCGACAGGTTGCCTTCCAGCAGCGGCCAGTTGTCGTCATTCACGCGGGCGAGGAAGAACGACAGGTTGCGCTCGGCCGAGCGGATCATCTGCTCGCGCGGCATGTTGCCCCGGTTGTCTTCCAGCCAGCCGCGCCAGAAGCGCGTGATCTGGTCGGTCAGGTGCGCGACTTCCACGTGGCGCTTGTCCGACAGCATCAGGTAGGTCTTGAGCGCGTTGTAGCCGTCTTCCACGTTGGAGGGCGAGGCATCGGTGAAGCGCTTGCCGGCCGGCGCGGCGGCCGTGGCGGTGGCCGTGGGCGATGCCGATGCCGATGCCGGCGCACCGGCGGCGGCGCCCGAAGCCGCGATGGTGGCCGTCGCCGAGGTGACGGAGGTGGCGATCACCGCGCCGGTCTCGGGCGGACGCACCATCGGCGCGAGCTGCTCGGGGTGCGTGTTGACCTCGGCCAGGAAGGTCTCGAGCGCGCCGCCCACCGGCTTGAGCATCACCTGGCGCAGGCCGTTGTAGTACTCGTCGAGCAGCTTGTGCTGCAGCGCGTCGCCCTGGTATAGCCCCAGCGACAGCGCCAGCGGATGCTCGCCGCGGAAGCGCTCGAGCTGCTCGATGCGGTCCTGCAGGATGTCCAGCGCTTCCAGCCGGGCTTGCAGGTCGACGCGGTTCTGCTGCAGCTTGACGATCTTGTCGAGGTCGGCCTGCACGTTGGCGGTCAGCGTGCGGTTGCCCATGTACGACCACGTCCAGCCGCCCAGCAGCAGGCCCAGCGCCAGCACCAGCCCGAAGAAGGTGGCGATGCGCAGGCGCGTCTTGGCCGGGCTGGCGAATTGCCGCACGGTCTGGCGGTCGGAGAAGATGACCTTGGAGAACAGGTCGCGCAGGAAGAAGCCGTTCTTGGAGAACACCTCGCGGCTGCGCGCGGCGCCGTCCGTGCTGAGCCCGAAGCGGCGCGCGATGCGTTCGGCCGAGGCGCTGTTGGTGGCGCCTTCCTGCAGCGCGCTGGTGAAGTAGAAGCCGCGGAACACCGGCTTGTACTGGAAGGGGTTCTCGTCGAACAGCGTCACCAGGAAGGCGCGCAGTGCCGGCTTGATCGAGGCGAACTCCAGCGGAAAGCTCAGCAGCCCCGGCGACAGCTTGTTCTTCTGGTGCAGCGAGATCTGCGCCACGCTGATCTCCTTCAGCCCGTCGCACAGCTCATCGAAGCGCTGGTCGAACAGCGCCGCCACGTCGGGCTTGGCGTCCGGCTCGAAGGGCAGGGTGGCGCCCCACACGCGGTCGCGCTCCTGCTTCTCGCTATCGCCGAAGAATTCCGTGAAGCCGGTGATCAGGTCGGCCTTGGTGAACATCACGTAGACCGGGGCGAACACTTCCAGCCGCTCGGTCAACTCCTGCACGCGCTGGCGCAGGTTCTTGGCGAGGTTGATGGCGAACTCGGGACGGTTCTGCGTGAGCTCCGACACGCTCACCGTTACGACGATGCCGTTGATCGGCGCCTTGGGGCGGTAGCGCTTGAGCAGGTCGAGGAAGCCGAGCCATTCGCGGCGGTCTTCCTCGTGCACCGAGTAGCGGCCGGCCGTATCGAGCAGGATGCCTTCGGTGGTGAAGAACCAGTCGCAGTTGCGCGTGCCGCCGATGCCCTGGATCACCGCGCCGCCCTTGTCGGCGAACGGAAACTGCAGGCCCGAGTTCAGCACCGCCGTGCTCTTGCCGGCCGCCGGGTTGCCGATCACGATGTACCAGGGCAGCTCATAGAGGGCCGCATCGCCCGACAACTGCCCGAGCTTGGAGCGCTTGATGGTCTTGACTGCCTCGGCCAGGCGCACGCGCAGCGCCTCGACTTCCTCGCGCTTGTCCGGCGCGGCGCTCTTGTCGGCCGCCTGCTCCAGTACGCCTTCGAGCCTGGCGCTCGCCCGGCGCGCGCGCCAGCGTTTCCAGAGCGCGGTCGCCAGCCACAGCGCCAGCAGCACGCCGAGCGCGATGCCGGCCCAGACCAGGCCAATCTCGAAGGTCAGCGCGATCAGCAGCAGGATGATCGTCAGCGCGAGCACGCCCAGAACCGAGAGCGTGCGTGAGTGGGTCAGGAAGTTGAGGAAGCGTCGCATGTTGCCTTCGGCTCGGGAACGAATCGGAAATCGGGGGTCAGGTCAGGCTCGGCACGACTGCGATCGCGCCGCGCTGCTGGATGTCGTTGGCGGTCAGCGCCAGCACCGGGCGTCCGGTCTGCCGGCTCAACTGGTGGGCCAGGGCCACGGGCAGCAGCGCGCCGGCCGCGCCCAGGTAGCCGCACGGCTGGCCAAGCGAGAGCACGTCTTCGGCGGCGTCCAGCGCCGGAAAGCGCTCGGCGACCACGCGCGCGACCTCCGCCGTGCGCACCGGATGCACGCCGGTGTCCGCGACCACGGCTGCGATCGGGGGCGGCGACGCGGGTGCCGCATCGGCGGCGGGTTTGGCCTGGTTGCTGTCGTTGGCGCCGTCCGGCGCGGCGGCCAGCGTCTCCAGCACCTGGCGGACCGCGCTGGCCAGCGCATGGGTGTCGGGCTGGCCGCGATCGGCGGTCGGCGCACCCAGGCGCGCCACGCTGGCCCGGGTGAGGACGAGGGCCGCCGCCGGCGCTTCGTCATCCGCGGGCGTGTCCGCTTTCGCACGCTGGGCCAACGGGTCGGCCGGCGAGCACAGCAGCACGCCGGCCGCCGCTTCGCCGGGCAGGCGGCCGTGCTTGTTCTGGTCGGCGTCGTACAGCTGCGACTGCTGCGTCAGCTGTTCCACCGCGCGCATGCCGATCAGCGAATCGGCCACCACCACTATGCGCAGCGCGCGCTCCTCGTTCGGGCGGTTCAGCGCCTGGGTCGCGCGGTCGAGCAGGAGCAGTGCATCGGCGTCGCCCTTGGCGGCGATGGGCTCCAGCGTCACGCGCTCGGCCGGCCAGTGCGGGCGGATCTGCTGGCGCAGCCAGTCATCGGCGGCGCTTTGCTGCGGGGGCGTCCAGTCGCGCGGCAGCAGGGCGGTGACGACCAGCCGCACGGGCTCGCCGCCGGCCTGCGCGGGGAGGCTGGCGGCGGCCTGCGCGGCCAGTTCGTCGATCACGTCGCGGCACAGCGTCAGCGCGCGCAGGCTTTCGTCCGTCCACGCCAGCCCGGGATGGCGCTGCACCAGCTTGTCGCGCAGATCCTTGATGTCGAGCCCTTTCACCGGGGCCGCGAAGACCGGCGAGCCGACCCCCTGCACATCCGTCATGTCCGGCTGCGAGTAGGTCTGCGCGGCTTTGACCAGCGTGTCGATGTCGGCGCCGGCGGCCGTGCGGAAGGCGCTGCCGAGCAGCGTGGCGCGCCAGTGGCGGGTGGTGTCCTGCGGGTCGGTTGCCGCTGCGGCGCTGTCCGCGGCCACCGGCGCGGTGGTCGCCGCGAGTTCCCGTCCCGCCGCGACATTGGTGCGGATGCCGTCCAGCGCACGCCGGATGACCCGGTAGCCGATCACCATGCCCAGCGGCAGCAGGAACAGGCTGGTGACGATGTCGGCGGTGGTCGGCATGCGGTGGGTGGCCTGCCACCACGCGATGGTGGCCATCCACACCACGGCGAACACCGCCAGCAGCGTCAATCCGGAGCGGAACAGTCTTTTTGCGAGCATGGAGCGGCCGTCAGATGCTGCCGGTGGTGCCCTGGCTGGCCAGGAGGGTGGCGCCGCAGGCCGTCTTGTCGCCATGGCGCGCGGCCTGCCGGCCATCGATGACGACGTTCGGATCGCCCGTGACGATGACGGTCGTGCCGCCGTGACCCGATTGCGGGCACGTGACCTTGTCGCCGACGCAGGCGATGCCCTTGCCGCCGGTGGTCGTGTTGCCCGAGGCGGTGATCACCACGCCGCCGTGGTCGGTCTTGTCGCCCAGCAGGATGAAGGGACGTGTCATTGCGTTTGCTCCAATCGATGTATCGATGCCGCTGCGGCCTCAGCCCGGGCGCTTGCCAAGCACGCCGCGGCGGCGCAGCTCCACGTGGCCCAGGTCCATCATCTTCCAGCGGCCGCCCCAGACCAGGCCGACCGATTCCGCCGCCTGCCCGTACAGCGCGTAGCCGCGCATCGCCCACGGGTCTTTCTCGCTGATCACCAGCTTGCCGTCCCGGAAGAACGCGCTGTCGGCCGCCAGGCCGTATTGGTGGTAGCTCTGGAACGCCGTGGCCTGCGTGACGTTGCTGCCCATGGCAGCGAGCTTTTCCTGCCGCTCGGGGCTGCGGTAGCCCTCCAGCAGCGCCATTTCATAGCCGTGCTCGTCGCGCATGATCTTGTAGACCAGCAGCAGGCGCTGGCGGAAGTCGGCATCGAGCAGGTTCCAGTCGCGGCTGGCATCGCGGATGGCCGGCCGGATCAGTTCCACTTCGCGCGTGGTGAACACCTCGGGCGGCAGCGGCGGCGGGGGGATCAGCCGCTCGCCGTTGAGCAGCGCCGAAATGTGCGGATCCGGCTCGCGCACGGTGTCGTCGTCGAACTCGAACGATTGCCGCTCGCGCAGCGCCAGCGCCAGCATGGGCGGCACCGACAGCACTCCCAGCGCGCCCAGCAGCAGCGCGCGCCGGCGCACCACGAACTGCTTGAAGGCGGAGGCGTTCGATGCCGCGCTGTCCACCGATTCACGCAGGGTCCCGGCCGAGCGCGCTCCGACCATCGTCGCGCCCGCCGTCAGCCGGCGCCACTGCGCGCGCGCGGCCGCCACGCAGCGCTCCCGCACCGACGGCAGCAGCAGCACGGCGGCAATCGCCACCATGGCGAGGAAGTAGAGAGCGAGAGCGGCAAAAACCATGCAGACTGGCGAGCGCAGGCGTTGAAGTCAATTAAGTTTGACTTATATCTGTGTTTTTCGGGTGGAATATTAAGAAACGGTAATTTAATCCCGGGTTTGTGGCGCGATAAATATTAAGAAACGATAAAGAAAAACCGTGTTCATCCCAACAATTTGTCTTTCATGAGGCCCAGACTTAGAATCAGCAGCCATCACCGAAATCGGCGTGTTTGTTGTCTCTGATGCGCGAACGTCGTTTTTTCACGCATACGTTCGCCGCGCATTCTATTTCAATTCTGGACCCGTATGAGTAATAACGGCGATTTGAAACCGGAAGGGCCCCCGACGCTCTTCGAATCCCAGTCCGAGACCGACGAGAACGGACACACACGCATCCTGGCCAGCCTGGAAGGCCGGGTCGGTGCGTCGGGCAAGGCCCCGCAAAAGAAGGGGCGCCGCTATGGCATCGCGGCAGCCGTCGCCGTGCTGGTGGCGGGGATCGGAGCTTGGCTCGTGTTCAGCCCATCGCGCGAGCCGACACCCGGGCCGGTCGCGGAGCAGGCCGCCCCGGCTGTCCAGGCGGGCGCCCAGCCGGCCGCGCCGGTGGCGGAAGCGGCGTCCGTGCCCGTGGTTGCCGAGGCGGCCAGCGCGCCGCCGGCCGCCGCCACGATCGTCAATGTGGAAACCGACGAGCAGCGCGCACCCGACAAGTCCGCCAAGGAGGCGCCGCCTCCCGCCAAGGCCCTCGCCAAAGCGCCGGCCGGCGAGCCGCATCCCGCCGCATCGGCAGCGGCCGGCAATGCGGCGAAAACGGACGATACGGCTCAGGGCCGCGCGGAAACGGCCAAGCTTGTCGCCAAATCGACATTGCACGCCGATAAGGACGCGCCATCGGCCAAGGCCAAACCGCAATCGGCCGCAAAACCCGCGCGAAACCGTAAAGGCGCATTGACCGCAGATGATCCGGATGCCGATCTGCTGGCGGCATTGCTGGCGCCGCATCCTGCGAATACCGGCAAAGCGCCCAATCCGCCGAATCACGGGGGGCAGTAACCGGTCGTCGCATTCGCCACGTTGCGGGATTGCCGGGCGAAGGAGAGGCCATCGGCGCGGTATCGCGTCATTCAACCAACGCGTGCACGCCGGCTTCACGAAACCGCCCGTGATGCGCCCGCAGTTTCGGACAGCGAATGGACGTAACGACCCTTCTCCAGAACCTCTTCGCTCCCGCGCACCGCCTGTACGCGCTGGAAGGCGAAGGCCCGATCGCGGAACTGGCGGTGGAGGCGTGGCTCGGCCGCGAGGCGTTGTCCGAGCTGTTCGAGTGGCGGGTGGTGGCCGCCAGCGCCAACGCGCGCATCGCGCTCGAATCGTTCATCGGCCAGCGCGTGACGCTGGTCACCACGCTGGCCGACGGCACGCAGGCCCGGCGCACCGGCCTGATCCGGCAGGCCGAGCAGCTCGGCGCCGATGGCAGCCTGGCGCGCTATCGCCTGACCGTGGTGCCGTGGTTCTGGCTCGCCACCCAACAGCGGCACAGCCAGGTGTTCCAGAACCGGCCGCTGGCGGACATCCTCGAACAGATGCTGTCGCCGTACGAGCCCTATGCCGCATGGCGCTTCGCCGCTGGCGCGGAAGACCGCATGGCGGCGTTCGGCACGCGCACGCACATCGCCCAGTTCCGAGAGACCGATTACCGCTTCGTTACGCGCCTGCTGGCCGAGGCGGGTCTGGGCTTCACCACCGTCGAGGATGAGCAGGCGCCCAGTGGCCACGCGCTGCTGATCTTCGCCGACAGCCCCCGGCTGGCCGAGGACACGGCATCCGCTGCCGAGGGCGGCATCCGCTACCACCGCGCGCACAGCCAGGAAGAACGCGACGCCATCCAGGCGTTGATCTGCCATAGCCGCACGGCGGTGGGCGGGGTGGCGGTGGCGGCCTGGGATGCGCAGGCCAAGCGGGCCTTCCGCGCGCACGTTCCCTCTCGGTTTTGCGGTATCGCGGGCAGCCCGGATGCCTATCTGTCGATCAGCTCGTCGCTGGCGCCGGATACGGCCAACGCCCAGCGCATCGCCGAGCAGGTGATGGAGAGCGTCGAAGCGCGCGCTCGCCTGTTCATCGGACGCGGCTCGGTGCGCACGCTGCGCAGCGGCACGCGACTGAAGATCGTGGACTGCCCGCACCTGCCGAAGGACGTGGACGGCCCGTATCCGTTGCTGATCGACTTGGTCGAGCACTGCGGCATCAACAACCTGACCGCCGACACGCAGGCAACATTGGCCCGGAAGCTGGGCGGGCTCGACGCCGCACTGACCTTCGACACGCCGCCCAGCCCACCCGAATCCGGCCCCGGCCCGTTCGGCTTCATGGCGCCACACGAGGTCATCGAACGCTTCACGCCGACGGCGGACCTGCTTACCGCCGCGCGCGCCCACGGCTACGCCGGCCAATTCCGCGCGGGTGACGCACGCCGGCCGTGGCGACCGGTCGTGTCACACCCCGACACCGGCCGCCTGTACGCCGAGCCCACCGCCAGGGGCGTGCAGAGCGCCATCGTGGTCGGCCCGACCGGCGAGACCGAGGCCAGTGGCGATGCGGAGCACCACACCACTCCACGGGGCCAGGTCCGCGTCCGCTTCCCGTGGCAGCAGGGCGAGCGGCCGGACGACCGCAGCCGCCGCTGGCTGCCGGTCGCGCAGCGGCAGGCCGGGGCGGGCATGGGCTGGCAGTGGCTGCCGCGCATCGGCCAGGAAGTGTTGGTCAAGTTCCAGGAAGACGATATCGACCAGCCGGTGGTGATCGGCGCGCTCTATAACGGCCAGGGCGAAGCGGGTATCGCGCCGACCCCGGGCGGGCAGGTCGCCAAGGGCGTCAGGCAGGAGGCCGACCCGGAGACCCTCTACCGTTTGGGCAGCGACAGCGCCGCCAGCGCGCAGGGCAACCTCGCCGCCGGCCACAGCCCCGCATGGCACGGCCTGGGCACCGAGGCCGAAGGCCACCGCAACGCCGCCGCCCTCAGCGGCTTCAAGAGCGCCGAGCATGGCGGGCGCGGCGCCAACCTGCTCGTCTTCGACGACAGCGACGGGCAGTTGCGTACGCAGTTGGCCACCACGCAGGCCTACAGCCAACTGAACCTGGGCCACCTGATCCACCAGCAGGACAACCGGCGCGGCAGCTTCCGGGGCCAGGGCTTCGAGCTGCGCACCGATGGCTATGGCGCGGTGCGCGGCCAGGCCGGCGTGCTGCTGACCACCTACCGCGATGCCACGAACGGCAAGGCTGTGCCGACCGGCGACAACGCCGCCGGCATCGCGCTGATCCGGCAGGCCAAACAGCTCACCGCATCGTTGAGCCAGGGCGCCACCACGCACCAGACCGCAGCCCTGTCCACCGCCAAGGACGACAACGCGCCGCTCGCCAAGCAGGAGACGGCTGCCTCGGGCATGGTCGACGGCAAAGCGCTCGATGCGGCCCGGCAGGACGCGGCCGCAGGCAACACCACCACGCAAGGCAAGGTGCCGCACCAGAGCGATGCGACGGTGCAGCTGGCCGGCCGCGCGGGCCTGGTGGCGATCGCCGGGCAGGACCTGCAATTCGCCAACGGCGAGAGCATCGCACTGGCCAGCGGCCAGGACACCAACGTCGCGGTGGGCAAGCAGGCGCGCATCCATGCGGGGCAGGGCATCGGCGTGGCGGCGGGGCTGTCCAAGGCGGGGGACGACAACATCGGCCTGCAGCTGACGGCGGGGCAGGACAGCCTCGACGTGCGGGCCCAGCATGACGCGCTCGGGCTGCTGTCCAAGGATGACCTGAAGCTGGCGTCGGCGAATCTGCATGTGGACTTCGCGGCGGCCAAGCGGATCCGGCTGGCGACGGCAGCGGGGGCGTCGATCACGCTGGAGGGCGGGAACATCATCGTCGAGACGCCGGGGCGGATTACGTACAAGGCGGCGCAGCGCAGCTTTGCGGGGCCCACGCACGCGTCGCGCGATATGAACACGTGGTCGCACAGTGCGTTTGACGATCGATATGTTTTGCGCGACCAGGTCACGCACGAGCCGCTGCGGAATACGCAGGTCGAATTGCGGCGTGGTGACGGTGCGGTACTCAAGCTGGTCACCGATGGAGAGGGCCGCCTCCCTGTGCAGAAAGGTATTTCCATGGAGCGCGTGCAACTGCGCGTGCTGGGAAAGCTCTCCGGCAAAACTTAAGAGAACGACTCACCGATGAGTAGCGAGCCCAACCAGCCCAACGAAGACGTTGTCATCCTCAGGACACGTGACCTGGACGGAAAGCCGGTCTACGAGACGCACCTGACGCCAACCGACGACAGTCGCCCCAAGGTTATCGAAACCAAGCTGCCGGCGGTGATCCCTCTCGTGTTCATACCGGGCATCATGGGGACCAACCTCAAGAACAAGAAGACAGGGGAAGCGGTCTGGCGGCCACCCAATATGAGCCTGAACCTGGCGGATATTCTCGGAGTGGTTTCCGCGCTGGCGACATGGGGCTTCAAGGGGCCAAAGACAC